>JBGQHV010000036.1:0-21870 GCA_041498155.1 Gemmatimonadota bacterium | reverse complement strand
TGTTCCGGGGACCGGCCGAGAACATCTTCCTCTTGAAGATGAACTTCTGGCTGGGGTTCTAGTCTTTCCGGACCGAGCGGCCGACCAGGATCGTCACGTTGTCGCTGCCGCCCGCGTCGAGGGCGTCCTGCAGCAGCGCCTCGCAGGCCTGCTTGGCCGACGTCATCGACTGGAGTCGCTCGCGGATGCGGTCGTCGGGGACGTGCTTGGTGAGGCCGTCGCTGCACAACAGACCCACGTCACCCCAGCGCTGATCGAGCCGCGTGACGACCGGCGCCGCCGCCGGGCCGCCGATCGCGCTCGCCAGCACGTGCGCCCAGCGCGTGTTGAGCACGTCGGTGCGGGTCAGGATGCCCTGGTCGAGGAGATCCTGCGCCATCGTCTGATCGCGTGAGATCTGTGTGAGCTCGTCGCCCCGCAGCAGGTAACAGCGGGAATCGCCCACCTGCAGCAGGTACGCCCGCGGCCAGACGCCGAGCCAGAGGGTGAGCGTCGTGGCCATGCCCGCCCGCTCGGCATCGTCCTGCGACTGGCGCGAGATGTCCATGTGACAGAGCAACGCCGCATCCTCCAGCGCCTGGGGGAAGCTCCGCTCGTCGGTCGGATCGGCCGTGTAGTAGCACTGCAGGCTCTGCGTCACGTAGCGGGTGATCGTCTCGGCGGCGAGACGGCTCGCTTCTTCTCCGCGCAGCCCGCCGCCCACGCCATCGGCCACCATCGCGAGAAACGCGAGCCGCTCGGCGGCCGCGAGTTGGGAGCGGTCGGGCAGGCTCGTCAGGTGGACTTCCATCTGCTTATGCAGCGCCGCGATCAGGAAATGGTCCTGGTTGTCCTTCCGGACCTTGCCCGTGTGCGTCAGTCCGTAGGTGTCGATCTCGTCATCGCGCGGCTTGCGCGCCGTGGCTTGGTCGCTCGCGGTGGCGTGGGGGGCGGTCATGCGGTACCTCCCTCGGCCGGAAGCATGGACGGCGGCAGGGGGACGGCGACCGCTTCTCCCCGGGCGGTGACCACGCCGTTCGCCGAGACGGTGGATTCGATCACCACCTTGCGGGGCGTCCGCTCGCGTACGCGGGCGCGGATTTCGAGCTCGGGGCCGAGCGGCGTCGGCTTCAGATAGTCGACGTGGAGGGCGGCGGTCACGAAGCGGGGCGACGGGCTGCTGCCCACGTCCAGGCCCGCGGCGCGCAGCGTCGCCGCGGCGGCGGTTCCCATGGCGTGGCAATCGATCAGCGAGGCGATCAACCCGCCGTACACGAAGCCCGGCAGGGCGGTGTGGTCGGGCCGCGGCGTGAAGCGCGCAACGGTTTCCTCGCCGTCCCAGCGGGACTTGAGCTGCAGCCCGTGATCGTTCAGGCGGCCGCAGCCGTAGCAGTGGGCGAAGTCCTCAGGGTAGAAATCCTGCACCGCCGGGGCGGCGGGAGTGGGCATCTCAGCGGCCTCCCACCAGCTCCGTCTTGTCGGGCAGATTGGGGACGACGCACAGGAATTCGAACGGCTCGCCCGCTTGCGCTTCGTACCAGTGCGGCGTCCCGGCCGGGATGTAGACCACGTCGCCGGCGCGTACGTCATGCACGCGATCGCCGATGCCCACGCGGGCCCGGCCGCGCAGCACGTACTGCTCGTGCTCGACCATGTTGGTATGGGCCGGCATGCCGCCGCCCGGCTGCATGATGAAGCGGCGCAGCGCGAAATGCGGTCCCTCGTCGGGGCCGATCAGCATCTGCCGCGTCGTGTCTTTGCCGGCCGTCACCGGCTGAGCCGGCACCTGGTCGGCGTGTTTCACCGAAGACTCATTGGTCATGGGCGCACCCCTTCATCATACACAAATGGACTCACCCCAACACCTCCAACGCCACCTCGACCTTCCCGAACGGTGCGCTCACCTGTACGCCCTGCACCATGCCGCGCACCCGGGCCAGCATCTCGCGGGCGATCGCGACGCCCTCGGCCAGCGCCGCGTCCTTTCCTTTATCCTGCGCGGCGCGCATCCGGGCCAGCACTTCCTCAGGCACCGACACCCCGGGCACTTCGTTGGCCAGAAACTCGGCGTTGCGCAGGCTGAGGAGCGGCCAGATGCCCGCCACGATCGGGATCCGGTACGACTCGACGCGCCCCAGGAACGCCTCGAGCTGGCGCGGATCGAACACCGGCTGCGTCACGGCGAACTCGGCGCCCGCGTCCACCTTCCAGTGGAAGCGCGACAGCTCGCGATCGGGATCCACGGCGGCCGGATTCACGCCGACGCCGATGACCCAGCGGGTCGGCCCGCCGATCGGGTTGTTGCCCGGGTCGAGGCCGTGGTTCAAGCGGTAGACGAGGTTCGTGAGCCCGATCGAATCGATGTCGAAGACGGCGGTCGAGTCGGGATAGGGACCCATTTTGGGCGGGTCGCCCGTGATGATGAGGATGTTGCGCAGCCCGGCCGCCGCGGCGCCGAGGATGTCGGACAACATGCCGAGCAGGTTGCGGTCGCGACAACAATAGTGGATCACCGTCTCGATCCCGACCTCGCGCTCGATCAGCATCGCGGACGGCAACACCCCCATGCGGCTCTGCGCCCGGGGGCCGTCGGGGACGTTCACCGCGTCGACACCGGCGTCCTTCAGGGTGCGGCACTGCACCAGCATCGGGCTCGGGTCCACCCCTTTGGGCGGAACGATCTCGACGCTCGTCACGAACTCCCCGTGCGCCAGCTTCCGCCCCCAGCGCGAGCGCTCGTCGATGGGCAGCGGCGTGACGCCCGCCGGGGCGGTGACGTCGTGCTTGGACACGACGACGCTCGAGCGGCGCGGCGCCACGCTCGCCAGGTAGTCGCGCATCTTGCGAATGTGCTCGGGGGTCGAGCCGCAGCACCCACCCACGAAGCGCGCGCCCGCCTCCACCAGCCGCCGCGCGTAGCTCGCCATGTACTCGGGGCTCGCGAGGTAGATCTTGCGGTCACCCACGTCGCGGGGGAGCCCGGCGTTGGGCTGACCCGAGAGCGGCCGGTCGGTGACCTTGGCCATGCGCTCGATGGCCTCGAGCACGCCGGCGGGGCCCACGGAGCAGTTGACGCCGATGACGTCGGCGCCCCACTGGGCGAGCTGGCCGGTGAAGTCTTCTGGGGCGGTGCCGTAGGACGTGAGTCCGTCGGTCCCCACCGTCATCTGGGCGACGACGGGGAGGTCGCACGCTTCACGCACCGCCCGCAGCGCGGCATGGATTTCCTCGACGTCGCTGAACGTCTCCAGCACGAACCCGTCCACCCCGCCGGCGAGCAGGCCGTTCACCTGGCGGCGGAACAGGTCGCGCGCCTCGTCGCGTGAGGTAGGGCCGAACGGCTCGAGCCGCAGCCCGAGCGGGCCGATCGCCCCGACGACGCTGGCGCGGTCTCCCGCCGCCGCCCGGGCGAGCTCTGCCGCGGCCCGGTTGATCCGCTCGGTCTGGTCGGCGAGGCCGTGAGCGCCGAGCTTCACGGGGTTGGCGCCGAAGGTGTTGGTCTCGATGATCTCGGCGCCGGCGCGGACGTATTCCTCGTGGACCTCGCGCACCAGCTGGGGCTGCTTTACGGATAGCTCGTCGTAGCAGACGTTCAGGAAGAAGCCTTTGGCGTACAGCATCGTGCCCATGGCGCCGTCAAATAGGTGGACGCCGTGATCGTCGATCAGGGAGCGAAGGGTCGGTGGCATGGAGTCATGAATCTACTATAAGTTTCTCCCATGCCTGACATTGCTTCGTTCCATCCGCAGATCGTTCACTTCGCTATCGTCCTGCTCCTGGTGGGCGTGGTGATGCGCTGGATCTCCCTCACCGGCAAGGTCCTCTTCGCGGGGCCCGCCGCGACGACGGCGCTCCTGTGCGGCGCGATCGCCGCCGTGCTGGCGGCGACGTCGGGCACGCAGGCGCACGGCCCGATCGAACGGATCCCGGGCGTCGCCGCCGCCGTGCAGGCGCACGAAGAGTGGGGGGAGCGCACCCGAACCATCTTCCTCGCGGTCGCGGCCCTCGAGGTGCTGGCCCTGGTGCTCGCCCGCGTTCGCCCCGGCCTGCGCCGGTGGGTGGAAGTCGCGTCGGCACTCGTCGGCCTCGTGGGCGGCTACGCGGTATACGAGACGGGCGCCAAGGGCGGCCAGCTCGTCTACTCCTATGCCGGCGGCCCCGGCCTCCGCACCGGTGATACGACGGACATCGCGCACCTGCTCGCGGCCGGCCTGTACGAGCAGGCGATGGTGGACCGCGCGCGGCATGAATCGGCGGGCGCGGCGGCGCTGATCGACGAGCTCGCGCGCCGCTCGCCCGGCGACACGGCGGTCGCCCTGGTACGCGTCGAATCGATCCTGCGGGATCGGGGAGACGCCCGGGGGGCCCTCGCAGCGCTGGAAGCGCTCCACCTCCCGACCGACAACCCACGGCTCGCGGTTCGCGCGGGGATGCTGGCGGCGGACGCCTGGGCGGCGGCGGGCCAGCCCGATTCGGCGCGCGCCATCCTGCGCGGACTCGTGGCGCGGTTTCCGATGTTCCAGCGGCTCAAGGACCGTCTCGCACAGCTCGGCGGGTAGCGGCATGACCGATCTGGCCGCGGCGCGCGTCCAGATGGGGATGTCGCTCGCGTTCCACATCATCTTCGCGGTGGTGGGGATCGCGATGCCGGTGCTGATGGTCGTCGCCGAGCGTCGCTGGCGCCGCTCGGGCGATCCGGTCCATCTCGATCTCGCCAAGCGCTGGGCGCGGGGCACCGCGATTCTCTTCGCGGTGGGCGCGGTGTCGGGCACGGTGCTGTCGTTCGAGCTCGGATTGTTGTGGCCCGGGTTCATGCGCGTCGCGGGTCCCATCATCGGGATGCCGTTCTCGCTCGAAGGCTTCGCGTTTTTCACCGAGGCCATCTTCCTGGGGATCTATCTCTACGGCTGGGAGCGCGTGAGTCCTCGCGCGCACCAATCGGCCGGGGTGCTCGTGGCGGTGAGCGGGGCGCTGTCGGGCGTGTTCGTCGTCATCGCCAACGCCTGGATGAACGCGCCCGCGGGATTCGACCTGGTGGACGGACGCATCACCAACGTGCGCCCGCTCGCGGCCATGGCCAACGCCGCGGCGCTACCCCAGGTGCTCCACATGACCCTGGCGGCCTACGCCGCGACGGGGTTCGCCGTGGCCGGCGTCCACGCCTGGCTCATCCTGCGCGGCCGCCGCTCGCCGTTCCACCGGCACGCGCTGGTCATCGCGCTGCTCGTCGGGGCCCCGGCGGCCGTGCTCCAACCGCTCTCGGGCGACTACGCCGCGGGTCACCTCGCCCGCCACCAGCCGGTGAAGCTCGCCGCGATGGAGGCGCTGTTCGAGACGCGATCGGGCGCGCCGATCACGCTGGGGGGATGGCCCGACGCGGCCGAGCGGCGCACCCGGTTCGGCCTCGAGCTCCCCTACGGATTGTCGCTGCTCGCCTTTCGCAATCCTACCGCGGTGGTACGCGGACTCGATTCCGTGCCCCCGGAGCTGTGGCCGGCGTTGCCCGCGGTGCACCTGTCGTTCGACTTGATGGTGGCGTGCGGGATGTACATGGCGCTGGTCGCGCTGTGGGCCGCCTGGCTCGCCCGGAAGAACGCCGACCTGTCTACGCGACGCGGCTTCCTCTGGGCGACCGTCCTGGCGGCTCCACTCGGCTTCGTGGCGATCGAAGCCGGCTGGATGGTGACCGAGCTGGGACGCCAACCGTGGGTGATCTACGGCGTCCTCAGGACCGCAGATGCGGTGACGCCGATGCCGGGGCAGATGTGGCGCACCGGAGTGTTCGCGCTGATCTACGTGTTCCTGGCCGTCGTCGTGACGGTGCTGCTGTCGCGGCAGATCGTACGGAGCCCGATGCACACCGGAGAGTATCGCGGCGTCCCGGGAGCCGGGCGATGACGGCGGCGGACGCGCTCGCCGGGGTCCTCGTGCTCGCGCTCAACGCGTACGTGCTCTCGGGCGGGGCGGACTTCGGCGGGGGCGTGTGGGATCTCTTTGCTTCGGGCCGGCGCAAGATGGCACAGCGGGATCTCGTGGCCGCTGCGATCGGCCCGGTGTGGGAGGCGAACCACGTCTGGCTGATCCTCGCGGTGGTGCTGCTCTTCACCTGCTTTCCCGCGGCGTTCGCGCGGCTCGCCGTGACGTTGAATCTCCCGCTCACGGGCGTGCTCGTCGGCATCGTGCTGCGCGGGTCGGCATTCGCGTTTCGCGGCTACGGCGGCGACCGCGATGTGGTGCAGCGACGCTGGGGGCGCGTGTTCGCCGTGGCGAGTCTGGTCACTCCGATCCTGCTTGGCGTCGCCGTCGGCGCTGTGGCATCGGGCGCCGTTGGGGAAGGGGGAAGCGGGAAGGGGGAAGGGTTCGTGGCGAGCTACGTCGCGCCGTGGTTGGCGCCGTTTCCGCTCGCGATCGGGTTGTTCACGCTGTGCTGCTTCGCGTTTCTGGCCGCCGTGTACCTGACGCTCGAAGCGCCCCAAGGGGATCTGCGCGAAGACTTCCGCAGGCGGGCGCTGGCCGCCGGAGTGGCGGTGGGCGTCGCGGCGGGGCTGGCGTTGCTCGTCGCCCGGCCGGCCGCGCCGCTGATGCGGCATGGTCTGATGGGCTCGGCGTGGGCGCTGCCGTTTCAGGCGGCGACCGGTCTGGCCGCCGTCGCGGCGCTCGCCGCGCTGTGGACGCGGCGCCATCGGCTGGCGCGCGCCGCCGCGGCGATCCAGGTCTCGCTCATTCTCTGGGGGTGGGTGGCGAGCCAGTATCCCTACCTGATCCCGCCCGATCTGTCGATCGCCGACGCGGCCGCGCCGCCCGCGACCCTGCGCCTCGTGCTCCCCGCGCTGGTCCTCGGCGCGGCCGTGCTCGTGCCGTCGCTGGTCTACCTCTACCGGGTGTTCAAGTCGAGCGATCGGACATCAGACGTCAGCCATCAGTAGCCCAGGCGCCTGACAACCCACCAGGCGGCGACGCCGCCCGCGACGAATCCGAGAATCATCCCGAACGCGCCGAACAGCTGGTTGCCGAGCACACCGACGAGCGTTCCTACGACGAAGCTGACCAGCGTCTTGAGTAGTCTCATGGCTCCTCGAGGAGGACCCGGCCCGCGGCTTCCGCGGTCACGCCGAGGATGGCGACTGTCTTGCGCCGGGCGGTCGCACCCCGGACGATCGTCACCGCGCTCTGCGGCACGCCGAGGCGCTCGGCGAGGAAGCGTACGAGCTCGGCGTTGGCGGCGCCATCCACCGGCGGCGCGGCGAGCCGGATCCGGACCGCGTCCCCATGCCGGCCGGCGACCTGCGTGATCTTCGCCCGCGGCACCACGTGCACAATTAGCGCCTTTATAGCAGCACCAAGAACACGAACTGCTTCAACGCCCACAACACCAGCAACGCCACGAGCGGACTGAAATCGAAGGGTCCGAACGCCGGCAGCACTCGCCGGATCGGCTCGACGATCCAATCGGTGAGCCAATACACCGGCCGCAGCCAGGGCGAATAGCGGAATCGGCCCAGCCAGGAGGCGATGACCCGCACTACGATGGCATAGAAGAGAATGTCGTACACGATGCCGATCGCCAGCACCAGCATGGCGCGCCCGCCGGCGTGCGCGGTTCCGGTGAGGGTCGACATCGAATTCACGATCCATTGCGCGAGCGATACGACGAGGACGCCGATGATCGCGACCCCGATGATGAGCCACCACCCGGCCTGCACGGGGTTGCCGCCGGATCGCACCACGCGTCGCTCCACGGGCCGCATCAGGGGATCCGTGGCGTTGCGCAGGGCTCGCCCGACGAGCCCGAACGGGGACAGGCGTCGCGTGCGCACGAGCCAGCTCGCCAGCGCCACCAGCACGGCCAGGGCGAACACCGCAAAGACGGCGTAGCGGATCAGGAGGAGGACGCGGTCGGGCACCATCGTGCGTGTATAGATAGCTCGGGGGCGGGTGGCGTGTCAGCGCCCTTCCTCACACATTAGCGTGTGAAGCGTTTCGTCCGATTCGTGGACCTCGTGGCCGGTCTGGTCGCCGTGTCCTGCGCCGCGGGTCGTGATCCCATCTACATCGGTGTGGCCGGCCCATTCAGTGAATCGCGCGGTGCGTCGATGCGGCTCGCGGCGCAGCTCGCCGCTCGACAGCTCAACGACCGCGGGGGGATCGGCGGTCGCCCGGTGCGTCTCGTGTTCGCCGACGACTCGAGCGAGGAAGCGATCGCCGTGCGCGACGCCAAGGCGTTCGTGGACAGCGATCGGGTGGTGGCGGTCGTGGGCCATCTCTCCTCCGGCCCCACCCGGGCGGCGCTCGGCGTCTACACCGGCCGGGGCGGCCCGATTCCCCTGATCACGCCGTCGGCCTCGAGTCCCGACCTTTCGGGGCTCTCGCCCTGGCTGTTCCGCATCTGCCCCTCGGACCTGGCCCACGGCACCCAGCTGGCGCGGTTCGCCCGCCAACGGCTTAACGCCGCCCGCGCGGCGGTGATTTATACCGACGACGACTACGGGCGCGGCGTGCGCCGCACGTTCGTGAGCGAGTTCACCAGTCTGGGCGGGACTGTGCTCGAGCAGGATCCGTATCTCGTGACGCACGGCTCTCCGGAGCCGTTTCTTTCGCGCCTGCGACGCGCGGGCGGACCCGACGTGCTTGTGCTCGCGACCCAGCGCGTGGAAGCGGAGGCGGTGTTGCGGGAGCTGCGCTCCACCGGGGTCACGTGGCCGGTGATCGGCGGCGACGCCCTGGTCGGCATCGAGGCCGACGGCCCGCTCGCCGAAGGGGTGCGGATATCGGTGACGTATCTGTCCGACCGCGCCGGCGACAAGAACGACGCGTTTGTGACCGCCTACGCCCGGGCCTACGGGCAGCGTCCCGACCACCGCGGCGCCGGCGCCTACGATGTTATCATGCTGCTCGCGCAGGCGATCGGGCAAGTCGGCGCGCATCGCGACGCCGTGCGGGACTATCTGGCCGCGCTGGGGCACGACCGTCCGGCCTACGAGGGCGTCACCGGCCGGATCGCGTTCGACGCTGCGGGCGACGTTCCCGGCAAGCCGATCCTGATCGCCGTGGTGCGCAACGGGCGGCTGGTAACCGAGTGGCAGCCGTGAGTCAGGGAGCGAAAACTTCGACTAGCGCCGTCTGGGAGAACCCGGCCCGCGGTCCGCCGCCGACCAGATAGATCCGGCTCCCAACCGTCGCCGCCCCGAGCCCGTGACGGCCCGTGGGCAGGGGAGCGGCGACGGTCCAGCGATCGCTCGCGGGGTCGTACGCTTCGTGGTTCGCGAACACCGCGGCGCGGGCCTCCCCCCCGAACGTGTGGATGCGCCCGTCCAGCACCGCCGACGCGAGGCCGCCGCGGCGGCTGGGCATCGGCGCGGCGGTCGTCCAGCGGTTCGTGACGGGATTGAACCCCTCGACGACGTTCAGGTTGCGATCGGGATTCCCCGGCCGGCCGCCGATGGCGTACAGCACACCGCCCACGGCTTGGGCGGTGAGGTGGTCGCGCGCGGTGGGGATCGGGGCGCCGCCACGCCAGTGGTCCGTCGCGGGATCGTACAGCGCGGTCGAATCGACATGCGCGAACCGGTGACCGAGCCCGCCCACGACGATCAGCGTCGCGCCGATCACGCCGACCGCCGACGCGCCGCGGCCTTGCGGCAGCGGGGCGCGGGCTTCCCAGATGTTCCGGTCTTCACGGTACGTCCACAGGTTGTCCTGCCCATCGAAACCGGCGTTCAGGCCCCCCACGGCATAGAGCGTGTCGCCGACGACGGCGAGCGGCATGTGATGGCGCGGCGCCGGGAGATCGGCGATGCGCTCCCAGCGCTTCGCCGTGGGGTCGAAGCGATACGCCCGCGCGCTGGCCCGATTGGTGGAGTCGATGCCGCCCGCGACGTAGAGCCGGCCGTGGAGCACCGCCGCACTCAGCTCCTGCAACCGCTCCGGCAACGGGGGGGCGGGCGCCCAGGACCCGTCGAGGAGGATCCAGCCGAGCGCCGCGAGGACGGTGGTGCGGCTCAGCCCAGCGCCTCGCGCACGATCCTGGCCTGCTCCGCCTGGTGGGCGGCCGGATACCCTTCGGCCGGACTGGCGCGCTCGGGCCGCGACACGTCTTTGATCGCGATCGCCGGCGGGGTGAGGTCGCGCAGCTTGGGCAGCACGAACTTGCGCGCGCCCATGTTGCGCGGCTCCTCCTGCACCCAGACGACCTCCGTCAGCTTCGGGTAGCGGCGCACCAGCTCGGCGAGCTCGGCGGCGGGGAAGGGGTAGAGCAGCTCCACCCGGCCGATCGCCACGTGCGGGCTCTGCGCCCGGGCCGGGGATGCCAGGACGTCGTAGTACACTTTCCCGCTGCACAGCACGAGCCGGGTGATCGTGTCGCGCCGCTCGGCCGCCGCGGCGTCGTCCAGCACCGCGCGAAACCGGCCGGTGGCGAGGTCCGCCAGGCGCGAGGTCGCAGCCGGGAGACGCAGCAGGCTCTTCGGCGTCATGACGATGAGCGGCCGCATCTCGCCGTGTCGCGCCTGCCGGCGCAACAAGTGGAAGTACTGCGCCGGTGTCGTGCAGTTGGCGACGCGGATATTCCCTTCGGCCCCGAGGGCGAGAAACCGCTCGAGCCGCGCGCTCGAGTGCTCCGGGCCCTGGCCTTCGTAGCCGTGCGGCAACAGCAGGGTGAGGCGCGAGGTCTGGCCCCACTTGGCGAGGCCCGAGATGATGAACTGATCGATGATGATCTCGCCGCCGTTGGCGAAGTCGCCGAACTGCGCCTCCCACAGCACCAGGGCTTCCGGCGCCGCCACGGCGTAGCCGTACTCGAAGCCCAGGCAGGCCAGCTCCGAGAGCGGGCTGTTGTGCAGCTCGAACGGCGTGCGCGCGCCGGGCAAATGTCTTATCGGCGCATAGCGGCGTCCGTTGACCGCGTCGTGCAGCACGAGGTGCCGCTGGCTGAACGTGCCACGCTCGGTGTCCTGCCCCGTGAGCCGGATCGGGATCCCTTCGGACACCAGCGACCCTAATGCCAGCGCCTCGGCGTGCGCCCACTCGATGCCGCCATCGGGCCCCAGGGCGTCGCGGCGGCGCTCGAGCTGCTTCTTGAGCTTTGGGTTCACCGTGAACCCGTCTGGCACGAGCAGCAACTGGTCGTTCAGTGTGGTGAGCAGCTCGGCGCGGACCGCCGTCTCCGGCTCGGCCACGGACTGCGTCGAGATACGCTGCGGCTCTTCGACGGCGCCCCCCTTGGCGAGGCTGGCCTTGAGCGCCTGTTGAATCTCCTGCAGCCGCGCGGTCGCGGCGTCTGTGGCGGTCTGGGCCGCGGCGGCGTCCATGATGCCTTCGGCGGCCAGCTGCTCGGCGTAGCGCTGGCGGACGGTGGGCGTCTGGCGGATGCGCTCGTACATCAGCGGCTGCGTGTACGACGGCTCGTCGCCCTCGTTGTGCCCGTGGCGGCGATAGCCGACGACGTCGATCACGACGTCGCCGTGGAACTTGTCGCGATACATCATCGCGAGCCGCACCGCGGCGAGGCAGGCTTCGGGATCGTCGGCGTTGACGTGGATGATCGGCGCGTCGAAGCCCTTGGCGAGATCGCTCGAGTAGTCGGTGGAGCGCCCTTCGCGCGGGTCGGTGGTGAAGCCGACCTGGTTGTTGCCTATGAGGTGGACCGTGCCGCCCGTCGTGTAGCCCTTGATGCCGGCCAGGTTGAACGTTTCCGCGACCCCTCCCTGGCCGGGAAAGGCCGCGTCGCCGTGAATCAGCACCGGCAGCGCCACCGTGCCGTCGTGGTGCGCGTCCGGACCGCGGCGGCTCGTCTGCTCCGCCCGCGCCCGGCCCTCGACCACCGGGTTCACCGCCTCGAGATGGCTCGGGTTGGGACTCAAGGTGACCGTGACCGTCTTGCCGAACGCCGTGCGGAAGGTGCCCTCGGCGCCGTGATGGTACTTCACGTCTCCGGTGCCGCCTTCCGGCGTGAGCGTCTCTTCCACGTGGCGGCCGCCTTCGAACTCCGCGAAGATCGTCTCGTAGGGCAGGTTCACGATGTGCGCCAGGACGTTCAACCGGCCGCGGTGCGCCATCCCGATCACGACTTCGCGCGCGCCCGCGTTGCCGGTGAGCTCGATCGTGAGGTCGAGCATCGGTACCATGACGTCGAGCCCTTCGATCGAGAAGCGCTTCTGGCCGAGGTATGCCTTGTGGAGGAAGCGCTCGAGCGTCTCGACCGCGGTGAGGCGGGCCAACAGCTTCTTCTTGTCGTCCTTGGTCAGCGGTTTGCGGTGCAGTCCGGATTCGATCACCTGTCGCAGCCAGAGACGCTGCTCGTGGCTGCCGATGTGCTCGACTTCGTAGGCGATCGTGCCACAGTAGGTGGTGTGGAGGTTCGGGTACGCCTCGGCCAGCGTCTTTCCCGGGACGTAGATGCGCAGCACTTCGGCGGGGATCCGGGCCATCACCTCCGGCGTGAGTCCGAGCGGTCCCGGGTCGAGCGCCGGATCGCCGGGGGGCGCGGAGCCGAGGGGATCGAGCCGCGCGGCCATGTGGCCGAAGTGGCGGTGCGCTTTCACGAGCCCCATGGCGGCGGCCACGTGCTTGAGATCCTCCACTCCCATCCCGACATCCCGGGGGAGTGGGGTGTGGGGAGTGGTGCTCGATGCCTGGACCGGAGTGGCGGCGCTCGAGGGCGGGCCGGATGGTACCACTCTCAACTCCCCACTCCCCGATACCCCGAGGCTCTCCAAGGCGAGATCGTAGAACCGATCCTCTCCCTGCAGCAGCGCATCCAACCGCCGGAGAAACATCCCCGACTCGGCACCTTGGATCACGCGATGGTCATACGTGCTCGTGATCGTCATGACCCTGGCGCCCGCCACGTCGCGGATCGCGCCGGTCGCGATGATCGAGCCCTGGCCTTTCATGAGGCGCGGCACCGAGGCGACGGTGCCGATCGTGCCGGGGTTGGTGAGTGTGATCGTGGCGCCCGCGAAGTCGTCGGGCACGAGGCGGTTGGTGCGCGCCTTGTCGACGCGGGACTCGTAGGCGGCGTGGAAACCCGCGAAGTCCATCGCCTCGGCGTGCTTGATCACGGGGACGATGAGCGCCCGGCCGCCGTCCTTCTTCTCGACATCGACCGCGAGGCCGAGGTGAATCCCGTCGGGATCGAAGCGATGCGGCTTGCCGTCCACGTCGTGGAAGGCCCGGACCATCGCCGGAAACTGTTTCGCCGCCTGGACGATGGCGTAGCCGATGAGGTGCGTGAACGAGAGCTTGAGGCCGCGGACCGCGAGCTGCGCGTTGAGCGCCTTGCGCCGCGCGTCGAGCGCGCCGACGGCGACGTCGCGGAACGAGGTCGCTGTGGGGACGCCGAGCGACTCGGCCATGTTCTGGACGAGACGGGCGGCGGGGCCGGTGATGGGCGTCAGGCCGACTGCGGGACGAGGGATGAGGGGCGAGGGAAGGGTCCCTTCCTCGTTCCCCGTTCCCTCTTCCCTCAGCACTTCGTTTCGGCTCGTCGGAATGACCGGCAGCTCCGCCAGCTTCCCGTTGTCGAACAGCTGGCGCCAGTCGTCGCTGACGGAGGCGGGATCGCGCAGGTACTGCTCGTACATCACCTGCACGAAGGCGGCGTTGTTGGTGCCGAAAACGAACTCGCTCACGTTCGCAATCTACACGACGCCACCTATGTCTTGGGAGGTGCCGCCGGCTTGGCCGATTCCACGTAGTGGTAGTGGTAGGTGAGGTGCCCCGTCGGCTCTGAACCGTCGGGGGCGATGGTCACGACCAGGCCGTCCAAGGCGCGCAGCACCCCCACGATCCGGCCGGCCACGACGGGGGCGCCTTGCGCCGCCGTGGAGAGCTGCAGGATCACGCGCTCGCCCACCAGACTCTCGAGCTCTTCGGGCCGTACCATATTCGTTTCCTTTCAGCCGGGCCGTCGAACCGGGTGGGAGCCGGCTACCGTTCGATCGGCGCGCCGATGAGACTGCCGTACTCCGTCCACGAGCCGTCGTAGTTCTTCACGTTGGGATACCCCAGCAGATATTTCAGCGCGAACCACGCGATCGAGGAGCGCTCGCCGATGCGGCAGTAGGCGATGACCTCCTGGTCGGGCAAGATACCCCGGGCCGCGTACAGCGCCTTGAGCTGGTCAGCCGGCTTGAACGTTCCGTCGGCCTGGACGTTTTCTGCCCACGGTATGTTGGCGGCGCCGGGCACGTGCCCGCCGCGCTGCGCCCCCTCCTGTGGCAACGCCTCCGGAGCCAGCAGCTCGCCCGAGTACTCCTTGGGGGAGCGCACATCCACCAGTGTAGAGGACTTCGTCCGTGCAGCGGCGAGGACGTCATCCCGGACCGCCCGGATGCTCGGATCGGGCGACTTCGTCCGGTAAGCCGTCTGCCTCGGGGTCGGAACGTCCTTGGTCATTGGGCGTCCCTCGTCCATCCACTTCTTGCGCCCGCCGTTCATGATGCGCGCATCCTTGTGACCGTAGTACTTCAGCAGCCACCAGGCATAGGTGGCGAACCAGTTGTTGTTGTCGCCGTACAGGATGACGGTGCTCTCGGGTGAGATCCCGGCGACGCTGAGCAATCCATCGATCTGCTCCCGGGATGCGATGTCGCGCACGACGGGTGTTTCGAGATCGCGCTTCCAGTGCAACCCTACGGCTCCCGGAAGATGCCCTTGATCGTAGGCCGCGGTGTCCACGTCCACTTCGAGGAGGCGCACCTGAGGGTCATTCAGGTGACCGGCCACCCAAGCCGTATCGACGAGCACCTCGGGATGTGCGTACGAGTCCGCCATGAGAATCTCCTTCCGGCTCGCCGGCCGTGCTCAGTGGGTCGGGAAGAACGCGTCGGTCAGCGGTCGCCCGCGCAGGCGGTCGACGAGACGTGCAAGCGCGGCGTCCACGGTCTCCGCACGGATGGTGTACTCCAACTTGGGTACGAGCCGGGGGTGCTGCGGCCGAGCGATGCACCGTTCGGCAGCCGGTGTGCTCGGGGCGAGGGCTTCCTCGACGACGATGTCCACACTCCCCAGCGCACATCCCTGAGAGGTGAAGAACCGGAAGTAATGGATGTGCAGAAGCTGTTCATCCGCACGCAGGAATGGCGCCGGCGAGGTGCCCGTCATGTCGATAGAGAATGGCCTGCGCGGACTGCGCCGTCAAACGGGTCCCGTCACCGGACAGGGTATATTCCCGCGCCATGAATCGCACCTCAGGTCTGTGCGCTCTCCTGATCTCCCTGGGCTCGCTTGAGAACACGCAGGCGGCCGGGCAATCCCTCGATTCCCTCCGCACCCGGATCGAGGCCCGGATTGCGCTCGCCCCGGCGCGAGCGGTGGGCGTCTATTTCCGCGATCTCGGCAGCGGCGACACGCTGCTCGTGGGGGCCAACACGCGGTTCCATGCGGCGAGCACGATGAAAGTGCCCGTGATGATCCAGCTGTTCCGCGACCGGGATGCGGGCGCGCTCTCGCTCGACGACTCGGTCGCCGTCCACAATGCCTTCCGCTCGATCGTGGACAGCTCGCCCTATCAGCTCGACAAGGCCGATGACTCCGATTCGTCGCTGTACGCGCTCGAGGGGCAACGGCGATCGATCCGGCAGCTGATCGACCTGATGGAGACCGTCTCCTCCAACCTCGCCACCAACCTGCTGATCGACCGCGTGGGCGCGAAACGGGCCAATGCCACCGCCCATGCGCTCGGCGCCGATTCGATCCTGGTGCTGCGCGGCGTGGAAGACGGCAAAGCGTATCGCGCGGGGATGAACAACACCACGACGGCGCGCGACCTGGGGATGTTGTTCACGGCGCTGGCCCAATATCGGGCCGCCTCACCGGCCGCGTGTCGCGAGATGCTGGACATCCTCGCGCGCCAGCATTTCGCGGAAGGGATCCCGGCCGGCGTGCCGCCGGGGACCCGCGTAGCGCACAAGACCGGGTGGATCGACGGCGTCGTGTATCACGATGCGGGGGTGGTGTACCCGGGGTCGGGCGCGCCGTACGTGCTCGTCGTGCTCACCGGCGGGATCCACGACGACAGTGTCGCGCACAATCTGGTGCGCGACATCTCGCGTATCCTGGCGAGGAGCGCCCGCGCGAACTGAGATCGGTCGTCGCTGTCGGTCATTGTCCTACAACCTGCCACCACGAATTCACTTGACGGATCCCCGTCTCGTGTGATCATTGCACGGGACATCCCCGCAGCACGCGCGCATCCATCGACAGGGAGACGACGGCCATGGGCATCTCGGGTCCGTATCGCGCAGGGATCGCATGGGTCGCGTTGGCCGCCTGCGCCGTGGGCGGGATTGCTTGCGGCGACGGCACAGCGATCGAACAGCTCCCGCCGCTCCGGGCAGTCCTCACGCCGCCGGCGACGTGCTCGAACAACGGGCTGTTCACCAACGAATCGGGACAGCCGGGCGGCAACAGCGGGTTCTACAAGGTCTTCGGGTGCGGCGCCACGATTACGGTCGGGCTGGGCACGCACAGCTCGGGGGCCAACGTCAACGCTCTGAACAGCCAGCTGCAAGCGGTCGTTGCCAAGTGGAATGAGGCGTTGTCCGATCAGGACGTCGGGTTGAGCGCATCCCTCAACCTTCCCCACATGGCGTTAAACGTGAATGGCGGTGGAAGCATCACCGTCAATTTCGGGACCAACGGCCCCAGCACCGCCTCGGGCACGAAATTCTGCGGGCCCACCACGACCTGCTACAACGATCCGCTAGGACCGCGGTGCTCCACCAACAGCGGGTCGACGATCAACGGGGACCAAAACGTCAACGCGTGCGTCGGGAACTACACGTTCTATCCCACCCTCAACACGTGGTTGTCGCACGAAGCCGGGCACGCGCTGGGGTTCGCTAGCGCACCGTTCCACTCGCTCGATGTGGCGCACAACGGACATTGCATGATGAACCTGTCGGGCAGCGCTGCTCCGTCGCAGTTCGGGACGCTGTGTCAGTACGAGGTCGAGAAGATCTTCTATCGTTACGGGATTCGCTCGACCGATCCCGACCAGTACAAACACATCATGACTGGTCTCGACCTGTCGAGCGCTCCGGTTCTCGTGCCACGCGGGACGGGAACGCTCTCCGTCGTCAATCTGGTATTCGAGAAGGCCAATGCCGCCTCGCTGTGTCCCAACCTCGAGCACGCCGCCGGCACGGACCTGCGCTACATCGGGTGCATAGCCCTGGTTAGTCCCGCGGGCTTCTCGTTCGGGTACAGCTCGAGCGATCCCCAGGTCGCCACCGTCACCGGAACAGGGCCGACGGCGACATTGACGGCCGGGACGAAGTTCGGGTCGACGACCATCACGGCCACGGTGAACCCGGGGATCCATCAGATGGCGACGCTGTTCGGTCGTACTCACCCGAACACCAGGACCGTCACCGTTTCGGGCACGCTCGCCATCAACGGTGGCGATCATCAGACCGCCGACGCGGGGACCTACCCGCCGATCGCGCCGACGGTGTTGGTCACCGACGTGAATCACAACCCCGTGGTGGGCATCACCGTGACGTTCGCCGTCACGGGTGGCGGCGGGTCGCTCGCATCGAGCACGGCGGTCACCACCACGCTCGGCCTCGCGTTCTCACCGGCGTGGCGGCTCGGCAGCGCGCCGGGCACCAACACGCTCCAAGCCAGCGTCCCCGGCCTCACGCCCGTGACGTTCGTCGCTACGGGCATCGCGCCGTTCGTCGTAACGCCGACGGCGCCGTTCAACGTGACGAACAAGTCCACGTACCCGTTGACCGGTTCAGCCAGCCAGGCCGCGACGTCGTGGCGCTGGGACCGCAGCGATGACGGCGGCGCCACCTACGCGCTCTGGGCCAACAGCCAGAATTCTTCGTTCGTGTCGTACTTCGGCTGCTACACGATCTATTGGCGGTTGACCGCGACGCGCATCAGTGACGGTGTCGTTCGATCCGGGACCACGACGACTACGGTGGCCAATACCTCGGGCTGCGGTCCACCCCCCTGATCGTCCCGAACCGTCCGAGACGGTAGCGGCGGGCGTCCACCGGCGGAAACCTGGTGGACCCCGCCACCGTCGTAGGGAGGTCGACCTCCCGGCAGGGGACCCAGCATGCGGCACATTAAGCTCGCGTTTCGCACCCTCTTCAAGACCCCGTTCGTCACCGCGGTCGCGGTGGTCTCCCTCGCACTGGGGATCGGCGCCAACGCCGCGATCTTCTCGCTGTTCGACCAGATCCTGTTGCGCTCGCTGCCCGTGCCCGATCCCGGCCGCCTCGTCAACCTCTCGGCCCCCGGCCCCAAGCCCGGATCCCAGTCGTGCGGCCAGGCAGGCGACTGCGAGGACGTGTTCAGCTACGCGATGTTCCGCGACCTCGAGCGGACCCAGACGGTGCTCAGCGGACTCGCCGCCCACGTCGCCTTTGGCGCCAACCTGTCCTATCGCGACGCGCCCATGAGCGGGCGAGGGGTGTACGTGTCGGGGTCCTACTTCCCGACCCTCGGGCTCCGCCCGGCGCTGGGACGCCTCCTCACCCCGAACGACGACCAGAGCATCGGGACGAACTTCGTCACCGTCCTGTCCCATAGCTACTGGCAGTCACACTTCGGCTCGGACCGCTCGGTGCTGGGGCAGACCATCCTGGTCAACGGCCAGTCCCTGACGATCGTGGGCGTCGCCCCACGCGGATTCGAGGGGACGACCCTGGGGATCCGACCGCTCGTGTTCGTCCCCATCACCATGCGCGGACTGCTCTCGATCGGTTTCCGCGGCTTCGACGAGCGCCGCAGCTACTGGGCCTACCTGTTCGGCCGGCTCAAGCCGGGAGTGTCGCTGGCCCAGGCGGGCGCCGGTCTGAATGCGCTCTATCACCCCATCATGACCGATGTCGAGGCGCCGCTGCAGAAGGGCATGAGCGACCAGACCATGGCCCGGTTCAAGGCCAAGCAGGTCGTCGTCACGCCGGGGTGGCGCGGCCAGAGCTCCATGCATCGCGAGGCCAAGACGCCGCTGTTCATGCTGTTCAGCGTGACCGGCATCGTGCTGCTCATCGCCTGCGCGAACATCGCGAACCTGTTGCTCGTCCGCGGCGCGGGTCGCGCGATGGAGATGGGCGTGCGCCTGGCGCTGGGCGCGAGCCGCCGTCAGCTGCTGGCGCAGCTGCTCACCGAGTCGGTGATCCTGGCCTCGCTCGGCGGGCTGGCCAGTCTGGTGGTGGCCAAGTGGACGCTCGATGCCATTGCCGCTCTGCTCCCGCCGGACGCGGAGCAGACGCTGCAATTCACGCTGCAGCCGGCGGTCCTGTTGTTCGCGGCCGCGCTGGCGGTCGCCACCGGGCTCGTGTTCGGCATGTTTCCCGCCTGGCACAGCACCCGGAGCGAGCTGGTCACCACGATCCGCTCCAATGCCGGCCAGATCTCCGGCGCCCGCAGCGCGGCCCGCTTCCGCGCCTCCCTGGTGACGGTGCAGATCTCGCTCGCGATGTCCCTGCTCATCGCCGCCGGGCTGTTCATGAAGAGTCTCGTGAACGTCTCGCGCGTGGACCTGGGCGTGCATGTCGACAGCATCGTCACCTTCGCCCTCTCTCCCGAGCGCAGCGGCTACGACAGCACCCACGCCCTGCAGCTCTACGCCCGCGTCGAAGACGCGCTGGCCGCCGTGCCGGGCGTGAACGGTGTCTCGAGCTCGCTCGTGCCGCTCCTGGCGGGGGACAATTGGGGTTCCGACGTGAACGTGCAGGGCTTTCCGGCCGGGCCCGACGTCGACAACAGCTCGCGCTTCAACGAAATCGGCACCGGGTACTTCGCCACCTTCGGCGTCCCGCTCCTGGCCGGTCGCGAGTTCACCGCGGCCGACCATGCAAGCGCGTCGCAGGTCGCGGTCGTGAACCAGGCGTTCGTGAAGAAGTTCAACCTGGGCGGCGGCGCGGTGGGGAAGTTCATGTCCACGAGCGGGCCCGATTCGATGAACATCCAGATCGTGGGCGTCATCCCGGACATCAAGTACAGCGATGTCAAGCAGGTCGTGCCCGCGGTGTTCTATCTCCCGTGGCGGCAGGACACGCACGTGTCGGGGATGACCTTCTACGTGCGCTCGCCACGCGCCCTGGCCCTGCTCCGGGAGATTCCCGGAGTGCTGAAGCGCATCGATCCAGGGCTGCCCGTGGAAGACCTGAAGTCGATGCCGCAGCAGGTGCGGGAAAACGTGTTCCTGGACCGCATGATCAGCATCCTGTCGGCGTTCTTCGCGGTGCTCGCCACCCTGCTCGCCGCGGTGGGCCTCTACGGCGTCCTGGCCTATACGGTGTCGCAGCGCACGCGGGAGATCGGTGTGCGCATGGCGTTGGGCGCGGACGCCCGGCAAGTGCGCGCGTTGGTCCTGCGTCAGGTATCGGGGATGATGCTGGTGGGTGGCGTCATCGGTGTGGCGGGGGCGCTCGGCCTGGGTCGCGCGGCCAGCTCGCTGCTCTACGGTCTCAAAGGCCACGACCCCGTGGTCTTCGTGCTCGCGGCGCTCGCGCTCGTGATCGTGGCCCTCGGCGCGGGTTACGTGCCCGCCCGGCGCGCGTCCGAGGTGGATCCGGTGAAAGCACTGCGCTACGAGTAACGCGTCTTCATAAACTCGCGGTGGGCGCCCCCGCATCTGGCGCGGGTCGATCCCACCGCCATATTTCCCGTCCGCTTCTCTCGCAGAGTCCCGATGCCGAAACGGACACTCTCCACATCGTCCCGGAAGGCGTCGGGCGAAACAAGGGCCCGCGACCGGGGCGCCGCCCTCATGCGGCTCAGCACGGCCATCGCCGCGGCGGAAACCGAAACCGACATCTGTCGCGCCGTGTCCAGCGGCCTGCGCAACGAGGCGCTGGGCTACGATTTCGTCGCCTTGCTGCTCGTCGACGACGCCACCGGCGACCGCGTCCTCATGGCGAGCGCGGGGTGGGACGACGCGCCGCCCGGCCTGCGCGTCCGCCCCGGCGAGGGCCTCAGCGAACGCCCCCTCCTCGACGGTCGGCTGCACTACACTCCACAAGTCACTCAGGACACCCGGTACCTTCCGACCCGCAACGAAGGGTCGGAGGTGGACGTCCCCCTGATGATCAACCAGCGGCTCGTCGGTGTGCTGGTGGTGGAGAGCAACCACCCCCACGCGTTCGACGGCGCCGACCTCGAGATCCTGACCGCGGCGGCCAACCAGGCGGGCATCGCCATCGGGCGCGCCCGGTTGCTCGCGGCGGAGCGCCAGCGGGCCGATGAGCAGGAGGCGCTGCGCGCGACGATGGCCGATCTCTCGGCGCAGCTCGAGCTGTCCACGTTGCTGCAGGCGGTTCTCGAGCGGGCCGTCGCGCTGCTGCGCGTGAGCCACGGCGAGCTCGCCATCTTCCACGCCGCGAGCCAGGAGCTGGAGATCGTCGCGAGCCACAACGTGGGCAAGCGCGATACGACGGGAACCCGCATGGCGGTCGGGGAGGGTGCGATGGGGCACGTGGCCCGGACGCGCGAGCCCCTGATCATCGACAACTACCTCGAATGGGCGGGACATTCCGCGCAATACGCGCAGGTGGACTTCCACGGGGTGATGGTGGCGCCGCTCCTGATGGGCGGCCGGCTGGTGGGGGCGATCGCGTTCATGGATCGCAATCCGGACCGCCGCTTCGGGCCCGACGATCAGCGCCTGCTGAACCTGTTCGCGCCGCAGGCGGCGATCGCCATCGAGAACGCGCGGCTGTTCACGGCGGCCCAGGAGCAGAAGCAATACTTCGCCGAGCTGGTGTCGAATAGCCCGGTGGCGATCGTCACGCTGGACGTGCAGCACAACGTCGTCTCCTGCAACCCCGCGTTCGAGAAGATGTACGGCTATCGCGAAGCCGAGGTCGCGGGCCGCAATCTGGACGACTTCATCACCACGGAATCGACGCGCTCGGAAGCCGTCAGCTA
>JBGQHV010000035.1:0-22143 GCA_041498155.1 Gemmatimonadota bacterium | reverse complement strand
CGGCCAGGGTGTGCACGCGCAGCTCGCGTTGCGTCACACTGGGCGCGCGCTCGATCGCATCCGCGGCGAGCCGCAGATGCTCGCCGTGGCTGACGAGCTCTACGCGCGAGAGCGGTGCCGCCTGGGCCGCACCCGCGCCGCGCTGCACGATGTGGGGGCCGACGTCGTCGAAGTAAAGATCGCTGATAGGAATGATCGCCGGCTCGCGATCGAAGAACCGCGCCAGCTGACCCGCGAACGAGCGGAACGCCGGTCCTTCAGGATCGGGCCTGCCCCGCTCGGCGACCTCGCGCGCGGCCTGGGCGATCGCCGCCCCTGCGTGCTGGAAGAAATCCGGAGCGGCCGCCGGCGGGTTCGGCGCGCCCCGCATGACTTCGTTCACCGCGCGCTCGATGCCCTCGAGCACGTCGGGGAGCGGAGGCAGGTCGTTCAGCGCGGCCAGGCCCCGCAGCGGTTGCAGCGTCCGCAAGACGTGCTGCAGCGGTTCGCGCGACGGGACGCTGCCCCGCAGCGCGGTGGCGGCCCGGTCCAGCGCGCTGGCGATCGCGGCGCCTTCGCGCGCCACGAACGCCCGCGCCCCCGCGTCGAGTCCTAGCGCCTCGGCCTGGCGGATCACGGCCGAGGGACGCCCCGACAGCTGCTCCAGCTCGCGTGCCAGGGCTTCGGCTTTCGCCGTGTCGGGCTCGCCCCACGTCGCGACGCGGCGGATCAGGATCTTCAGGTCGTCCACGGTCCGGATCGCGATCTGTCGCGTGCCGGGATCCCAGCCGCGACGCCCTTCGCGCAGGCTGCGGGCGAGCGACTCGAGGCCGGCGGCGGCGCGGGCGATCGGCGTCTGGCTCGCCATCAGCGCGCTGCCGCGCAGCGCCCGCGCCAGCCGCACGAACTCGTCGGCCGCGGGGGCGCCCTCGGGCGCGAGCAGGGCATCCAGGCGCTCCAGGTACTCCCCCGCCTCGAGGGCGAAGAAGTCGGCCATGGCGAGCGGGGTGCCGGGCGGGTGGCTCATGGTCGTATCAAAATAGGAACCCCGTCAGCTTTCAGCCATCATCAGGCGATTTTCCCTGTGGCCGCCGCATCGATCAGCTGCCGCATGCGGCGCACGGCCTCCTCCAACCCCCAGTACACGGCGTTGCTCACAATGCTGTGCCCGATGTTGAGCTCCTCGATCTCCGGCGTCGCGGCGACCGGCTGCACGTTTTGGTAGGTCAGGCCGTGGCCGGCGTGGACGGCGAGGCCGCGGGCGCGCGCGTGCCGCGCGGCAGCGACCAGCGCGGTCAGGGCCCGGCCGCTGCGCCGCCAGGTGCGGGCGTAGCGGCCCGTATGCAGCTCGACGGCTGCGACGCCGAGCGCCGCGGCACGGTCGATGGCGCGGCGCGTCGGATCGATGAACAGACTCACCCGGATACCGGCATCCGCGAGCCGTCCCACCGTGAGCGCGATGCGGCGGTCCCGTGCGCCACCGGACAGGGCGAGTCCCCCCTCGGTCGTGATCTCCTGTCGCCGCTCCGGGACGAGCGTGGCCTGGAACGGGCGCAGCCGGACGGCGAAGCGCACGATGTCTGGATGCGCACCGAGCTCCAGATTGAGCACCGTGCGCACCGCCTGCGCGAGCCGTGTGACGTCGGCGTCCTGAATGTGACGCCGGTCTTCACGCAGATGCACGGTGATGCCGTCGGCTCCGGCGCGCTCGGCATCCGCGGCGGCGCGGACCGGGTCGGGCTCGTCGGTGCGGCGCGCCTGTCGCAACGTCGCGACGTGGTCGATGTTGACGTAGAGGCGCATGGTTCCTTACCTTCGGATCGGTTCGCTCACTCGAGGAGTTCTGCAATGCGACGGCTGCCCGTGTTCCTCACCGTAGTGGCGTTGGCTTGCGGTGGTGGCGGCCGCTCGCAGGTGCCGGTGCCGGCGACGATGAACGATGCGTTGAATCAGTTCCTCGAGGCGGCCCTGGCGAGGGACATCCCGCGCATGGGCCGGCTGTGGGGGACGGGGCGCGGACCCGCCATCGAGTGGATGTCGGATTCGACGCTGCAGATGCGCATGGCGGTAGTGCAGCGCTACCTGTCGGCGAACGGGTATCGCATCGTCGAGGGGCCGCTCCCGGTTCCGGGCCACGTCGACCGGCGGCTGTTCCGGGTCGAGCTGCAACGCGCCCAGTGCTTGCACGTGCAGCCGATCGAGGTGATTCAAGCCCACCGCGGCGGCTGGCTGGTGTACGACGTGCATCTCGAGAATGCGAACGAACTCGGGACCTGCCCGGCCGCGCCGGGAACCCGGCCCTAGCGCTGCCGCGTTGGTCATTCGGTGAGCTCGAGCAGAATTCCCGCGGTCGCCTTCGGGTGGAGGAACGCGATGCGACGGCCGCCGGCGCCGCGGCGCGGGGTGTCGTCCACGAGGCGGTAGCCGGCCGCGCGGCAGCGCTCCAGCGCCCGGTCGAGGTCGGGCACCCGGTAGCAGACATGGTGAATGCCGGGGCCGCGACGGGCGAGGAATTTGGCGATCGGACTCTCGGGGTCGCGCGGCTCGAGCAGCTCGACGTCCACATCGCCGAACCGCAGGCTCACGATGGTGGCCCCATCGGCTTCTTCGGGATGGCCCGGCGCCAGACCCAGCACGTCGCGGTAGAAGGGCAGGGCATCGGCAATGCGCGCAACGGCGATGCCGACGTGGGCGAGGCGTGGCGCGGAATCGTCCATGACGGCGAGAACTTAACGATGGATCGTGAAGGAGCAAACGGCATGACGGAGACGCATCCGACGGCGGTGACCGACGATTCGTTCGGTCACGAAGTCGAGCAGCAGAAGGGGCTGGTCCTGGTGGATTTCTGGGCGACCTGGTGCGGCCCGTGCCACGTGGTCTCGCCGATCCTGGAGCAGCTGGCCGGCGAGTACGTCGGCAAGATCAAAGTCGCCAAGATGGACGTGGACGCGAATCAGAAAACCACGATGCGCTTCAACGTCCGGTCGATTCCGAGTATCCTGTTCTTCCGGGACGGCCGTCACGTCGATACGCTGGTGGGAGCCTATCCGAAGGCGGCGTTCGACGAGAAGATCCAGCACCACCTGAAGTAGCCGTCCCTCCGGAGGGTCGCGATGCGCGCGAGCACGGCTCGCTTGACGAATTCGCCGGTCCGGCTCGCGGAGCTCGCGTTTCCGCAGACCGGGCGGCTGATTCATCGTACCCGCCTCGCGTTCATCCACGTCGACAACGTCCTGTCCTTCGCCAAACGCGACCGCGATGGCCGCGTGGACGGCTACCTCGTCGCGTGGCTCCCCGACGAGTGCCTGCTGTTGCTGTTGCACGCCGGTGAGGCGGTGAACGCCGTCTCGCTCCACACGACCGGCCGCGAAGTGGTCCCCATCGCCGAGGCCCTGCGCCGCATGGAGTCGGAGGTGGAGCGCGGCGAGCTGGCCTACTGCACCGCCCCGTACGAGCAGCTGGCGTGGATGTACGAATCCTGCGCGGAGCCGCTCAAGGTCCGACCGGTGGACGCCCGGCGCCCCGACGCCCTGTTTCCGAGTCTGGCCCAGGAGCAGGCGACCGGCGTGCTCGAGCTCATTTCGAACGGCCGGGTCTCCTACCTGCGTTTCGACGGTGGCCGCTTCGCCGGCGGCTACTTCTGCAACCGGCCCGAGAGCGTGCCGGTGGCGAAGTACGTCGAGTCGCTGTTCCGGGACGGTCCCGACGGTCAGCCGCCGGGGCTCTCCGCGGTGCTGTTCCCGTTCGTCCCCGAGCTGCCGCCGCAGGCGCCGGTCTCGCTCATCCAAACCTACCGGGACCTGTACTGGCGCATCGCCGACGCCGTGGAGCACGAGGTGCCGGGGGAGGGGCGCCGTCGCGCGCAGCGGCTGTCGGCGGGGATGAGCGCGGATCACCGGGCACTCGAGCTCCTGGGGGCGCCCCGCGACGCGCCGCTGGCGGATTCGGTGGTCCAACCGCTCGAGCTCGCGACGGGACTCGGCGAATGGGCCCGGCAGCTGCTCGAGGGCGTGGAGATCCTGATGCCGGGCACGGCCCCCAAGGTGCTGCGGGACGCCACGCGGCAGCACCGCTACCTGCTGCAGTCGGCCGGCTTCTACGATCGGCTGCCGTGGCCGGTGGCGTGGTAGCACGCGGCACGCTTTACGTCGTCGCCACGCCGCTCGGCAACCTCGGTGATCTCTCGCCCCGCGCCGCCGACACGCTGCGCCAAGTAACGGCCGTCGCCGCCGAAGACACGCGCCATACCCGACCGCTGCTCACGTCCATTGGTTCGCGCGCCGATCTGGTAAGCGTTCACGCCCACAGCTCCAACGCCGCGCTCGAGCGGGTGATCGCTATCCTCGCCTCCGGGCGTGACGTCGCGCTGGTGACCGACGCCGGTACGCCCGCGGTGAGTGATCCCGGCAGCGCGCTCGTCGCCGCGGTGCGGGCGCGCGAGTTCGCCGTCGTCAGCGTGCCGGGACCCACCGCGGTGGCGGCGGCGCTCGCCGTGTCAGGACTGTCCGCCGACCGCTACCTGTTTCTCGGCTTCCTGCCGCGCAAGGGGCCGGAGCGGCGGCGTCTGCTGCGGCTCGTGGCGCAGGCCGAATGGACCGTCGTGCTGTTCGAGTCACCCCTCCGCACGGCCGAGCTGCTCGACGATCTCGTCGCGGCGTGCGGCGCCGAGCGGCGCGCCGTGGTGGCGCGCGAGCTGACCAAGATGTTCGAGGAGACGCGCGACGGGACCCTCGCCGATCTGGCGGGTACCTATCGGGAAACACCGCCGCGCGGCGAAGTGACGATCGTCGTCGCCGGCACAGGCGTTCCGGCCCGGGAGGCGGCGCCGCCGGACCCCGAGTCACGCGCGCGGGCGCTCCTGGCCAAGGGAATGAGCCGCCGCGACGTCGCCAACGCGCTGGCCGACGAAACGGGGATCTCGCGCAACGCCGCGTATCGGCTGGTCAACGAACTATGAAGGTCGTGACGGCTCTCGTTCTGGCTGGCTTGGCATTGGCGGTCGGGCGGTAGGGCGGTCGGGTTGACCGCCCGACCGCCCCCTCTCTCACGATCGGCCGTCTCCACTACGACGGCGGCGGCGACTGGTACGGCAATCCGTCGAGCCTCCCCAACCTGCTCGCCGCGATCCGGACCCGCACCGGCCTCCCCGTGACGGAGCGCGAACGGGTGGTCACGCTCCAGAGCAACGACCTGTGGGACACCCCTTACCTCTATATGACCGGCCACGGCAACGTGCACTTCTCCGACGAGGATCTGCGCGTGCTGCGGCGCTATCTGGAGCAGGGGGGATTCCTCCACGCCGACGACAACTACGGCATGGATCAGTCGTTCCGGCGGGAGATCGCCCGGGTGTTCCCGGACCATCCGCTGGTCGAAGTCCCGCTGTCCCATCCCATCTACCATCTGGTCTACGACTTCCCCCAGGGTATCCCCAAGATCCACGAGCACGATGGACTGCCGGCCCAGGGGTTCGGCATCTTTTTGGGGGAGCGCCTGGTCGTGTACTATTCGTATCAGTCCGATCTGGGGGACGGTTGGGAGGATCCCGACGTCCATCATGATCCGCCGGCGCTGCACGAAGCGGCGCTGGAGATGGGCGTCAATCTCTTCACTTACGTGGTGAGCTCGACCCGGTGACCGAAACCACCCGCGCGCTGCGCCGACTGGGCCGGCCGCACGCCCGCGTCCGCGGACTCGCCGTGCTGCTCGCCGGCGCTGGCGTAGCCCTCGGCGCCGCGGCGTTCGGCGTCGCGCTCGCCCCGCACCTGGCCGCGGTCCTGGGCGCGTGGATGGCGATCGCCGCCGCGCTGACAGTGGCGCTGCTCTCGGTGCGGCGCGCCGCGGCCAGCGCCGCCGCACTGCCGCTCGCCCGCGCGAGCGAGGGGGCGGCCGGCGCCCGCGAGGGCAGCGTCGCCACATTGCTCGCCGCGCCGCGGACCGCGGGGGCGAGTCCGGCCCTGTTCGCAGCGGCGGATCGGCACGCCGCCGCCATCGTCGATCAGGCCGCCCCCACAGTGGCGCGGGCCCTCGCACGTACCACGACCGGCGGCGTCCTCGCCGGTGGGGCGCTCGCGGTGCTCGGCGCGACGTTGTTCGTCGTGGCCGCGCCCGGCGCCGGACGTGCCGAGGGATTCTGGCGGCCGTGGCGCACGATCGCCCTGGCGCGGGCCTCGCTGCGGCTCGCGGTGGATCGATCCCACGTGCGTCGCGGCGAAGCGGTGACGGCGACCGTGTCGGTTCCGGGGAGCGCCGGCGGACGCGTCACCTTGTGGACACGCGGACCGGGCGAGCCCTGGCGTCCCGCCATCATCCCGCTCGACTCCGTTGGCAGCGGCACGCGGCGGCTCGGTCCGCTGGAGAGCGACCTGTGGGTGCGCGCGGCGAGCGGCAGCCGGCGCAGTCAGGTGATTCAGGTGTCGGTCGCGCTTCCCGCCTTCATCGCCGACCTCGCGTTGATCGCACGGTTCCCGGTCTACTTGACCCGTGCCGACGAGCCGCTCGCCTTGGGCCCGGACACCGTCGCGTTGCCCGTCGGGACGCAGATCGACGCGCGCGGGACGGCGAGCGTTCCGCTGACCGCGGCGGCGTGGCGACCGGCCGCCGGTGGATCTGGGAAAACGCTCGACGTGGACGGATCGCGATTCGGCGGGACGTTCACTCCGACCGCGAGCGGCACGTGGCGCATCGCCCTCGCGACGGTGGACGGCCAGCCGCTCGAGGGAGAGTCGCCGGTGCTCTCGGTGCGGCTCGTCTCCGATTCGGCGCCGGTCGTCACCGTGCCGGTGCCCGGGCGGGACACGACGCTGCCCTTCTCCCTGGTCCAGCCGCTCGTGATCGACGTCCGGGACGACCATGGTGTCGGACGCCTCGTGCTCGTGAGCTGGCGGGTGAGCCAGACCGGGAAGATCGGGGAGGTCGTGCGCGAGTCGCTGGACGTGAGCGGCGTGGGCGATCGCGCCATCGTGCAGGGGAATCTCGACGCGCAGCATCGCAGCCTCCTGCCGGGAGACACGATCCGGTTCCGGGTGGACGTGTGGGACAACGCGCCGACGCCGCACGAGGGCCGGAGCCCCGAGTTCGCCCTGCGACTCCCCAGCCGCGAAGAGCTGCGCGCGGCCCAGCGCGCCGCGACGGCGGATATCGCCGCGGCGGCGGAATCGGTGACGGCGGAGCAGCGCTCTCTCGCCGACCGCACTAGCGACCTGGCGCAGGAGCGCGCGCGGGGAACGAGTGACCCCACCAGCGGGCGCCAGCCGTCCGGGCAAACGGGGGCGTTGCCCTTCCAGGCCAGCGAGCGTGCGCAGGAGATCGCCCGGCAGCAGGAAGCGGTGGGCGAGCGGGTGCGCGAGCTCTCCAAGGCCGTGGACGAGCTGGCACGGGCCGCGAAAGCGGCGGGGATCGACGACACGGCGTTCCAGGCGCGCTTGCGCGAAGTGCAGGAGATGTTGGGACGCGCGATGACGCCCGAGCTGGAGCAGCGGCTGCGCGATCTCCAGGCGGCGTTGGCGCGGCTCGACCCCGACGCGACGCGTGACGCGCTGCGCCGCCTGGCCGAAGCGCAGCAGGAGCTGCGGGAGACGCTGGAGCGCAGCGAACAGCTGTTCCGCCGCGCCGCCGTCGAAGGGCAGCTCGCGTCGCTGGCGCAGGACGCCGAAGGGCTGCGACGCGACCAGGCGGAGTGGAACCGCGCGGCGGCTCGCCGGGCCGACTCGAGCGCCGCGGGCGCGGAGCGCGACCTGGCCGCGCGAGCCGATTCGCTGGCCGCGGGCATCGCCCAAGCCGACCGGGATCTCGCCGCGACCCGGCGCGGTGCCTCGGACAGCGCGGGCACGCTGGCTGGGCCACGCGCGCAGGCGCAACGGGCCCAGGGCGCGATGCAGCAGGCGGCGGCCAGTGCCGAGCGCTCCGACAGTCGCGGGGCGGAGGCCGGTGGTTCCGAAGCCTCGCGCAACCTCGACTCGCTGCCGCAGTCGCTGCGCGCGCGCCGTGACTCGGTCGCGCGTGAGTGGCGGCAGGAGACGCTGGACGCGCTCGATGGTGCGATGGCGGAAACCGCGGCGCTCGCCGAGCGGCAGCGCCAGCTGGCGCGGGACCTCGAAGCCGGCGGCTCCGCGGCGGCGGCACGGTCGCAGCAGGCGGCGATCGAGGAGGGGGCCGCGGCGGTGGATCGCCAGGTTCGCGACGCGGCCGGCCGGCACGCGCTCGTCTCGCCGGGCATCCAGTCGGCGTTGAGCTTCGCCACGCGGCAGATGCGCGCGGCGCGTGAACAGCTCGAGCAGGCGCAGCCCAACGGCGACGGGGCCGCGCAGCTCGCGGGAGAGGCCCTGGACGCCCTCAACGTGTCGGCGTATGCGATGGCCCAGGCGCGGGCCGACGTGGCCGGCGCGCGCTCGGGCAGCGGGTTCCAGGAAGCGGTGGACCGGCTCGCCCAGATGGCGAGCCAGCAGCAGGGGCTGAACCGCGACGCCATGGGGATGATGCCGATGGCCGGCACCGGCGCCGACGGGATGCTGCAGCAGCTGCGCTCCCTCGCCGCCCGGCAGCGCGCGCTGGCGGAGCAGCTCGAGCGCCTGCAGGCCTCGGGTGGCTCGGGCGCCGCCGGACCGCTGGCCCAGGAAGCGCGTGATCTTGCCCGGCAGCTCGACGCCGGCCGCCTCGACCGTCAGACGATCGAGCGGCAAGAGCGCCTGTACCGCCGGCTGCTCGACGCGGGACGGACGCTCACCGGGCCTGAGCCGGATCAGGACAAGGAGCGCACCAGTCGGTCGGCGGTGGGCGACAGCGTGCACCTGCCGGGACTGCTCGCGCCCGGCGTGACCGCCGGTCCGCGCGTGCGTTATCCCACCTGGCGCGAGCTGCAAAGCCTCACACCAGAGCAGCGGCGGCTGGTGCTCGAATACTTCCGCCTGCTCAATGCGCCGAAGTGAACGGGTGCGCCTCACGGTCGTCGTGACCGTGCTGGCGATCGCCGCGACCTCGCCCAGGGGGCCTCTCGCGGCCCAGGCGATCAGCCAGGGGTTCGAGCTCGAGCGGCAGGGCCGGGTCGAGCAGGCCGCCGCGATGTACGTGTCGGTCCTGCACGGTGATTCCGCGAGCCTTCCCGCGCTGATCGGGCTCGAGCGGGTACTCCCTCCCCTCGGCCGTCTGGGCGAGCTGCTCCCGCTGGTGCAACGAGCGCTCCTCGTGGACTCGGGGCCCGCGGTGCGCGGCCTCGCCGTACGGACGCTCACGGCGCTGGAGGAGAACGACAGCGCGGCCGCGCTGGTGCGTCGCTGGGCGGCGGCGCGACCCGGTGACCCCGCGCCGTGGCGGGAATGGGCCATCGCGCTGGAGGACCACCAGCGGTTCGAGGATGCCCGCAACGCCCTCATGGAGGGCCGGCACGCGCTGGGGACCGCTACGGCGCTCGCGATCGAACAAGGGGAGCTGGAGCAGCGCGTCGGTGATTGGCAGGCGGCGGCACTTGCCTGGGCGGGCGCGGCCACCGATCCGCAGCAGCTGCCGAATGCGGTGAGCCAGCTCGAGGACGCGCCGGTCGATCAGCGCGACCGGGTGATCCACGCGCTCACGGTAGCCGGCGCCTCGATCGCGGCACGGCGAATCGCGGCCGAGCTGCTGCTGGGATGGGAGCAGCCCGCTCGCGGGTGGGAAACGCTCGTGGCAACGCTCGATCCACCGTCGCCCGAAGCGGGACTCGCGTTGCGCCGGTTCGCCGAGCGGGCTACGGGGTCCGCGGTGGCGGTGCGCCGCGTGCGCGGGCTGTCGCTGGCGCGACTCGCTGATTATCTGCCGGGGGCCCAGGCGGCGCGGATGCGCGCCGAAGCGGCGCGCGCCCTGCTCGACGCCGGTGACCGGACCGCGGCCCGGGCGGAGCTGGCCAAGCTCGCCGGGGATCCGGCGGCGCCGGCCGAGGCGAAATCGCTGGCCCAGAGCGCGCTGGTGGATGCGGCGTTGGCCGATGGTCAGCTCGACAGTGCGGCCAGCGGCCTGGCTCGGCTCGAAGCGGATCCCCGTACGAGCAGTGAAGAGCGCGAGCGGCTGCGCTACGGACTGGTGGCCGCCTGGATCCGCGTGGGCCGGCTCGACCGGGCCGAGGAGGCGCTCGGTCCCGATTCGAGCGTGGAAGCCCTCGCACTGCACGGCTGGGTGCACCTGTACCGCGGGGACCTGAAGGAGGCCAGCGACGCGTTCCGGACGGCGGGGCCATATGCGGGAGATCGGGAGGCCGCGACGGCACGGACCGCGATGCTCGCGCTGCTCGAGCAGATCGATGCGGAGCGGAGCCCGGAGCTGGGCGCGGCGCTGCTCGTGCTGGCGCGCGGGGACTCGAGCGCCGCGGTCGCGGCGCTGCGGAGCGCGGGCGAGCACGTGGGCGGCGGTCGGCCTGATGTGCTGCTGTTGGCGGGGCGGATCGCCGCGCAGTTGGGCGGCGGATCGCAGGAAGGCACGGCGGTGGACCTGCTCTCCGAGGTCGTGCGCACGGGCGGGACGGGAGCCGCAGCGCCGGCGGCCGAGCTCGAATGGGCGCGCCTGTTGTTGCGGCAGGCGAAGGCCGCCGACGCCGTGGCGCACCTCGAGCACCTGATTCTCACCTATCCCGCGAGCGCGGTCGTGCCGGAGGCGCGGCGCGAGCTGGAGCAGGCGAAAGGGTCGATCCCGCGCTCATGAAGCGGCGTGCGTTCGTGGGGACGGTTGGGCGGATCGGCGGATGGGCGGTTGGCGCCGATCTACTGGGACTGTATCCGGCAATCCGCCAATCTGACAATCCGTCGCTCTTGATTCCGATGGACGATTCCCAGTCCGATCACCTCAAGGCCTACGGGGTCGCCTACCGCGTCATCCAGGCCGGCGGCAAGGCCGAGTGGCTGTTGAACTACCGGGGCGGTTCGTTCCTGCTGCCCGACGCGCAGTCGATCCGGCGTGATGCGGCTTTGAACGGGGTGAGCGTGGCGGCGGCGGACGACGGGCAGGTGAGCGCGATCCGCGGCGACATCGCGGGGATGAATGCCGACGCGGTGCCGCTCGAAAAGGCTCCCAAGGTCGCCGTGTACGTGCCGCCGAACACGCAACCGTGGGACGATGCGGTGACGATGGCGCTGCAATACGCCGGGATTCCGTTCGAAAAGCTGTGGGATCCGGAAGTGCTCGCCGACGGTCTGCGCACCTACGACTGGCTGCACCTGCACCACGAGGACTTCACCGGGCAGTATTCGAAGTTCTTTCTGATCTACACGGGCCAGCCGTGGCTCTCGGAGATGGTCCGCTTCAACGACGCGGCCCGCCGCCAGCTGGGCCTGGCGTCGGTGCCGGACATGAAGAAAGCGGTGGCCCGGGCCATCCGGGCGTACGTGGACCGCGGCGGCTTCCTGTTCGCCATGTGCACGGCGACCGAAACGATCGATCTGGCGCTGGCGGCGCACGACGTGGACATCGCCGCCAGTTTCGCGGACGGCACGCCGATGGATCCCGCCGCCGACACGAAGCTCGACTGGACCCAGACCTTCGCCTTCACGGGCGGGCACCTGGAGCCCGACCCGCAGGTGGCGAGTTTCTCGGACATCGACGGCCACCAGGTGAACGCCGGGCCGCGCCGCCAGCCGCTCGGCGCGTTCAAGTTGTTCAATTTCAGCGCCAAGATCGACCCAGTGCCGACGATGCTGGTGCAGAATCATCGCGACGTGATCCCCGACTTCTACGGGCTCACGACGTCGTTTCTCCGGGAGCGGCTGAAGCCCGGCGTCAGCGTGCTGGCCGATGAAGAAGGCGCGCCGTGGGTGAAGTACATCCACGGGGACCTGGGGAAGGGGACCTGGACCTTCTTCGGCGGCCACGACCCGGAGGATCCGCAGCATCAGATCGGCGATCCGCCGACCGATCTCTCGCTCCACCCGCACTCGCCGGGCTACCGGCTGATCCTCAACAACGTCTTGTTTCCCGCGGCGAAAAAGCGCGAGCTGAAGACGTGAGCATCGAGCGGCTCGCGGCGGCGGTGCGCGACCTGCTGCGCGACGAGATCGCGGCCGCCCGGGGACGCGAGGTCTCGTTCGTCGTGCGCGCGGACGGGGACGGGACGATCGTCGAGGCGCGGGTGGTGGCGCGCGGCACCGTGGATGCCGTGCTCGCTCTCCCGGGGGCGGCGCGCCGCGGCGAAATGTTGCTGCACAACCACCCGAGCGGCGTGCTGGAGCCGTCGGGGGCCGACCTGTCGGTGGCGGCGCGGCTGCACGACGACGGCGTGGGCTTCGGCATCGTGAACAACGAGATCAGCGAACTCTACGTGGTGGTCGAGTGCCCGCGGGCGCGCGCGGCGGTACGGCTCGATCCGGTCGACACGGCGCGGATGCTTGGCGGCGAGGGCTCCGTGGCGGACGCCATCGGGCGGGACCGCTTCGAGGATCGGCCGGCGCAGCGGGACATGGCGGCCTATATCGCCGACGCGTACAACGACGGCGGCGTGGCGTTGCTCGAAGCCGGGACCGGGGTAGGGAAGTCGTTTGCGTACCTGGTGCCGGCGCTGTTGTGGGCGCAGGCGAACGGCGAGCGCACGGTCGTTTCCACCAATACCATCAACCTCCAGGAGCAGCTCGTCGGCAAGGACCTGCCGATCCTGGCCCGTGCACTCGCCACGCCGGACTACGAGCCGACGTTCGCGCTGCTCAAGGGGTGGCGGAACTACCTCTGTCTCGCGCGACTGGAGCAGGCGCGCGGCGCGCAGGAGGCGCTGTTCGAAACGAACCGCGCGGCGGAGCTCGAGAGCATCGCCGCCTGGGCGGACCGCAGCGCCGACGGCAGTCTCGCCGACCTGGCCGACGACCCGTCCGATGACGTGTGGGACGCCGTCGCCGCGGAGTCGGACCTGTGCACGCGGATCAAGTGCCCGCACTTCGAGCGCTGCTTCGTGTTTCAGGCGCGCCGCCGCGCGGCGGAGGCGGACGTCGTGGTGGTGAACCACCACCTGCTCGCCTCCGATCTCGCCGTCCGGCTCTCCGCCGACAACTGGCTGGAAGCGGCCGTGCTGCCGCCCTACCGCCGGCTCATTCTCGACGAGGCGCATCATCTGGAGGACGTCGCGGCGGCGCATCTCGGCGCTCAGGTGTCGCAGGTGGGAGTGCAGCGGCTGCTGGGGCGGCTCGAGCGCGGCGGCCGGGGGCTGCTCCCCGCGCTGCACGCGGAGCTGTCGGCGCGCGACGATCTGCTCTCGGCGGCGAGCCGCGACCTGCTCGAGCAGCGGCTGCTCGACGCCCTCCGCGCGGCGCGCCGCGGCGCCGAGGATCTGTTCGCGCTGCTGTCCCGCCGGCTGGACCAGGAGACGATCCTGCGGCTCACCGAGGCGTTCGCGGACGATCCCGTCTGGACCGAGGGGCTGGACGTGGCGCTCGAGAATCTGCTCGGCGCCTTCATGGGGCTGCGCGACGGTGTGGAAACGATCGCCGACCGGTTGTCGCTGCAGGATGGGGGTGAGCGTCCGGCGGCGCTCGTGGGCGAGCTGCGCGGCGTGGTGCGGCGTCTCGATCTGGCGGCGCGCGGCCTCACGGCCAGCCTGCGGCCGGCGCGCGACGCCGCGGACGGCGGGCCATCGGTGCGCTGGCTCGAGCGGCGCGGCAAGAAGACCGCGAACCTCTCGCTTGCCGCCGTGCCGCTCGACCTGGCGTCGCTGCTCAAGGAGGCGCTGTTCGACCGCGTCGAGACAGTGGTGCTGACCAGCGCGACCCTCGCGACGGGGAACGACTTCTCGTTCCTCGAAGAGCGACTCGGTTTGTCGTTGCCGCCCAGCCGCGTGGTGACGCGGGAGATTCTGCCGTCGCCGTTCGACTTCGGGACGCAGTGCCTGTTCGGCATCCCGACCGATCTCCCCGAGCCGCGCGACGACGCGGACGGTCACGATGCGGCTGTGGCGCGCGTACTGATCGAGTTGGCGCATGCGTCGGACGGCGGCGTGTTCTGCCTGTTCACGAGCCACCGGGCGTTGCGCCGCGCGGCGGAGGCGGTCCGCGGGCGAGTGGGCGCGCGCTGGCCGCTGCTGGTGCAGGGCGAGGATCAGCGCGACCGACTGTTACGCCGGTTCCGCGAGTCCGGCAGCGCCGTCCTCCTGGGCACCGATTCGTTCTGGGAGGGCGTCGATGTGCCGGGCCGGGCGCTGCGCGTGCTGATTCTCGCCAAGCTGCCCTTCAAGGTGCCGAGCGATCCCCTCACCGCCGCGCGGCTGGAGCGCCTGGAGCAGCGCGGGTTGGACGGCTTCACCAACTACCTGGTACCGCACGCCGCGCTCAAGCTCAAGCAGGGCTTCGGGCGCCTGATCCGCAACCGCACCGACACCGGGGCCGTGGTGCTGCTAGATCGCCGCGTCGTCACCAAGCGCTACGGCGCGCTCATCCTCGATGGGTTGCCACCCGCGACGCGCATCGTCGCCAATTGGGAAGAAATTCGGGACGCGTGCGAGGAGTTCTTCGCCCGGCACGACGCCGCGTCCCGGGTCACTTAGATGGCAGTTCGCCCCTCACGTCACACGGACCGAACAACGTCGCTGCGGCGTACAACGTAGGGGTAGAGGTATTCTCAATCGACAAGTCCCGACTAGGAGGCGACGCATGCGTGGGGTGAGTTGCGTGTGGCGGTGGGCAGGGATCGTGGCGCTCGGCGTGGTGGGGTGCGCCCCGGCGGGGGGCTACGGGGGCGGACCCCCTCCCGGGCGGGCGGAACCCGCGTCGAATCGCCGCTTCGTGAATCCGGGCACCCTGGCCGCGCTGGACGGCTTCACCCACGCCATCCGCATCGGATTCACCACCTACGTATCGGGCGAAGTGCCGCTGGACAGCGTCGGCCAGCTCGTGGGCCGCGGTGATCTCGCGGCACAAGCCAAACAGGCATTCGCCAACCTGGCAATGGTGCTCCGCATCGCCGGCAACGTGCCGTCCGACATCGTGCATCTCACGGTGTACGTGGCCGACTTGCGTCCCGAGGACGTGGCGACGATCCGGGCAGCGGCGCCAGCGTTTTTCCCCGACCGCGACCCGCCGGCGGGGGTCGTCGTCGGCGTGGCCTCGTTGCCACGGGAGGGGATGCGTATCGCCGTGGACGCCATCGCGATCGCGCCGTCGCTGTTCCGTCCCAGAGTGGAGCAACGGTAGTAGATTCAGGTCGAACGATGGTGGAGGCAGCTCTGTGACCAAGCTCAGCAAACGGGTCGGCGAGCTGCCGGGGTATCCGATGGCGGAGATCCCGGCGATCAAGCGGCGCCTGATCCAGCAGGGCGTCGACGTCATCGACGTCGGGGCCGGGGACGCGGACTTCGCGCCGCCCGAGGTCGCCGTGGATGCGCTGGCCCGCGCCGCGCGGGATCCGGCGATGAGCCGGTACGCGTTTCAGCTCGGCTTGCCGGCGTTCCGGGAAGCGGCGGCGCGCTACCTGAAACGGCGGTTCGATCTCACGGTCGATCCGTTCACCGAGCTGCACCCGCTGCTGGGGTCGAAAGAGGGCATCGCGCACCTGGCGATGGCTGTGCTCGATCCGGGTGACGTCGCCATCGTGCCGGAGCCGGGGTACGCCGTGTACCACGGCGGGACGATCCTGGCGGGGGCCACACCCCACCTGGTGGCCCTCACCCCCCGCAATGATTTCCTGCTCGAGATGGAAGAGCTGCCGGCCGACGTCACGCGCCGCGCCAAGGTCGTGTACCTGAATTATCCCAACAATCCGACCGCGGCAGTCGCGCCGCGCGATTATCTCGAGCGCACGGTAGCCTTCTGCCGGCGCCACGACATCCTCCTGGTGTACGACAACCCGTATTGCGAGGTCACCTTCGACGGGTACGTCGCGCCCAGCATCTTCGAGATCGCCGGGGCGCGCGAGGTGGCGGTCGAGTTCCACTCGCTCTCGAAGAGCTTCTGTATGACCGGGTGGCGGCTGGCGTGGGCGGTGGGCCGACCCGACCTCATCGCGGCGATGGCCCGCGTGAAGAACTACGTGGACACGGGCGCCTTTCTGGCGGTCCAGGCGGCCGGCGCGGTGGTGCTCGACCACGCCGAAGAGTTGTCGCGGGGCTACGTGTCACGGTTTCAGGAGCGGCGCGACGCCACGGTGGAGGCGTTGCGGGCCGAAGGGTTCGACGTGGAGAAGCCGCGCGCCACATTGTACCTGTGGATCCCCCTGCCCGACGGCATGGCGTCGGCGGCGTTCCAGCGGCGCGCGCTGGAGGAGGTCGGCGTGGTGACCCTGCCGGGGACGGCATTCGGCGCGGGGGCCGAGGGGTTCTTCCGGATCGCGCTCACGGTCGCGACACCGCGACTGGTCGAAGCCGCGCAGCGGCTCGGCAAGGTGTTGGCCGCTGTTTGACACCCGGTCGACCCGCGCGGGCCCCACGGCCTGGATCGTCGCGGCGCTGCTGCACATCACGGCGTTCGGGATCGCGATCGCGTTGCGGATCGAGTTCCGGCGTCCGCCGGTGCAATACATCCAGATCGTTCCGGAGCCGGAGCTGCCGCCCTACGCCGGTGTCCGCGCCGGGCGCGGATCGGTCCAGCGGATGGGGCGGGGCCGGGTGAAGGAGCCGCCTCCGGTCGCGGTCGTCGAGCAGCCACCCGACACCGTCCTTAGCGCGGTCCCCGTCGCGCCCGCGCCGGCGGCCCCGCCGCGGCCCGGGCTCATTCTGACCCCGGGGGGAGACGGTCGGTTGTGGGTGAACCCGCGCCCCGCGCTTCCCGAGGACGTGGCCGACGCGATCTACGAGGACCGCGCGCCGCGCGACTCGATGATCGTGCTGCGGCTGCGCGCGATGGTGGACTCGCTCAACGTCATCATCGACTCGGAGCAGCGCGAGCACCGGCCGCCGTCCTGGGTGGCCCGCGGCGCGGACGGGAAACCGCAGTGGGGCTTGGATCCGAGCGGGCTGTACGTGGCGGGCATCAAGATCCCGGCGCCCGCGCTGGCGCTCTTGGGGAGCCTGCTGCCACCCGGGAGCTGGGATGAAGCGCAGCGCCAGCGCCATCTCGCCGACATGCGCGCCGATTTGATGCAGGCGGCGGCGCGAACCGAGAACCTCGAGCAGTTCCGCCGCTACGTGCGGGAGCTGCGGGCGCGCAAGCAGGCCGAGCGGGATGCCGAGCGGCGCCAGCGCGGCGATACGGCGAGCGCGACGCCCTAGGGCCTCACCGGGAGGCCGTTTCGAGCCGCCGCAGCGCCGCTTCTTTCCCCACCACAAACAACAGCTCGTTCACCGGCTCACTCACCGTGCCGCCCGTGAGCGCGATGCGGATCGGCTGGAAGATCTTGCCGGCGGGCACGCCGCGCTCGTCGGCCAGTGCGCGCAGCCGCGCCTCGAGCGCGGGCGGAGTCCACTCACACTCCCGCAGGCCGGCGATGGCGGCCGCGAGTGCGTCCTTGTAGCCCTGCGCGTCCTTCGCGATTTCCTTTACCGCCTTGTCGTCCGCGGTCACCTGCTTCGGGTCGAGCCGCACCGCGACCTGGCGCGCGATATCGATGGTGGTGCGGCTGCGGGTCTTGACGGCGCCAATGGCGCGCAGCACGGCGTCACGATCGCCGTCCACCCCCAGCGCCGCGAGCTGCGGGGCCACGATGGGCAGCAGGTCGTCCGCCGACGCCGCCGAGAGGTACTGCCCGTTCATCCACTCGAGCTTCGTCGTGTCGAACACGGCGGCTTTCTTCTGGACGCCGTCGAACGCGAAGAGCTGCACCATCTCGTCCTGTGTCATGATCTCGCGGTCGCCGCCGGGGCTCCAGCCGAGCAGCGCGAGGAAATTGCGCATCGCGGCGGGGAGGATCCCCATGTGCTGGTAGTCGCCCACGGCCGTCGCGCCGTGGCGCTTGGAGAGCTTCTTGCCGTCGGGCCCGTTGATCATGGGGACGTGGCCGAAAACGGGCGGCTCGTGGCCCAGCGCCCGGTACAGGGCGATCTGCTTGGGGGTGTTCGAGATGTGGTCGTCGCCGCGCAGCACATGGCTGATCTGCATATCCACATCGTCCACCACGACGGCCAGGTTGTAGATCGGCGTGCGGTCGGTGCGCAGGATGACGAAGTCCTTCAGATCCTCGCCCTGGAAGCTGATGCGCTCGTGCACCGCATCGTCCCAGGCGATCTCGCCGGGGGGCATGCGGAAGCGAATCGCGCCCTCGTCGACATAGGCCTTCCCCTCCGCGAGCAACTTGTCGGCTGCCTCCTGGTGGCGTTGGATGCGCGCGCCCTGAAACACGAGCTCCTCGTCCCAATCGAGGCCGAGCCAGGTGAGCCCGTCGAGGATGACCTTGGTGTGTTCGTCGGTGGAGCGCTGCTTGTCGGTGTCCTCGATGCGCAGCAGGAACTGGCCGCCGGTGTGACGGGCATAGAGCCAGTTGAACAGGGCGGTGCGGGCGCCGCCGACGTGGAGGTAGCCGGTGGGCGAGGGAGCGAAACGAACGCGAATAGGCATCGTGACGATCGTCGTCGTTGGGAGGTGACGGACACCAGTATCCCCTGGGGAGCCCCGCGAAGCAAGGCTTCATGATGGCTTTGGCAGATCTTCATGAGAGCTGCCGTAGGCTCGCAGGACAATCTCGACCGAGCCCTTCCTCAAGGAGATGCGGATGCGGATGCGTTCATGGATCGTCCTCGTGGCGCTGGCGGTCCCGGTGAGTGCCCGAGCGGGCAACACTCCGAACTGGGCCAGGCGGTACATGGCCAACTACGCCACGGCGATCCCCAGCTTCTCGCGTCAGACCGGACTGGCGTGCAACGTCTGCCACATCGCCTTCCCGCAGCTCACCGCGTTCGGCCGGCTCTTCAAGCTCAACGGCTACACGCTGACCGGTCTGCAGACGGTCAACACCGGGGCGGAAAGCCCGTCGCTCAAGATCAACCTGATTCCCCCGGTGTCGGCGATGTTGGTCGCGTCCATGACCCAGACGTCAAAGGCACAGGCCGGGACCCAGAACGGCAACGTGGAGTTTCCGCAGCAGCTCAGCATTTTTCTCGGCGAGGAGATCACCCCTCGGCTCGGCACGTTCATCCAGCTCACGTACGAGGCGGCGGCGGGTGCCGTCGCCCTGGACAACGTGGACCTGCGGTATGCGAACCACACTGAGGTGGCGTCACACGAATTGCTTTATGGGTTCACGTTGAACAATAACCCGACGGTGCAGGATGTGTGGAACAGCACGCCGGCCTGGGGATTCCCGTTTCTCTCCTCGTCGGTCGCTCCCACGCCCGCGGCGGCGACGCTGGTCGACGGTGGCCTCGGTCAGCAGGTGGCGGGGCTCGGCGCTTACGGCTTTTGGAACAACCTGCTGTACGCCGAGCTGAGCGCCTATCGTTCGGCGCAACAGGGGGGCGCGCACCCGCCTGACGACACCTCGGAGGCGATCACGAAGGGGGTCACGCCCTACTGGCGGCTGGCGCTGTCCCACAACTGGGGTACGAGCGCCCTCGAGGTGGGGACGTTCGGGTTGTCCTCCCATCTCTATCCGACGGGCGTCACGGGTGCGACCGACCGTTTCACCGACGTGGCCCTGGACGCGCAGTACGAGCGACGGCTGGGCGAGGGGAATCTGTTTGCCCATGCGACCTGGATCCACGAGAGCCAGGTTCTCGACGCGAGCTCTGCCGGCGCCAAGAACACGCTGCATACGTTCCGGGCGGACGTCACGGCGCTCAGCGCGACGCGCGTCGGTGCCTCGTTGGGGTACTTCTCGACGGGGGCCCCGAACAGCAATGGGATTCTGGCCGAAGTCCAGTTCATGCCGTGGCTCAACACACGGTTTGCGGCCCAGTACATCCTCTATAGCAAGTTTGATGGCGCGAAAACGAACTATGACGGGGCCGGCCGGAACGCCGCGGACAACAACACGCTGTACCTGATGACCTGGTTGGTGTTCTAGGGCACGCGGTGCTGAGACGGAAACAAGGAGCCGCCGGTCACCCGGCGGCTCTTCTTCATTCAGGGCGGGGAACGGAGAGGGGGGGATTCGAACCCCCGATAGGGCTTTTGACCCTATAGCGGTTTAGCAAACCGTCGCCTTCAGCCACTCGGCCACCTCTCCCCCTTCGTGGGCGCAGTATAGCGGGGTGCCCATGCGCTCGCCAGCCACTTTTGGCCGCCCCGCCATGCTTGACCGAAATGATTGCGCGCGTACGATAGTGGCATGGGTCCGCTCCGGCGCCGGCTGTGTGGGTCGCTCTCGGTGATCGCCACGGTGATCGGGCTGGCGTGCGTGTTCGATTCCCCGGAGAATCCCGATCCCCTGACGATCGACGGAGCCTGGCGTTTCACGGAAGCGATGGTGGACCCGTTGCGCAGCCTCGCATGCACCGATACGGGTGTGTACAACATCAGCCAGGTGCGCGACAGCTTCTTCGGGACTTACCAGCAATCCGGCGTCTGCACGAGTCCGCAGGGCGCCTTCTCCAATCGACAGCGCGGCACCGTGACGAGCGGCCGGATCGCGGGCAATCGGATTCAGTTCCACGTTCCGGAGAACTGCGACTACGACGGCGCTCTTTCCGGGTCGCCACCCGCCCAAGTCGCGGGAAAGACGTACTGTATCCTGCGCGACGCCAACGGAACCGTCGTTTATAACTACGAAGGGGCGTGGCAGGCCATCCGCTAGCTCCTGGGCTCGCCGCCCTCGAGCGTCGCGTCATCGTCTGTACGCGCTGTCCGCGACTCGTCGCGTATCGGCGCCGTGTCGCCCGGCAGAAGCGCCGCGCGTTCGCGGATCAACGGTACTGGGGGCGTCCGGTCCCCGCGTGGGGCGATCCGGCTGCCCGGCTCGTGATCGTGGGCCTCGCCCCCGCCGCCCACGGTGCGAACCGGACCGGGCGCATGTTCACGGGAGATTCGAGCGGCGATTGGCTGTACGCCGCGCTGCATCGCTTCGGATTCGCCAGCGGACCGACCGCGGTGCATCGCGACGATGGTCTCGAGCTGCGCGATTGCTGGATCACCGCCGCGGCGCGTTGCGCCCCGCCCGGCAACAAGCCGCTGCCGACGGAGCTGGAACGGTGCCGCCCATATCTCGCGGATGAGCTCGCCGCGCTTTCGCGGCACCGGGTGGTCCTCGTGCTGGGCCGCATCGCGCACGACGCGTATCTCAAGGCGGCCGGGTGGTGGACCCGGCTCCCCCCGGCCGATCGTCCGCGCTTCGCGCACGGCGCCGTGACCCGGCTGCTCGACGGCACCGTGCTGGTGGCGTCATACCATCCGAGCCGGCAGAACACCAATACCGGGAGGCTCACCCGGGCGATGTGGCACGCGGTGTTCCAGAAAGTGCGGGACGTCGTCCCTTGACGGGCAGGGGCGGCTCGAGTCGGGCGAGATCCCGGAGGTTGTGAACGAACCTGCCCAGGAGCAGCATCAACATCGCGAGCGCCGCCGCGACACATACGCCGTCGGCCACGAGACGGATCGGCACGCCCGCGAGCCCCGGGACGTGGCGATGCAGCGCGAGCCCTGTGTTCAGGGCGATCAGAATCAACCGCACTTCGGTGGGGCCCAGTCGTCCGTAGCCGAGCCGGAACGCGCCGAACACCGCCGACTCGAGGTATACGTTGATCGACAGGGCGAGATAGACGACGACGAGGCCCAGGGCGACGCCGAGGCTGACGTAGGGCGAGAGCCCCAGTCCGACGCCAATCGCTGCGGTGGCGTAGGCATCCACGGCGTGGTCCAGGTAATAGCCGTAACGCGGGCGCTCGGCGCCGCGCACGCGCGCCAAGGTGCCGTCGAGGCTGTCGCCCAGCCAGTTGACCACCAGGGCGGCACTCGCGACCCAGAGCCACCCCGGGTGGACACCCGAGAGGGCGTACGCGATCCCGGTCGCGGTCGCGGCCAGGACGCCGAGCGCCGTGAGCTGGTCGGACGAGACCCAGCGGGGCAGCCGCGCGGCGATGCCGCGCAGCAGGCGTCGCTCCGGCCCGGCCAGGAGAAAGGTCAATTCCCGTTTGGCGTCGCTCACTCGAATCCTCCGACGGGGTGCGGAGGAAGGCTACGAGGCCCCTGTCAAGCGGATTTCAAGTTGCGCGGCGCGCCGGGTTGCGGTCATTTCGCAGGGTGACCCAGGAGGTGCGGCGGGCTCCGTACGGCGTGTTGCCAGACGGCCGGACGATCGAGGTCTTCACGCTGGTGAACGCCCACGACATCGAGCTGCGGGCGATCACCTACGGGGGCATCATCGTCT
>JBGQHV010000034.1:0-22327 GCA_041498155.1 Gemmatimonadota bacterium | reverse complement strand
CGCGACGCTGTGCAGGCCCCGAATGGCGTGGCGGGCATCCACGTCGTCCGACACCCAGGGAGGCCGAGCGTCATTCGGGCCGGCCACGAGCTCGAGCACGAGGCCCGATGGATCGGTGACCGCGATCGCCTGTTCGCCGAAGCGCGCAGCGGCTTCGCGCACCACCAGGCCGCGCTCACGCAGTCGGCGCTCCCAGAACGCGAGGGAGTTCTCGGGGACGGAGAACGCGGTGACGCCGATCTGTCCGGCGCCGTGGCTCCCGACCGGCACGCCCCATCCCTTGTAGGGGAAGGTGGTCATGAGGGTCCCGGGTACGCCCGCTTCGTTGCCGTAGTAAAAATGGTAAACGTTGTGATTGTCGAAGTTGACGGTCTTCTTCACGAGCCGCAGGCCGAGGACCTTCGTGTAGAAGTCGAAATCCTGCTGGGCGTCGTTCACCGTGGCGGTGACGTGATGGAGACTCCGGATCACTTTGTCCACGACCGGAATCTATCATCATGCGCTCCGCTTGACCGGTGCGAGCAACCGGGCGACACTAGACGCATGAACGAGCAGGATCTGATCCACGATTGGAACCGCGTCGGCGGGGCGTTCGACTGGGCCAAAGCCCGGGTGGACCTGAATGACGAGACGTTGCGAGACGGGCTGCAGTCGCCCTCCGTGAAGGACCCCTCCCTCGAGGTCAAACGCAGGCTGCTGCACCTGATGGCCGACCTGGGCATCGTCGCGGCTGACATCGGCCTGCCCGGGGCCGGCCCGCGGGTGGTGGAGCAGGTGCGGGTGCTCGCCCGCGAGATCCGAGACTCGAAGCTGCCGATCTTCCCGAACTGCGCCGCGCGCACCGTGATCGCCGACATCGAGCCGGTGGTGCGGATCTCCCAGGAAATCGGCATCCCGATCGAGGCGGCCACGTTCATCGGCTCCTCCCCGATCCGGCAGTACACCGAGGACTGGACGATCGAGCGAATGCTCAAGGCGACGGAAGAGGCCGTGAGTTTCGCGGTGCGGCAAGGGCTTCCGGTCATGTACGTCACGGAAGACACGACCCGTGCCAAGCCCGACACGCTGAAACGGCTGTACGGGACGGCGATCGATTGCGGGGCGACGCGCATTTGCCTGGCGGATACGGTGGGGCACGCGACGCCGGACGGAGTAAAGGCGTTGGTGGAATTCGTAAGGAGAGACATCGTAGGGGAGAAAGGCGTGAAGATCGATTGGCACGGACACCGTGACAGGGGGATGGGGCTGATCAACTGTCTGGCGGCGATCGAAGCCGGTGTCGACCGGGTGCATGCGACGGCGCTGGGCGTGGGAGAGCGGGTCGGCAACGCCGAGATGGATCTGCTGATCGTGAATCTGAAGCTGCTGGGCGCGCACCCGGGTGACCTCTCCAAGCTCCCCGAGTACTGCCGCACCGTCGCCGACGCGGTGGGGATACCGATCCCGCTCAACTATCCCGTGATGGGGTCCGACGCGTTCCGCACGGGGACGGGGGTGCACGCCGCGGCGATCATCAAGGCGAAAAAGAAGGGCCACGACTGGCTCGCCGACCGGGTGTACAGCTCGGTCCCGGCGGCCGAGCTCGGGCTGGAGCAGGTGATCGAGATCTCGCCCGTGTCGGGGCTCTCCAACGTGAAGTTCTGGCTGCAGCAGCATGGGTACGACCCGGACGACGAGGCGGCGTGTCAGGCGCTGTTCGACGCCGCCAAGCGGTCCGATCACACGCTGACCGCGGAGGAGTGCCACAGCCTGCTGCGGCAGGGCGCATGGCGGTAGGTGCGTTCCGGGAGCTCGAGCGCTCGTACTTCGATCTCCGCTGGCATCTCGATCCCGTCGCCGCCACGCTGGCGGGGCTCACGGGGTACGACGACCACTTCGGCCGCTACAGCCCGCCCATCCTGGCGCCGCACCTCGCGGCCCTCAAGTCGATCGCGGCGGCGATCGAAGCAGTCGCCGTGCCGGATCTCGAGACCGAGATCGACCGCACCGCGCTGCTGAACGAAATCCGGGTCACGATCCGGCAGTTCGAGACGGACCGGCCGCAGGCGAAGAACCCCGAGTTCTGGCTGACGCATCTCTTCGGTGGATTGCACGGGCTGCTGCGGCGCGCCGACCGGGGGTCGCCCGACAACGCCGCGGCGGTCGCCGCGCGGCTGGACGACGTGCCGGCGTTTCTCGAGGACGCGCGCGCGGCGCTCACCGAGCCGGTCCGGCTGTTCGCGGAGACCGCCCTGCAGATGTGCCCCGGGGGCGTGTTGCTGGTGCGCGAGGTGCGCGCGGCCTACGTCGACGGGCCCGTGGGCGGGCGCGTGGCCGCGGCGGCCGAAGTCGCCGGCGCCGCCCTGGCGGCGTTCGAGCACGACCTGGATCGGTGGATCGAATCGGGGTCGGAGCACTTCGCCATCGGCGAGGAGGGCTTCAACTTCCTGCTGCACTATCAGCACGCGCTGCGCGATACCGCGCCCGAGCTGTGGCGCTACGGCCTGCGCCTCAAAGACGAGGTGGTCGCCGATCTCGCCGCCCGGGCCGAGCGCCTCTCGGGGAGCGCCGACTGGCCGGCACTGGCGGACAAGCTGCGCGCCGAGCATCCCAGCGCCGAGGGGCTGGTCGAGGCCTACGCGGCGGAGATGGAGCGCGCGCGCCTGTTCGTGGCGACGCGCGGGCTGGCCCCGATTCCGACCGTGCCGCTGGACGTGATCGCGACCCCCGAATTCATGCGGCCGCTGATCCCGTTCGCGGCGTACGACAGCCCGGGGCCGTACAGCGCGGAGCCGCGCGGCCTGTTTTACGTCACCGTGCCAGACCCCGCCCTGCCCGAGGCCGCGCGCGAGCGGGTGCTGCGCGATCACTCCCGGCACGAGATCGCCGCGACGTCGCTGCACGAGGGATACCCGGGCCACCACCTCCAGCTGGTGCTGGCGCAGGCGAACGCATCGGAGACGCGCAAGAACGTGTACACCCCGCTGACACTCGAAGGGTGGGCGCTGTACTGCGAGGAGCTGATGGCGGACGAGGGGTTCTACGTCAGCGAGGAGGAGCGGTTCTTCCAGCGGGTGCACCTGCTGTGGCGCGCGATGCGCATCGTGCTCGACGTCGGGTTGCACACCCGTGGCATGACGTACGACGAGGCGGTCGGCATGATGGTGAGCGAGGTCCACATGGAGCGCTCCCTCGCAGAGGCGGAGGTGAGCCGCTACTGCGCCACCCCGGCCTATCAGATCTGCTACGCCGTGGGGCGGCGCGAGCTGCTGCGGCTGCGCGACGACTTCCACGCCGCACGGGGAGCGGCGTTCACGCTGCGCGGATTCCACGATGCGGTCCTGACGTACGGAGGCCTCCCCGTCACGCTGATGCGCTGGGGTCTGGGGTTGGGTGAGTAAGCTCCCCCGGCCGGTCTGGCTGTTCGGTCTCGTTTCGCTGTTCAACGACTTCGCGAGCGAGATGATCTACCCGCTGCTTCCCGCCTTCGTGACCGGGGTGCTGGGTGGGGGCGCGCTGTCGCTCGGCGCGCTCGACGGGGCGGCGGAATTCGCGGCGTCGTTCGTCAAATACGGAGCCGGCCGCCTGGCCGACGCGCCGCGGCGGCGCGGCAGCCTCATCATCTTCGGCTACGCCATCGCGGTGCTGGTGCGCCCCGTGATCGCGTTGACGAGCGCGGCGTGGCAGGTCATCGGGTTGCGAGTGACCGACCGCATCGGCAAGGGGATCCGCACACCGCCGCGCGACGCTCTGATCGCCGACGTCACACCGCCCGAGCTGCGCGGGCGCGCCTTCGGGTTCCAGCGTGGGCTGGACCACGCCGGAGCGGTGTTGGGTCCGCTCGTGGCCTGGTGGCTGCTGTCGCGCCGGACGCTCGACGTGCGGGGCGTGATCGAGGCGAGCTGGATTCCGGGTGTGGTGGTGTTGCTGCTCGCGATCTGGGCGGTTCGGGACGGGAGGAGGCGGGAGGGGGCGGAAGAAATCGGGAAAGTGCAAAAGCAGGCGGAAGGCGGAGGGAGAGTCTCCCGCCCGCTCTTGGCTATCGCCGCCTTCTATCTCCTCCGCATGCCCGAGACGCTGCTCTTGCTCCGCAGCCAGCAGCTGGGGGTCTCGGTGTCATCCGTGCTGCTCCTCTGGGCGGCACTGCACGTGGTACGCTCCTCCACGAGCTTCCTGGGTGGAACCCTCTCGGACCGCTTCGGCCCCAATCGCACCATGTGGCTCGGATGGGTGAGCTACGCGGCGGTTGCCTTCGGGTTCGCGCGGGCCGGCGGCGCGGTCGCCGCGTGGGCGCTGTTTCTCGTGCTGGGCGTGGTCGCGGGACTCACCGAGAGCCCGGAGCGCGCGATCGTGTCGCAGCTCGCGGGCGGGAAGCAGGGCACGGGGTTCGGCACCTACCACGCCGCGACCGGAATCGCGGCGCTCGCCGGCGGGCTGCTGCTCGGCACGCTGTACCAGTCCACCGGCGCCGTGCCGGCGTTCACCGCCAGCGCCGCGGGCGCCGTGGCGCTGGCGGCGCTCTGGCCGGTGCTGGCCCAACGTCGTCCAACCTGAGGAGAGGGCCCCATGCGGCTCGCCACGTTGCTCACCGTGCTGATCGTTCCCGCCGCCCTCGCGGCGCAGGACCGGCAGGTCATTCACACATCGGACGAGGTCCCCGGGTTGCCGTTCTCGACCGCGGTGCGGGTCGGGAACCTGCTGTTTCTCTCCGGCGTGATCGGCAATACGCCCGGCACCCGCACGCTCGCCGACACCGGCATCACCGGGCAGACGCGCCAGACCCTGGAGAACATCAAGCGTGTGCTGACAGGGCTGGGGAGCGGGCTCGATCGCGCGGTGAAGTGCACGGTGTTCCTGACCGACATCAGGGACTACCAGGCGATGAACGCCGTGTACGCGACGTACTTCCCGAAGGACCCGCCGGCGCGCTCCACCGTGGCGGGGACCGGGCTGGCGCTCGGCGCCCGGGTGGAGATCGAGTGCATCGCGACCGTGGGGTGATGGGGCGACGTCAATGCGCCAACCGGGTGGCGACGTCGTTGAACCAGCGGTCCGCCCACACGAGCTGTGAGGCACCCTGCGCCCCGGCCCGCCGCGGGCTGACGAAGATGAAGGCGCGCCCGTCGGGCGTCACTTCGTAGGACTGGTGAAACCCGGCCACGACAAAGTTCGACGCATCGAACAGCGAGGTGCGGGCGGCGGTGGCGAAGGTCGGCACGGTATGCACCTGCACGGCGTTCAGGCGGAGATCGCCGTCGAGGTAGAAGAGCTCCCGTCCATCGTGGGACCAGCGCGGCTCGCTGCCGCCGCCATTGGAAACCTGCCAGCGGCCGCCGTGAGCATCGGGGAACGGCCGCACGTACACCTCGTTGATTCCCGATTCGTTCGAGCTGTACGCCAGCCAGCGGCCATCGGGTGACAGCGCCGGGTGCAGCTCGGTGAACGGGCTCGCCGCCACCGGCACCGGCGTGGTGTCACCGCTCGTGCTGACCGCCACGATGTCGCCCGCGCCTGCCTGGCCGTTGTCGGTGCGCACGATGATCCAGCGGCCGTCGCGCGACCACTCGCCCTCCTGGATCAGGCGATCCAGGCGGACCACCGACCGGTCTTGCCCAGCGCCGTCGGCGGGACGGGTGTACACGGCGCTCGTGTTGTTGCTGTCCCGGATGTAGGCCACGGTCCGGCCGTCGGGGGACCAGAAGGGCCGGCGGTCCTGCCCGCCGAACGTCAACCGTGTGGTGGGTCCGCGATCCAGCTGCTTGATCCAGATGTTCAGGGCCGCGCCGGAGCCGATGCCGACCGCGAGCCGGCGACCATCGGGGGCGAGCGCGATCGAGTTGAATTCCCCATGCCACGCGGTGTCGATCTGGGTGATCGCCCCGTCGCGACCCACGCGGATCATCGCGTTGTCGGTCGAGCCGCCGGCCCCATGCGCGTACACGAGCGATCCGGATCGCGACCAGGCGAGGAGCGCGAACCCGCCGTTGAGCGTCACCTGGACTCCTTCGAGCACCGGCGTCGCGGGGCCGGTAATCGCGAACCGTCCCAGGTCGAATGGCGCCACCAGGGCCACCCCATCGCGGCGCACGTAGAAGAGGTGCCCGCTGGGCAGGTACCACGCCTGGGCGACGTCGTCGAGCAGCAGCTTTTCCTTCCCCGTACGCAGATCCAGCGCGTGAATGCTCATCGTCACACAGCTGGACGCGCAATTCTGAAACAGCACGCCGCGGGCTCCCGGCAGGGCGACTGGCATGCCCGCCCCCCCGCCGGCCAGGGACGCGTGGCCGCTGTTCAGGGCCACCGTGGTTGCGCCTCCGGACGCGCTCACCCGTCGCAGCTCCTGTAAGCTCGGCGGCACGTACACCAGCGTGCCGTCGTCGAGCCACGCGGCGCCCCCGAACCCACCGGCGACCGAGTCCGCCAGCGTGACGCTCGTCCCGCCCGACGCACGGACCTTCTTGAGGTGCCCGTCGGCGACGAAGGCCACCCACTCGCCATCAGGCGAGAACACGGGGTTCTGAGCCCGCTCGGTGCCGCTGAGCGGCGTGGGGTTCAGCTCGCCCCGTTTCTTGACCCAGAGGCGGCCGTTCTGGCGGTCGTCTTTGAAGATGAACAGGGAGCCGTCGGGCGACAGCGCCATCGCCGGAACCTGGGTTGTGAGCACGACGCTGTCGCCGAGGGTGATGTACTGCCACGTGGCGGGCGCTCGCGCCGCGGCACGGACCCGGAACCATCCCCAGGCGGCGAGGGCCAGCGAGACTACGGCGGCGGCGGCCGCCAGTTGGAAGTAGCGCCGCCACCGCGTCGAGGCCGGCCCCCGGGCCGCGACCTGGGCGCGTGTCGCAGGGAGTGTCATGTCCGGCCGGGCGAGCGCCTCGGCGAACTGGGCGGCGCTGGCGAACCGGTCGGCCGGGAGCTTCTCGAGCGCCCGGTTGACGGCCGCTTCGACGTGCGGCGGGATCGAGTGGCGCTGCAGCGTGAGGCTGCGCGGCTGCTCCATCATGACGCGGGCCACGATCGCCTGCGCCGTGGGGCCGGTGAACGGCGGCTCGCCCGAGAGCATCTCGTAGACCACGCAGCCGAGCGCGTACACGTCGCTCTTGGCGGTGATCTCGCGCTCGCCCATCGCCTGCTCGGGACTCATGTAGTGAGGCGTGCCGAGCGACATGCCGGTCTCGGTGAGCCGCGAGCCGCTGTCGGACCGGGAGGCGGCGAGCGCGATACCGAAATCGGCGACGAGCGCCGAGCCGTCGTGCAGCAGGATGTTTTCCGGCTTGATGTCGCGATGGATCACGCCGTGGCGGTGCGCGTAGTCCAGCGCACCCGCGACTTCGGTCGCGATGCGGAGCGCGTCCTCGACCGGGAGCTGATGCTCGCGCTCCAGGCGCTGACGCAGCGATTCGCCCGCGACGTACGGCATGACGTAATAGACGAGCCCGTCGGCCTCGCCCGAGTCGTGCAGTCCCAGGATGTGCGGGTGCTGGAGGTTGGCGGTGAGACGGATCTCCTTGAGAAACCGCTCGCCCCCGAGGATCGCGGCCAACTCGGGACGCAGCACTTTGAGCGCCACCGGCCGGTCGTGGCGCACGTCGTGAGCGAGATAGACGGTGGCCATTCCGCCGGCGCCCAGCTCGCGCTCGATCGTGTAGCGGTCCGTCAGGGCAGTGGTGAGGCGCGTCAACGCGTCGGTCATGGTAGCATACAAGATACCACCCGACGGAGGTCTTCATGCCGAAGTCCGAGCAGTGGAAACCGCGGATCCTGCGCGCGGCGCGTGAGGCGAAACGAGCGGCGAGCGCAGCGGCCAGACACGCGGATGCCTTGATGAAGGTCGCCCGGCAGAAGGTGGAAACGGCGGCGCGCCACCGCCGCGTGCGGAAGACGCTGCGTCAGGCCAGTGAGGTCCTCAAGACGGCGGGGAAGGCCGCGTTGGCAGCCGGGGCCGCGGCGGCCATGGCGGCGGTGGTGCACGAGCTCGAGATTCGCGCGCGCAAGAAACGGCGCGAGATCAGTCGTCGGGCGTGATCGCCTGGGCTCGGAGCCGCGACGGTGACCTGAGGCTCAGCAGCAGCGCTCGAGGACGACGGGGAATGTCATGCCGCGGCGTGGAGCGCCGCCAACACGAGGTAGACCGACGGAGCGGCACCCTGGATGAGTGCCCCGCGCCACATGCCTGGCGCGGACGCGAGGAGCACCACCGCGGCGCCGACCATGCACGCGCAGCTCCAGGTAATGAGCGTCAGGGCCGCGACCGGATGCCCCAGATGTAGCAGCCCGTACCCGGCGAAGATGCCGATTGCAAGAAAGAGATTGTAAAACCCCTGGTTGAAGGCAAGCAACTTGGTGGTCTCGGACTGCTCCCGCGTCTGCCGGAAGCGGCGCCGCACCTCGGGTGAAGTCCACCAGAGGCTCTCCATCGAAAAGATGTAGACGTGCACGAGGGCTGCGAGGACCGCCGAGAGTCCCATCAGAGTATGCATCCGCTCTCCTGAATTGCGCGATGGACGGAGGTCCTCCGACCGTTTGGGACTGAGGACCTGGGATTCAGCAGCAGCGCACGCCTTTTCCCTTCGATTCGAAGAACTCCTTCACATACTGCGCTTCAGTCAGCTGCGGCGGATGCCCCGCTTCCCGGCAATGCTCGAGGTATGCCTCATAGTCGGGCGCGCCGATGATGCGGCGCATGGTGCGGGCCACGCGGTGGGGCAGGGATTCTCCCTTATGCGGCATATCCGCTCTCCACGAACGCCGCCTCGTTCACGGTCGCCGGCTTGCGTTTGGACAGCACCAGCCACCACTCCCGGATCGATACCACCAACAGCAGCGCCACGACGCTCATGAACAGCAACGCCATGAACGTGTTCAGCCGGTCGTTGAAGATCAGCCGCGGCGCCCTCGGGTCCGTCGAGCCAATGAGCGACGCGGCGTGCGCCAGGAACCCGAGCTTTGGGTCCGCCGAGAAGACTTTCTGCCAGCCCGCGGTCATCGTGATGAGCACGATCCAGGCGAGTGGGGCGAGCGTCACCCAGGCGTAGCGTTTTCGGCCCATCTTGATGAGGATCGTGGTCGCGACGCACAGCGCGACCGCCGCGAGCAGCTGGTTCGAGATCCCGAACAGTGGCCAGAGCGAGTTGATCCCGCCCAGCGGGTCCACCACGCCCTGATAGAGGAAGTACCCCCACCCGGCCACCACCACCGCGCTCGACGCGATGATGCTCGGATACCACGACGTCTCGCCAAACCGCGGCCAGACGTGGCCGACGATCTCCTGCAGCATGAAGCGGCCCACCCGCGTGCCGGCGTCGATCGTGGTGAGGATGAACAGCGCTTCGAACATGATCGCGAAGTGGTACCACAAGGCGGTCGCGCTTTTGCCGCCCAACGCACTCGTGAGCCCCGAGAAGATGTGCGCGATCCCGACGGCGAGGCTCGGCGCGCCGCCGGTGCGGGCGATGAGGGTCTGCTCTCCCATCTGAGCGGCGAGCGCCTGCATCTGGTCGGGCGTCACCAGGAATCCGGCGGTCTTCAGGACGTCCGACGCGCCCGCCAGCGCCGCCGGCGTGGTGTTCATCGCGAAATAGACGCCCGGCTCGAGCGTGCACGCGGCGATCATCGCCATCACCCCGACGAACGACTCCATCAGCATGGCGCCGTAGCCGATCAGCCGGGCGTCGGGCTCGCGGGCGAGCATCTTGGGGGTGGTGCCCGAGGACACCAGGGCATGGAACCCCGAGATGGCGCCGCAGGCGATGGTGATGAACGCGAATGGGAAGATCTTCCCGGCGAACACCGGTCCCTCGCCTAAGGTGGCGAACGGCGTCAGCGCCGGCATGCGCAGCGGCGGCAGGATGATGAGAATCGCGATCGCGAGGATCAGGATGGTCGCGATCTTCAGGAAGGTGGAGAGGTAGTCCCGCGGCGCGAGTAGCATCCACACCGGCAGCACAGAAGCCGCGAAGCCATAGACGACGATCATCCAGGTCAACGCGGTCCCGGTGTGCGTGAACGCCGCGCCGATCGGGTGGCTCGCCACCCAGCCCCCGCCCACGAGCGCGGCGATGAGCAACACGGCGCCAATGGCAGAAGCCTCGCCCACCCGTCCCGGCCGCCAGCTGCGCATCCACCACCCCATGAGCAGCGCGATGGGAATCGTGCAGGCGATGGTGAACAACCCCCACGGGCTCGCCTTCAGGGCGTTGACGACGATCAACGCCAGCACGGCGAGCAGGATGATCATGATGAAGAGCACCGCGAGCATCGCGGTCGTGCCGGCCAGCGGGTTGATCTCCTCCTTGGCCATTTGCCCGAGCGACTTGCCGTTGCGGCGCACCGAGCAGCACAGGATCGTGAAATCCTGGACCGCTCCCCCCAGCACCACCCCGATCACGAGCCACAGGGTGCCGGGCAGAAACCCGAATTGGGCCGCCAGCACGGGGCCCACCAACGGTCCCGCCCCCGCGATGGCGGCGAAGTGGTGCCCGAACAGCACCCACTTGTTCGTGGGCACGAAGTCGCGCCCGTTGGAGAGGCGCTCGGCCGGGGTGGCGCGGCGCGGATCCAGGCCGAATACCCGGGTCGCGATGAAGCGGGAGTAGAAGCGGTAGGCGACGGTATAGGTGCAGACGGCGGCGACGACGACCCAGGCGGCGCTGACGGTCTCGCCGCGCGCGAGCGCCAGCACGGCGAACGCGGCGGCGCCCACGAGCGACACGCCGACCCACAGCAACCCGCGCGCGAAGCGTGGCATAGCCCCAAGTTACGCCGCGACTTGCAGGTGTTCAAATTGCCCGATAGGTTCGAGCGACTTGGCCTCCTCTCCCTGGTCCATGGCCGCGCGGCAGGGACCGTCCCCCACCGGGGCGGCCGTGACGCAGGAGCGGCCCGCCCCCAAAGTCGCGGGGGAACAGCTGTCCGGACGCGTCGCCCTCGTGACGGGCGGCGCCACCGGGTTGGGGCGCGCCATCTGCCTCGAGCTGGCCCAACGCGGCACCGCCGTCGGCTTCAACTACGTCAACCTCCCCGGCCGCGACGTCTCGGCGCAGGCGCTGCTCACCGAGACGGCGATCAAGGCCCACGGGGTCGCCGTCTATTCCGAGCACTGCGACGTGCGTCACGCCGACGAAGTCGACCACTTCGTGGCCGAGGCGCGCGAGCGGCTGGGCGGCGTGCACATCCTCATCAACAACGCCGGCGTCACGCATGACGGCGCGTTGTGGCGACTTTCCGCGGAGGCGTGGCAGGAAGTGCTCGACACCAACGTCACGGGCGCCTTCAACTGCATCCACGCGGTGGCGACGCACCTGCGCGCGCAGCGCTACGGCAAGATCGTCAACATCTCGAGCCACCAGGCGTTCCGGCCGGGCTTCGGGATCGCGAACTACGCCGCGAGCAAGTCGGCGCTCATCGGCCTCACCAAAGCCGCCGCGGTGGACTTGGGCTCCGCCAACGTCAACGTGAACGCCGTCGCCCCGGGGTTCGTGAAGACCGAGCTCCTGGCACAGCTGCCGCGCGAGATCCTGGAGCGGGCGGAGCACGAGTCGGTGCTGGGTCGCGTGGCCGAGCCCGAGGATGTGGCCCGGGTGGTGGCGTTCCTGTGCAGCGAGGGCGCGCGCCATATCACCGGACAAACGATCCTGGTGGACGGCGGGCTCACGCTTGGTTCTTGAAATCGCGGCGTAACGGCTCGATATTGCGGTTCGTGACTAATCCATTGAAAAACAAAAGCTTAGTCCTGCTGCTCGCCGCGCTTGCCTGCGGTGGGAAGCCCCCCGCGAATCAGCAACCGGTCCCGGCGCCGACGACGCCGCTGCCGCTCACCAGCCTGGCGAGCGTGAAGGTGCCGGTGCTGCCCCTCACACTGCTCGCGGCGGACGATTCCCTGGGGTGGGCGGCTAGCCTCGCCGATCAACGCGCGGCGCTCGCCACCGCCGACAGCATCGTCAACACCCTGCTGCGAAACCGGGCGCCGGAGGTCACGTGGGTGCCCCCGGAGGAGCTGCGCCGACAGGCGCGGCGCTCGCCCACCTTCGCCACCAATCCCGACCAGATGGGGACCGCGATCCTGCGCGGCGAGCGGGTGGTGGGGGTGCCCGATCCGCTGCGCGCCGAGATCCGCGTGCTCGTCGGGATCGCCGACGCCCGATACGCGCTCGTCCCCGCGCAGCTCGTGTTCCGCCGGGCGGCGCCGCCGGCGGCCCCCGGGATGGGCACGGCGGAGCTCACCGTGGTCATCGTGGACGGGCGGCTGGGGCGCGTCGGGTTCCGGACCGTCGCCCGCGGCGACGGCGCGGATCCCTGGACGGCGCTCACGCGGGCGGTGAAGGCACTGACACCCGGGTTGCCGTGACGCGCGAGGCGACCCTGATCGCCGGGGACGGGATTGGTCCGGAGATCATGCAGGCGACGTTGCTCGTGCTCGATGCGCTCGGCGTGACGTTCGACTGGGACGAGGAGTACGGCGGGATGAGCGCGGTGGACAAGGCGGGCACGCCACTCCCCAACGCCACGCTCGACTCGATCCGGCATACGAAGCTCGCCCTCAAAGGCCCGCTCACGACCCCGGTGGGGGGCGGGTACCGCTCGGTGAATGTCGCGCTGCGCCAGGAGTTCGACCTCTACGCCAACGTGCGGCCGACCAAAACCATCGTCCCCGGGGGGCGGTTCGAGGGGATCGACCTCGTGATCGTGCGGGAGAACACGGAAGGGATGTACGTGGGGCTCGACCATACCTTCCGGGTGGGCGACGATGCCCGGGCGGTGGCGCAGGCGACGTCGGTGATGACGCGCGAGGGGTGCCGGCGTATCTGTCGCTACGCCTTCGAGTACGCGAAGACGCACGGCCGCAAGAAGGTGACCATCGTGCACAAGGCCAACATCCTCAAGGCCACCTCGGGGCTGTTCCTCGAGACGGCGCACCAGGTCGCCAAGGAGTACGAGGGCGTGATCGCCGCGGAGGACAAGATCGTGGACAATACGGCGATGCAGCTCGTGATCAATCCGCAGCAGTTCGACGTGATCGTGACGACGAACATGTTCGGCGACATCCTGTCGGACGAGGCGGCAGGGCTGATCGGCGGGCTGGGCCTGGCGCCCGGGGCGAACATCGGCACCAAGGCGGCGATCTTCGAGGCGGTGCACGGGTCCGCGCCGGACATCGCCGGGAAGGGCATCGCCAATCCGACCGCGCTGATGCTGGCGGCGGCGATGATGCTGGACCACGTGGGGGAGCTCGAAGCGGGCCGGCGGTTGCGGCGCGCGATCGAGACCACCATCGTCAGCGATAACATCCGCACCCGGGACCTGGGAGGGCGTGCTGCTACAGCCGAATTTGCGCGCGCCGTGGCCGCTCGGGCCTAGCCACGCCTGCGCCAAGTGCGGCGAGATGGTCCCCGGCCTCGCCGTGGGCGGCGTGTGCAGCGACTGTTGGCGGCTGATGGTGCGGCGGGCGGCGAACATCGGCCGCTGGGTGGCGATGGGGACGAGCCTGCCGCTGGCGGTGTATCTGACGCTGAGCCTTCCAGCCGAGCGAACGGCGCGGCTCATGGGTGTGGTCACGGTGCTCATCTGGTATATGCTGACGTCGCTCATCGCGAGACGCGTCGCACTGGAGTGGATGAAATGAAAACTTCGGCTATCAGCCATCGGCTATCAGCAGTGACGGCGCTCGTTCTGGTGACGGCGCTCCCCGGTACAGTCAGAGCCCAAACGTCCCTTTCCATATACAGCGATGGGCGCGTGGTGGTGCGGCGCACGTTGTCGCAGGGGTTGCAGAAGGGGCGGAATCTCCTCACGCTGCAGATCGACGGGCTCGATCCGGCGACGCTCTTTTCGCCGGACACGGCGGTCACGGTGACCGGGGCGACGATGCGCTACCCCAGCCCGGCCGGCGATGCCCTGGCCCACGCCGTGGGACAGACGCTCTCATTTGTCCGCGGGAAGGGCGATACGCTGCGGGCGACGGTAGTGCGGGTCGATCCGCCGCAATACAAGCTGGGAGATGGCCGCATGCTGCTGTCCCAGCCGGGGGAGCCGCTGTTTCCGCCCGAGCTGGTGCGCTCGTCGGGGGAAGCGTCGCTCACGCTCGACGCGTCGCGCAACCGCCCCACCACCCAGCTCGCCTACATGGCGCAGGGAGTCTCCTGGGAGGCGACGTATCAGGCGATCATCGGCGCGAACGGTGCTCAGGCGACGATCGGCGGCGCGGCGACCGTGACTTCGCAATCGCTGCGCAGCGATTCGGCCGAGATCCAGCTCGTGGCCGGGACCATCAACCGCACGCGCGTCGCCAAGGATGAGGGCATCCGGCTCCAGGCGGTCATGGTCAGCGCGGCCCGGGCCGCGGAGGCCCCGATGCCGAGCGAGCAGGCCGTGGGCGAGACGCACGTGTACTCGCTGCCGGTGAAGCTGTCGCTCGAGCCCGGAGTCCCCGTCACGACGGCGCTCTTTCCGCGCGCCACCACGGCCGTCACGCAGGAGTTCATCGTGCCGGGGGTGCTGCCGTGGCGCGGGTGGATGGGCCAGATCTCGAGCGACCCGAATGACGTGCCGGTGCAGGTCTGGTACACGTTCAAGCGTGGCCGCGGGACGCCGTTCGGCGACCGGCCCCTGCCCGGCGGCACGGTCCAGCTCTACCAGGCGGACTCGTCCGGCCGCGTGCAGCTCGTGGGCGAGGCGACGATCGTGCACACGCCGGCCGGCAAGGACGTCCGGGTGCAGTCGGGCGACGCATTCGACGTGACGGCCGAGCGGGTGCAGACCGACTACACCCAGGAGCCGCTGCCCGCGTTACGTCGGGGGCTGCCGACCCGCCAGCGGGTCACCGCGAGCTACCGCGTCACGATCACAAACGCCAAGACCGACGCCGTCACCGTGGACGTGCGCGAGAGTCATTTCGGGACCTGGCGCGTCACCGACAGCAGCGTGCCCGCGGAGAAGCTGTCGTCCACCGAGAGCCGGTTCCGGTTCTCCGTGCCGGCGGGCGGGCAGGCGGTGCTCACCTACACGGTGCAGGTCGAATCGTGACGGTGCAGCTGCTGCACGTCGCCGATCTGCATTTCGGCGGCCTCGCCGACGTCCGCCAGATCGAGGCGCTGGAGCAGATCGTTCCCGATCTGCGCCCCGACGCCGTGGTGGTTTCGGGGGACGTCGCGCAGCGCGCGCGGCACGGCGAGTTCCAGCGGGCCCGGGCGTTCGTGCAGCGGGCGCAGGAGACGGCGCCGGTCTACATGCTGCCCGGCAACCACGACGTGCAGTGGTGGCGGCGGCCGTTGCTGCCGTTCGGCAAGGACGCCCTGTACCGGAAGTACCGCCGCTACTTCGGCGAGGAGCTGACGCCGACGCTCGAGCTCCCCGGCGCCGTCATCGCGGGCGTGCTCACGGCGCACGGCCTGTCGCTGGCCTCCGTCACGCACATCAACGACTTCACGGTGAAGGGCCACCTCCCCAAACGGGAGATCGAGCGGGCGCGCGAGATCTTTTCCCGCGCCCCGGGTGACGCGGCGCGGGTACTCGTGGTGCACCACAACGTGCTGCGCGGCGACATCTCGCAGCGCATGGGGTTGGCGCGCTGGCGCACGGCGCAGCGGCGCATCCTCGAGTCCGGCGCCGACGTGGTGCTGTGCGGGCACGATCATCAGGAGGGCGCCGACGTGCTGGGCGGCCGGGTGGTGGTGTCCACCACGGGGACCCTCTCGGTGCGCACCCGCGGCGGGCGACCGTCGTGCTTCAACTTCGTGACCATCGAGCCGTCGGCCGTGCAGGTGACGTTCTTCCGCTGGGAAGCCGAGCACGGGCGGTTCCGCGCCTCGGACACGTTCGCGTTTGCGCGGGAGCGGCAGGGCGCACCCGTCCCTGTGTAAGGCGCCAGCGGGACGCCAATAGACACAAGAGAAGTTGCGCAGACGGCGAAGTTGCGCAGTGGTTTCAAGCGATGAGGGGTCAGGTTAGCTTACTGGCCTCTTTTCATTTCTGGCGACCACTTCGAAACTTCGCCGTCTGAGCAACTTGTCTTCGAGCTGACGGCTGACCTCTGGCGACTGAGATTGCACAATGGCTCCCAAATTCCACGGCGTCGACTTCTACAACATTGACGGGCTGCTGTCCGAAGAAGAGCGCGCCGTGCGCGATACGGTGCGCGGGTGGGTCGACGACAATCTCCTCCCGATCATCGGCCAGTGCTACGTCGAGGGCCGGTTCCCCAAACAGCTGATCCCCGGGATGGCCGAGCTCGGGCTGTTCGGCGCGAACCTGCCCGAGGAGTACGGCTGCGCCGGGCTGAATAACGTCGCCTACGGGCTCATCATGCAGGAGCTGGAGCGCGGCGACTCGGGAGTGCGCTCGTTCGCCTCGGTGCAGGGCGGGCTCGTCATGTACCCGATCTTCGCCTTCGGCTCCGACGATCAGAAGAAGAAGTGGCTCCCTCAGATGGCGAGCGGGAAGGTGATCGGCTGCTTCGGGCTCACCGAACCCGACTACGGGTCCAACCCGGGCGGGATGATCACCGTCGCCAAGGAGACCGCCGACGGCTGGGTGTTGAACGGCGCCAAAATGTGGATCACCAACGGCTCGACGGCGCAGGCCGCCATCGTGTGGGCCAAGACCGGCGCGATCGAAGACCAGAATTCGATCCGCGGCTTCATCGTCCCGACTGACACGAAAGGGTTCTCCGCCAAGGACCAGAAGGGCAAGCTCAGCCTGCGGGCTTCGGATACCTCCGAGCTGGTGCTCCAGGACGTGCGCCTCCCCAAAGACGCGCTGCTCCCGAAGTCGGGCGGGTTGAAGTCGCCGCTCATGTGTCTCACCCAGGCGCGCTACGGGATTTCGTGGGGCGCGGTCGGCGCGGCGATGGCCTGCTACGACGAAGCGGTGAGCTATGCCCGCAACCGCGTGATGTTCGGCAAGCCGATCGGCGCGTTCCAGCTGCAGCAGGCCCGCTTAGCCGAGATGCTCACCGAGATTACCAAGGCGCAGCTGCTCTGTCTCCAGCTCGGCCGCCTGAAGGACGCCGGGACCATGACGCCGCAGCAGGTGTCGCTCGCCAAGCGGAACAACGTGTCCATCGCGACCGACATCGCGCGCGAAGCCCGCCGCCTGCTCGGCGCCAACGGCATCCTGGCGGAGTACCAGGCGATGCGGCACCTGGCGAACCTCGAGTCGGTGTACACCTACGAGGGCACGCACGACATCCATACCCTCGTGCTGGGGCAGGAGATCACGGGGCTGAGTGCCTTCAGCTAAGACCGGCGCGTCACGGGCCCGGTCGTCGTACCCGGATGGGGGCGGCCGGCTCGGGACGCAGCTGGACCGGGTTTGCCTGGAGTAGCCGCAACGCTTCCGCCACGCCGCGCTCGAGCTGAGGATCGTGACCGGTCAGAAGCTCTTTGGGTGTCGGCTCGACGGCGATGTCCGGGGCCACACCCTGATTCTCGACATCCCACTGGCCGTCTACGTTGAAGAAGCCCCCCCGCGGGGCGGTGATCCCGCCGCCATCAATGAGGCCCGGAACGTCCCAGATCCCCACCAATCCCCCCCAGGTGCGGGCACCAACCAGGGGCCCGAGCTTCATCATGTGAAACAGGTAGGGGAGCATGTCGCCGCCGGACCCCGCCATTTCGTTGACGAGCATCACTTTCGGTCCGAAGATCCCGGTCAACGGCTCGGTCCAGGGCCGGCGGTCGGCGACCGGGTTGTTGAAGTAGCCCCGCAACTGGCGTGCGAGCAGGTCCACGAAGTAGTCGGCGATATACCCGCCGTGATTGAACCGTTCGTCCAGGACGACGCCCAGTCGGTCTTGTTGGGCGAAGTAGTACCGGTTGAAATAGGCATAGCCGTCTTCGGCGGTGTTGGGGAGCCAGACGTAGGCCAGACGGCCCCCGGAGAGCGAATCGACCAGTCGGCGGTTGTCCTCCACCCAGGCCTGAATGCGGAGCTGGGTCTCTGACGGTACCGGCACCACCGTCACGGTCCAGGAGCCGTCGAGGGTCGGCTTGTCATTGAGCTTCAACACCGTCTGCCGGCCCGCCGTGCCCTCGAACGCGCGGTAGAGATTGGTGGCGGTGGTCAGGTCCGCTCCGTTCACGGCCAACAGGTAGTCACCACGACGGGCTTTGACTCCGGGGGCTCGCAGCGGCGCGCGCAGGCCGGGGTTCCATTCCTCTCCATCGTAGATCCGGGCCAGGCGGTAGCGAGTACCGGACGCGATCAGGTCCGCGCCCAGCAAGCCGACATTCACGGTGTCCACGGATGGGTAGTCGCCGCCACCGGTGAAGGTGTGCCCGAGCGTCAGCTCCCCTCCCAGCAAGTCGAGGATGTAGGTGAGGTCGCTCCGGTGGCCGACGTGCTCGATCCAGGGCGCGTACATCGCATAGACGCCGTTCCAGTCGGCGCCGTTCAGGTTCGGGACGTACAGGTAGTCACGCTCGAAGCGCCATGCCTCGCGGAAGATCTGGCGCCACTCCGCTTTCGGGTCGAGCCGCATGCGGAGCTCGACCGTGATCTTGCCGTCTCCCGGCTTTGCGGGTTGTTCCGTGCCCACGATTCCCCATTGGTCCTGGACCCGGTACAGCAGCTTCTTGCCATCCAAGCTCACACTGAACAGGGTGACGCCGGACATGAACGGCTCGGCCTTCCGTTTGGCCAGGTCATAGCGGTGCAGGGTCACGCCCGGCTGATTCTCCACCGCCTCCGAGACGAAGAGGACCCCAGCCGCGCCCGCCTTGAGATCGGTATAGGCGCGGACCGGAAGTCCTAGGTCCATCACCCGCTGCCCCAGTGCGGCGAAGTCGATGCGGACGCGAACGGAATCGGCCGTCTTGGAAGGCGGCGTGGAGTCCTTGGGCCCGGTCTCTTCATCGCTCTGCGGCAGAAGCGGTGACGGGGTGTCCGCCGCGAGCACCGCGAGGTAGACAGCCTGCCGGTTGTGTCGGTCGTACGAGCTCAAGTCCAGCCACCCGCTCCCCAGCCCGTATTCGGTGCTGGCCAGGAAGTAGAGGTACCTCCCGCTGGCATCCCATGCCGGTGCGCCGGCGTCGGAGAGCCCGTCGGTGAGCTGGCGGGCGGTTCGGTCGGCGAGCGAATACACCATCAAGGCACGAAACTGGGTGGTCAGGCGTTTGGCATAGGCGATCCAGCGCGAGTCGGGGGACCAGACCGGGACCAGGGTCCGGTCCGGATGGGCGTAGTTGTCACCGTCGGCGCGCGTGACCGCGGCGCTCGTCACGTCCACCACCCAGAGGTTCCGGCCCGCATCGGTGAAGGCCAGATACTTCCCGTCGGGTGACCAGGCGGGATCGTAATAGAAGGTCGGCTTCTCGAGCCGGATCTCGCGTGGCGGCTCCATCCCGTCCTGCGTCCCGATCATCAGGCGATACTCGCCCGAGGCATCCGAGAACCAGGCGATCTTCTTGCCGTCCGGTGACCAGACCGGAGCGCGATCCGCCGCGCCCGGGCTTCGGGTGAGGTTCCGGACGTCGCCTTTCTCCGCCGGCACCGTGAAGATCTCTCCTCGTGCTCCGATCAGTGCCCGCTTCCCGGTCGGGGAGAGCGAGACCGCGTCAGCATACCGTGCGGCGTCGATCCAGCGGGGCTCTGCCCAGGGCAAGTCCCCGCGGACGTTGATGATCAACTGCTGGTCCCGTCCGCTCGCGGGATCGTACAGGTGGAGGTAGCCGGCTTCCTCGTACACCAGCGCCCCACCACCCGCGCCCAGGGTCTTGACGTCGAAATCGCGGTAGTGTGTGATCTGCGAGAGCGCCGCGGTGGCGAGGTCGTAGCGCCACACATTGGCGCCCCAATCACGGTCAGATATGAAGTAGATCGCGTTACCGAGCCAGACCGGCCAGGTATCCTTGCTGCCGTCCCACGGGAGCTTCACCACGCTCGAGTCGGCGAAGCTGAAGATCCGAATCGGCTGGTTCTGTCCGCCGCGATAATTCCTCCACTCGATGTCCCACTGCGCGACTTGCTCGACCACGACGCGTCGGCCATCTGGCGCGACCATGCCATGGTTGGCCTGGGGCAATGGGAGGGGCTGCTCGAAGCCGCCACTCACCGCCACGGACCAGAAGCGGGTGCGGTCGAGCCGGGGGTTGTCCCGGTCGGTGGCAAACACCACCGACTGCCCGTCTGGGGTCCAGCCGCGGACCAGATCCTGACCGGGATGCCAGGTGAGCCGCCGTGGCTCGCCGCCCGCCGCGTCGACCACGTAGACGTCGGCGTTCCCGGCGTACTCCCCCGTGAACGCAATCAGCTTGCCGTCCGGCGAGAAATGCGGGTTCGATTCCACTCCGGGGTAGCTTGTCAACCGGCGCGCGTCTCCGCCGCTCCGGTCTGCCGTCCAGATATCCCCGGCATACGCGAACGCCACCTGCGTGGCGCTCACGGTCGGCTCGCGCAGGACGCGCGTTCCTTGTGCGTCAAGGCTCGACGGGGGGAGCAGCGGAAGTAGAAGAAGAAAGCCGCCGACGCTCTTCAATGCCTTTCCCATGGTGCCTCCGCCCCTCGTGCGCACAAGGTGATTGTCGCCGCTGCACCGGTCGCGACGAATCTGCGGCTGCCGACCGAGGGGGGCAACCGGGAGATGGGTGTTCGGGGTCCGGGGTCCGGGATTACCTTTATCGCGCTCCCTCGGGCCCCGGACCCTAACCCCCGACCCCTCGCATGAAGATCGCCGTCTGCATCAAGCGCGTCGCCGACTCGGAAACGCGCGTCAAAATCGCCGCCGACGGCAAGTCGCTCGACGAAGCGGGTGTCAAATTCATCCTCAATCCCTACGACGAGTTCGCGGTCGAAGAGGCCCTGCAACGCAAGGAAAAGGCGGGGTCGGGTGAGGTCGTGGTGATCGCCTGCGGTTCACAGAGCTCACAGGAGACGATCCGCACGGCGCTCGCGATGGGCGCAGACCGCGGCGTCCTGCTCGAGGCAACGGGCGTACCGGCCGATGGGCTCGCCGTGGCGCGCGCGCTCGCCGCCGAGCTGAAGGGTGGCGCATACGATCTGATCCTGTTCGGCAAGATGGCGATCGACGACTGCAACCATCAGGTCGGCCCGATGGTGGCCGAGCTGCTCGACCTTCCCTGCGTCACCTGCGTCGCGCACCTGACAATCGACGGCGGGAAGGGAACCGCGGAGCGCGAAGTCGAAGGCGGCATGGAGGAAGTCGAGTTTCCGCTCCCCGCCCTCCTCACCGCGGACAAGGGACTCAACGAGCCGCGCTACCCGGCGCTCAAAGGCATCATGGCCGCCAAGAAGAAGCCGCTCGAGGTGAAGCCGGCCGCCTTCGGCGCAGCGGGTCTGGAGATTCTGGCGATGACTCCGCCGCCCGAGCGCAAAGAAGGCCGCATCGTGGGCGAAGGGGCGGCCGCCGTCCCCGCCCTTTTGAAACTGCTGCGCGAAGAAGCGAAGGTGCTATGAGTCACGTGCTGGCCGTGCTAGAGCAGCGCGATGGCAGCCTGCGCAAGATCAGTCACGAAGTGGTGACCGGCGCCCGCCGGTTGGCCGACGCGTTGGGGGGCGAAGTGCACGCCCTGGTGCTCGGCGCGGGTCCCGTGTCCGGTACCGATGCCGCGGGGCGCTACGGCGCGGACAAGGTGATCACCGCTACTCATGCGGGCTTCGCGAACTACGCCCCCGAAGGGTATGCCCGCGCGGCGGCCGACCGCGCCAAGTCGGGGGGATATGGCGCGGTCGTGCTCGCGGCGAGCGCGCAGGGGAAGGATCTCGCGCCCCGGGTCGCCGCAAAGCTGGGTGCACCGCTCGCCGCCGATGTCACCGACATCGCGGTGGATGGCGGATCGGTGGTCGTCACGCGGCCCGTGTATGCCGGGAAGGCGCTGCTCAAGGTCAAGATCACGGCCGCGCCTGCTGTGGTCTCGCTGCGGCCCAATGTGTTCACTCCGGTGGAGCGGCCCAAGGCCGGGACGGCCGAGACGACGGCGGTGACCGGCGAGGCGGGCCGCGTGGTCGTGAAGGGCATCAAGGCGGCCGCGGGCGGCGCGCTCGACGTGGCCGAAGCGCCGATCGTGGTGTCGGGGGGCCGCGGCCTCAAAGAGCCCGCCAACTTCAAGCTGCTCGAGGAGCTGGCGCAGGCGTTCGGCGGCAAGGCTGCGGTGGGCGCGTCGCGCGCGGTGGTGGACGCCGGCTGGCGGCCCCACGGCGACCAGGTGGGGCAGACGGGGAAGACGGTGAGCCCCTCGCTCTACATCGCCGTCGGCATTTCGGGGGCGATCCAGCACCTGGCCGGGATGCGGACCGCCAAGGTCATCGTGGCGATCAACAAGGACAAGGACGCCCCGATCTTCAAAGTGGCCGACTACGGGATCGTGGGGGACCTGTTCGAGATCGTGCCGAAGCT
>JBGQHV010000033.1:0-22357 GCA_041498155.1 Gemmatimonadota bacterium | reverse complement strand
GTCATCGATCTGGAGACGGGCCGCATCCGTCCCCTGTTGCAGCAGAGTGGGGCACGCCTGCCGGCCTGGTCGCCGCGGATACCGGAGGCCGTCTCACCCAACCCCTGAACTGGGAGAACATGACACGATGAAACGCGTCCACTCGCTGGTCCTGATGGGCTTCAGCGTGGCGCTCGTCGCCGCCTGCGGGAAGAAGGCGCCCGAGGTGGCCCCCGCGCCGCAGCCCAATGCCGATTCGCTCGCCGCCAGCGAACGCGCGCGCGCCGATTCGGCGGCCGCCGATTCAGCCCGGCGGGCGCAGGAAGAAGCGGAGCGCATTGCCCGGCAGCGCGAGGCCGATGCCGCGGCTGCGGCCGCCGCCGCTTCGGCGGAAGTGCGGAACATGCTCGCCGCCATGATCCACTTCGATTTCGACAAAGCGGCCCTGCGGTCCGACGACCAGGGCGCGCTGGACCAGAAAGTCGCCATTCTGAACGCGAATCCCGACCTGCGCATCCGCATCAGCGGCCATTGCGACGAGCGGGGCTCGGATGAATACAACCTCGCGCTCGGCAATCGCCGCGCGACGGCCGCCAAGAACTACCTGGTGAGCCACGGGGTCGATGCCAGCCGGATCGAAACCGCCTCGTACGGAGAAGAGCGCCCCGTGGCCATGGGGCACGACGAGGATTCCTGGGCGCAGAACCGCCGCGATGAATTTGAGATCTTGAGCGGCGGGGACGTGCTGCGGAAGCCGTAAGCACGTGTCGGTGAATCGCGCGCCGTGGCTCCTCGGCCTGGGGCTCCTGGCCGGATGCGCCCTGCGGGGTGACGTCCGGAAAGTGGAGCTCCAGGTCGAGGCGCTGCGGAGCGAATTGTCGCACGCCGACAGCGCCCGCCGGGTCGAGCGGGACTCGCTCGCGCGCGTGCTCGCCGCCTTCCAGGCGACCCTGTCCGCCGAGCAGAACGCGCTGGTGCAGATTCGCGGTGACATCCGGAGCGATTTGCAGGCGGTGCAGCAGCAGCTGGGCTCGTTGCAGGAGGTAACCGGACAAAGCCAGCAGCGGTTGTCCGAGCTGCGCAGCCGGCTGTCGAATCCGGCCCCGGCGCCCGCGCCGGTGCCGGTCGATACCACCGGGGCGGCGGGCACGCCGTCCACGCCCACGGCGCCCGCGCCAACCACCGGCCCGGGTCCCGATCAGATGTACGACCTGACCCTGCAACAGTACCGGCGGGGTAGCTTCACGACCGCACGGCTCGGGTTCCGGGAGTTCCTCCGTCTGTACGCCGATGACGAGCACGCCCCCGACGCGCTCTACTATGTGGGCGAGTCGTTCGCCGCCGAGAGTCCCGACTCGGCTGCCGCGGTGTACCAGGACGTGGTGAAGCGCTATCCCAACTCGCCGCGGGCGCCATCGGCGCTCTATAAGCTGGGCCTCCTCGCCGAGCAGCGGAACGACAAGGCGGCCGCGCGCACCTATTACGCGCGCGTGCTGGCCGGCTATCCGCGATCGGACGAGGCCAACCTCGCGCGCGACAAGCTGCAATCCCTGGGGCGCTAGCCCCACCTCCCGTGACTGACGTCACTCCCCGCGGCGAAATGCCGTTCCTCGATCACCTCGAGGAGCTGCGGTGGCGTCTGTTGAAGACCCTCGTCGCGGTGGTGCTGGGGACGGTACTCGGGTGGATCGTGGTCGAGCGAATCGATGTCATCGGCCTGTTGATGCGGCCGATCGCGCCCCACCTCCCGGGAGGGAAGCTCAACTACACGAGCCCGACCGATCCGTTCTTCATCACGCTGAAGTTCGCGTTCATCGTCGGTCTCGTGGTGACCTCGCCCTACATCCTCTACCAGGTGTGGGCGTTTCTCGCTCCCGCCCTGTACGAGCGTGAGCGGCGCATCGTCATCCCGGCCCTCGTGAGCGGGATGTTTCTGTTCATCGCGGGGGCGGCCGGGGGGTACTTCCTGGTTCTGCCGCGCGCCTTGGCGGTACTGCTCGGGTTTCAAAACCAGGCCCTGCAGCCGATCATCACGGCCGACCGCTACTTCGGATTCGCGGCCCAGATCATCCTCGCCTTCGGGGCCGTCACCGAGCTGCCGCTCGTCATCATTATCCTCACCTCGCTCGGACTCGTGACCCCGGCCGGCCTGCGACGCAACCGACGTTACGCGTTGCTGGTCGCCGCGGCGCTGGCGGCGTTTCTCACACCGCCCGATGCGCTGTCGATGCTGATGATGATGGTCCCGCTGCTCTTGCTGTACGAGGTGAGCATCTGGTGTGCGTGGGTCGTGATGCGGCGCAAGGCCCGGGAGGCGATCCGGGCCGGGGCCGCGGTGGCTCTTCTCCTGACGGCGCTCGCCTGGCCCGGCCGGGGGCTGTCGGCGCAGCAGCCGGTCCGGCCCGATACCACCCGCCGCCCGGACTCCGCGGCGGTCGCCGGACGTCCCCTCGATACGGCGACGGCCCGCCGCCTCGGTCTGCCGACCGGTCCCACGCGCAGTTTCCCGGCCCCTGATCCGGTGATGGATTCGTTGCTCAAGTACGTGGGATTCCGCATCACGCACTACGTCTCCGATACGCTGCTGGTGCTGGGCGACAGCCAGACGATCGTGCTCGTGGGCGAAGCGTTTGTGGACCGCGACGGGACCAAGCTCGAGGCGGATTCCATCCACTATCGTGAAGCCAGCTGCAGGCTCGACGCCACCGGGAACCCGCGGCTCTTCGACCAGGGCTCCCAGAGCTCCCCGCCCACCGTGCTCGTCGGCGAGGGGATGCGCTACGACACCTGTCTGCGCCGCGGCACGGTCACCCAGGCGCTCACCGACTTCCAGCAGGGCGGGGCTACGTGGTTCATGCGGGGGAACCTCGCGGTGGACTCGGGCTCCACGCGGCTGTACGGCGCCCGCAGCAACATCACGTCGGATGAGCGCCCCGTCCCCGGATATCACTTCGCGGCCGGCGAAGTGAAATGGCTCAACAAGAACGTGATGGTGGCGCGACCCGCGGTGCTCTACGTGCGCGACGTCCCGATCCTCTGGTTGCCCTTCATCTTTCAGGACATCCGGCCGGGGCGGCGCAGCGGGATGCTGGTGCCGCGCTTCGGTCTGAACGATCTGGTGCGCCCCACGCGGGGGTACCGGCGCCATGTGTCGAACATCGGCTACTACTTCGTGCTGAACGACTACGTGGACGTGCTGACGTCGGCGGATTGGTTCTCGGGGACCAGCTTCTCGGTCAACGGCCAAATGCACTACCGCTGGCTCGACCGGTTCGTGGACGGCAGCGTGTCGTTCTCGCGACTCAGCCAGCTCGACGCAGCCGCCCATTCGAATCAGATCAACTGGTATCACACGCAGAGTTTCAACAGTCGGACCCGGTTCGCCGCCAGCGTCAATTACGCGACGAGCGCACGGGTGGTGCAGCGTAACACGATCGATCCGTTTCTCACTACGGCCCAGCTCAGCTCCCAGGCAAATTTCGACAAGCGCTTTTCCTGGGGCACGCTCAACCTCGGTGGGAACCTCACGCAGAACCTCTCGAACAACCTGGTGCAGCAGAACCTGCCGCGCGTGTCGATCACGCCGGCGCCGATCAATCTGGCGACCTGGGCGACGTGGTCGCCCTCGTTCAGCTACGCCAATACCCAGACGTTCCACAACGCCGGCGCGCCGCTGTTTCGGCCGCGCACCGGGGGCGGGGTCGATACCGTGGCGACCACGTTCGACAACCGGGCCACGAGCATCTTCATCGGCACGCCGCTCCGGCTCGGCCGGTGGAACTGGAGCAACAGTATCTCGATCGCGGACAACCGTACGTCCCAACCGCTGCAAATCGTCGTTCCCGATTCGGCTGATTCCTCGGTGCTGCACAACATCGTCTACGCCCGCTCGTTCGAGACGCGCATCGACTGGTCCACTGGGATCAACCTTCCCCAGCTGTTCAGCGGGACTTGGCGGCTGCAGCCGGGGATCGGGATCGTGAACAAGACCAGCGCCGGCCCGTTCATGCTGCGCAATCAGTTCACCGGTGGGCGGTTCCTGCAGCAGGGCAAGCGGCTGCAATTCACGCTGGGTCTCGCGCCGACCTTCTTCGGCTTCTTCCCGGGGGTCGGGCCGTTCTCCAGGATCCGGCACTCATTCTCCCCCATCGTGAGCTATCAGTACGCCCCTGGCGCGCGCGTGTCCCCCGAGTTCGCTCACGCCCTGGACCCGTCGGGCAACCGTCTCCTCAACGCCCGCAGCGATCCACAGCAAACCATCACCCTCGGATTGCAGCAGAACTTCGAAGCCAAGTTCAAGCCCGCGGCGGGCGATACCGCGAACGCCGAGCCGCGCAAGATCCGGCTGCTCAGCATCTCGACCTCGGGTATCTCGTACAACTTCGAGCAGGCGAAGCAGCCCCTGAGAGTGGGGTGGCAGACCCAGACCATCACCAACACGTTCGCCTCCGATCTGCTCCCCGGTTTCAACCTGCAGGTCACGCACGATCTGTGGGACGGTCAGGTCGGCCTGGCGGGCAGCAAGTTCAGCCCGTTCCTCCAGAGTCTCTCGGCGTCGTTTGCGGTGGGGCCGCGCACGCTGGCCGCGGTCGCGTCGCTGTTCGGCATCGGACACCGGCCGCCCCCCGCGTCCGCTCCCAGCCCCACCCAGCCCCAACCGGGCGGAGTTCCGGGTCCGGGACCGAGAGGATTCGGGGGTGGCGGGATGAGCGCATTCCGGGGCGCCGGCTACGGCAGCGGTGGGCAGGGCTTCAACCTCAACGTCCAGTTCTCCGCGCAGCGGACCCGTCCCGCGCTCGATACCGGGATCGTGAGTACGACGCCCGGGCTGCATGGCGGGCGCCAGCAGATGACCCTGAGCATGGCGTTCAGCCCGACCAGGAACTGGACGGCGTCCTGGAACACCAACTACGATTTCGACACGAAGCAGTTCGGACAGCATTACGTGCGGCTCGAGCGTGACTTGCATCGCTGGCACGCCAGCTTCGCCTTCAGCCGAACGGCGAGCGGCAACTTCGCCTTCAACTTCTACGTCGCTCTCCTCGACGAGCCGGACATCAAGTTCGACTACGACCAGCAGAGCTACTTGCGGCCCTGACCAGGCGTTTTCCTGTCCTCGCCTGGGGACAGGTACCGTAGTTTCTCGTTCTCGCATCTCATTCCCGCAGCCTTACTTACGATTGGGCACATCCCCTGCCACTCTGTGCGGACGACCAATTCTCTCGAAGAGGGCGTCATGTCCGCTCGATCGTTCGTCGGTCTGCTCGCACTGAGCCTCGGCCTCGCCGGCTGCCAGTCCACGCTGGTCAACTCGTCGCCGCTGCTCGACCCGCCGGCGAACCTGACCTACGCCCTGGATCCGAGCGGCGATCCCGCCCGTTCGGCGGGGATCCTGCTGCAATGGGACGACCTCGGCGATCCGGCGCTCGCGAGCTATCGCATCTACTCGCGCGGCAGCACCGGTGGTGCATTCGGGCTCCGCGGGGAAACCACCTCCAACACGTTTCACGACAACGGCGTTCCGCACCTCCAGTACTACGTCACCGCGGTGGATGTGAACGGGGCCGAGAGCGATCCGAGCGACGCCATCACCGTGGACGAGCGGCTGCAGCTCGAGGCCCCGACCACGCTGGGCTCGATCTCGCTCAACGGCGCTATTCATCTCGATTGGACCGACAACGCGTTCGCCGCGGATCCGCAGCGGTTCAAGTGGTACCGGGTGTACAGCGCCTCCTACGACCTCGATCAGGGCCTGTGCGGCACGGATTGGTCGCTCGAGGGAACGACGGTGTCCCCTGAGTTCCTCGTCGGGGCGCTCACGAACGGCGTTCCGCGGTGCTTCGGTGTCTCGGCCATCAGCGTCGAAGGCTACGAGAGCCTCTGGTCGCCGCTGTGGCAGGACACACCGCGTCCCGATGCCCGCAACCTCCTCGTCTCCGCCTTCGATCAGAACAGTGCGCAGGCGGGGTTCCGGTTCTGGGACGACGTGAATCAGGATGGCGTGGCGCAACCGTCGGAGCTCGGCCTGGTGCAGGACGGCAACCGCACCGACATCGATTTCTGGGTGTACCGCGACCCGACCGACTCCTCGCTGTGGATCGTTCCCGAGTTCAGCGGCACCTCCATGCGGCTGTACGCGAACACCCCGGTGTCGGACCTGACCGATATCGACTTCGCGCCGGCGACCGGCTATTCGCGCAACATGATTCAGGCCGCCCCGGGGTTCGGCTACGTCTTCCAGATCGTCGAGGGCAGTACCCTGCGGTACGCGGCGCTGCGGGTCACGCACGTGGGGCGGAACTATCTCATCTTCGACTGGAGCATGCAAACCGACCCCGGGAATCCGGAGCTCGTGGTGCACGCCAACCTGCCCACGGCGGTGGAGACCGGTATCCTGGTGCACGGGGCCCGGTAAGCAACCGCACTCCCACGCGCTCAGTCACAGGGCCAGCGGCAGGATCTCGCCGCTGGCCCTGTGTGCTACTTGGCGTCCCCGGGCGGGGCCCGTAGCTTCCTGCCACCGATGCCATCCACCGTTACGCTCGACGGTCGCAGCCTGTCCATCGGCGACGTCGTCGCGGTTGCGCGGCACCGCGCCCCCGTGGCCGTGGCCCCCGACACCCGCGCCCGGGTCGAGCGCTCGCGGGCAGGTATCGAAGCGGCCGTGGCCCGCGGCGACACGATCTACGGCGTCAATACCGGCTTCGGCAAGCTCGCCCACGTCCGGATCCCGCCCGAGCAGCTGCGCGCCCTGCAGCTCAATCTGATCCGCAGCCACGCCTCCGGGGTGGGCGACCCGCTGTCGGCGGAGGCGGTGCGCGCGATGATGCTGCTGCGCGCCAACGTCCTCCTCATGGGGACGAGCGGCGTGCGGCCCGTCATCCCCGACACGCTGGTGGCCATGCTGAACGCCGGCGTGCATCCTGTGGTGCCGTCCCAGGGCAGTGTAGGCGCGTCGGGGGATCTGGCGCCGCTCTCGCATCTCGCCCTGGCCATGATCGGGGAGGGACCGGACGGTCCGAAGCTGCGGGCGGCCGGCATCGACACCGTCACGCTCGAAGCCAAAGAGGGGATCGCGTTCGTCAACGGCACCCAGGCGCAGACCGGCCTGGCCGCGCTGCTCGTGCACGACGCCTGGATCCTGTGGCGCACGGCGCATGGGGCGGCCGCGATGAGCCTCGAGGCGGTGCGCGGAACCCCCGTTCCCTTTGACGCGCGCATCCATGATGCCCGCCCGCATCTTTGGCAGCAGCGCTCCGCGGCGCTGCTCCGGTCGCTCCTGGCGGATAGCGAGATCCGGGAATCGCACCGGCACAACGACCCGCGCGTCCAGGACGCCTACTCCCTGCGGTGTACGCCCCAGGTTCTCGGCGCCGTGGGCGAAGGGGTGGCGTTCGCCGAACGGCTGGTCGTGACGGAGCTGAACGCGGCGACCGACAATCCCCTGGTGTTCGGCACGGACGTCCTGTCGGGCGGCAACTTCCACGGACAGCCGATCGCCCTGGCGCTGGACGTGCTCGGCATCGTGCTGGCGACCCTCGCGGGATTGGCGGAGCGCCGGCTCGAGCGGGTCGTGAATCCCGATCTGTCCTCCGGACTTCCCGCGTTCCTCGCTAAGGACCCGGGCCTCGATTCGGGCTTCATGACCGCGCAAATCGCTTCAGCGGCTCTGGTGGCGGATTCGCGCGTGCTCGCCACGCCGGCGAGCGTGCAATCGGTGCCGACGGAGGGCAACCAGGAAGACGTCGTTCCCATGGGCATGACCGCGGCGTGGAAGGCGGAGCGCATCTTCGCCAACGCCGCCCGCGTGGTGGCGATCGAGCTCCTGGCCGGCGCGCAGGGGCTGGAGTTCCTGAAGCCGCTGCGCCCCGGGCGGGGCGTCGCCCGACTGCATGCTGCGGTGCGCACGATGGCGCCGCCGCTCGAAGCCGATCGCCCGATGGCGGGCGAGATCGAGCGCGTGGCCAGCGGGATCCGCGCGGGCGTCTTCGATCTCGAGGCGGCGACGTGAGCGGGCCGCGCACGGTGCGCGCGCCGCGGGGGAGCGAGCGGTCCTGTCGCGGCTGGGTGCAGGAAGCCGCGCTGCGGATGCTCATGAACAACCTCGATCCGGACGTGGCTGAGCGGCCGCAGGACCTGGTGGTGTACGGCGGAACCGGACGGGCGGCGCGCAGCTGGGAGGCATTCGACGCCATCGTGCGCTCGTTGCGGAGCCTGGCGGACGACGAAACGCTGCTCGTCCAGTCCGGCAAGCCGGTCGGAGTGTTCACCACCCATCCCGATGCGCCACGGGTCCTGATTGCCAACGCCAACCTCGTGGGGCGGTGGGCGACGTGGGAGGTGTTCCGCGACCTCGAGCGGCGCGGCCTGATCATGTACGGTCAGATGACGGCGGGGTCGTGGATCTACATCGGGACCCAGGGAATTCTCCAGGGCACCTACGAGACGTTCGGCGCGGTCGCTCGGCGCCATTTCGGCGGCAGTCTCAGCGGGCGAATTGTGCTCACCGGAGGCCTGGGTGGGATGGGCGGCGCCCAGCCCCTGGCGGCGACGATGAACGGGGGCATCTGTCTGGCGGTGGACGTCGATCCCGCCCGCGTGCAACGCCGTCTGGAGACGCGGTACCTCGACCAGGCGACCGCCTCGCTGGAGGAAGCCCTGGCCTGGTGCGACGCGGCGCGGCGCAGCGGCACGGCGTTGTCGGTCGGGTTGGTCGGGAACTGTGCCGACGTCCTCCCCGCGCTCGTGCGCCGCGGGTTCGTTCCCGACGTGGTCACCGACCAGACGTCGGCGCACGACACGCTGCACGGCTACGTGCCGGCGGGGCTCCCGCTGGAGGACGCCCGCGCGCTGCGGACGATCGATCCCGCGGAATACACGCGCCGCGCCGTGGCGAGCATCGCGGCGCACGTACGCGCGATGCTCGACCTGCGGCGCGCCGGCGCCGTGGCGTTCGACTACGGGAACAACATCCGGACGGTCGCAGCCGACGCCGGCGTGGCGCAGGCGTTCGACATCCCCGGGTTCGTGCCGGAGTATATCCGGCCTCTGTTTTGCGAGGGGAAGGGCCCGTTTCGCTGGGTGGCCCTGTCGGGCGATCCGAACGACCTGCGGCGCACCGACCGCCTGGTGCTCGAGCTGTTTCCCGAGAACGAGCACCTCGCCCGCTGGATCCACCTCGCCCAGGAGCGGGTCGCGTTCCAGGGGCTTCCCGCGCGCATCTGTTGGCTGGGGCAGGGCGAGCGTGCGCGGTTCGGGGTGGCGTTGAACGATCTTGTGGCGCGCGGCGAGCTGTCGGCACCGATCGTGATCGGGCGCGACCATCTCGACACGGGCAGCGTCGCGTCTCCGTTTCGCGAGACCGAGGGCATGCGCGACGGGTCCGACGCGATCGCCGACTGGGCGATCTTGAACGCGCTGCTCAATACCGCCTCCGGTGCGTCGTGGGTGTCGTTCCATCACGGTGGCGGGGTGGGGATCGGCAATTCCCTGCATGCGGGGCAGGTGATCGTCGCCGACGGCACACCGGAAGCGCGCCGCCGGCTCGAGCGCGTGCTCACCAACGATCCCGGCATCGGCGTCGCGCGCCACGCCGACGCCGGGTACCCGGAAGCGATCGCCACCGCGCGCCGCGAGGGATTGCGACTGCCGATGCTGGAGGCGAGCGACTGACCACCCTGCTCGCTGGGGCGCGGGCGGTGGTCACCGGACGCGGCCCGGCCCGGGCGCGGCGGGGCCGGGAGTTGTCCGAGCTCGAGGTGCTTCCGGACGCCGCGGTGGCCGTGGACGGCGGCCGCATTCAGGACGTCGATGCATGGCCGGCACTGCGCCAGCGGTATCCGAAAGCCGACGTCGCGGAAGTATCGGGCGTGCTCTTTCCCGGCTTCATCGATTGTCATACCCATGCGATCTTCGGTGCGCCCCGGCTGGCGGATCACGAGCGCCGCGCGCTGGGGGAGAGCTATCAGCAGATCGCGGCGGCGGGGGGCGGGATTCTCCAATCGGTGCGCGACGTTCGTTCGCGGGACGCCGAGCAGCTCGAGCGGCTGGCGCGGGACCGGCTGCTGGCGCTGCGCGCCTCGGGCAGCACCACGATCGAAGTGAAGTCCGGCTACGGGCTCGAGCTCGAGACCGAGCTGAAACAGCTCCGGATCGTGCGCCGCGTCGCGGCCGCGGAACGGCTCGAGCTGGTTCCGACGTTTCTCGGCGCGCACGAGGTGCCACCGGAATACCGTGCTCGCCGGGCGGAGTACGTGCGCCTGGTCGTCGAGGAAATGCTGCCGGTCGTCACGCGGGAACAGCTCGCCCGATGCTGCGACGTGTTTTGCGAGCCGTCCGTCTTCAGCGTGGCCGAAGCTCGAGCGGTGCTCTCGGCGGCACACGGCGCCGGCCTGGCCTTGAAGCTGCATGCGGATGAGCTGGAGGGGTCGGGGGGCGCTGAGCTGGCCGCCGAGCTCGGTGCGCTCTCGGCGGACCATCTGGCGGGGATCTCCGACGCCGGCATTCGCGCGCTGGCGACGAGCGAAACGATCGCCGTGCTGCTCCCGGCGACGATGAGTTTCCTCGGCAAGGGACGCCAGGCGCCGGCGCGGCGGTTGGTGGAGGCCGGAGCCGCCGTCGCCCTCGCGACGGATTTCAACCCCGGCTCCTCACCCACAATCAGCCTCCCGTTCGTCATGAGCCTTGCGGTCTCCCAGCTGGGCCTGCGACACGCCGAAGCGCTGCTGGCGGTGACGGTGAACGCCGCCGCCGCCCTGGGACTCGCGGCCGATCGCGGTCAGGTTGCCCCGGGGTTCCGAGCGGATCTCGTCGCTTGTGCGGTCACCGACTGGCGCGAGGTGGCCTATTGGGTCGGGGCGAACCTCGTAACCGACGTCTGGACAGGGGGTTTCGCTTGTCCGCGCCTTGCGGGTCCGGTATCTTTAGGGCTCCATGTCGAAGCTTGAGAAGCTCAAGGAGCGCGCGCGCACGCTGGAGGCCAAGGACACTCGGGCCGCCATCGAGACGTGGCTCGAAGTGCTCGAGGCGCAGGATGAGGAGAGCGATCCCAATCCCGACCTCGGCATCTTCAATCGTATCGGTGATCTGTATCTCAAGGTGAAGGACCCCGGCCAGGCCGCGGATTACTACGACCGGGCCGTCGATCGCTACGCCGAGCTGGGCTTCCACAACAATGCGATCGCGATGTGCAACAAGGTGCTGCGCAACGCTCCCGGTCGTCCCACCACCTATCTCAAGCTCGCCAAGCTCTACGCCGCAAAAGGATTCACCGGCGAGGCGAAGCAGAACTTCATCGAATACGCCGAGCGGATGCAGAAAGCCGGCGCCATCCAGCAGGCGTTCTTGGCGCTCAAGGAATTCGCCGACATCTCCACGGAAGGGGAACAGCTGCGCGAGATGCTCGAGGAGCATCTGCGCGCATACGGGGGTCCCGAGCTGCAGGCGAAGCTCCGGACCGCCGGCCCGCGGGCGAGCGCGCCGTCCGTCGGTCCGGGCCAAAAGACCAAGCGAAAGACGACGAGCCTCGTCTTTCTGGACCTCGATGAGCCCGCCAAGGCCAAGGCACCGCCGGGACGCCCAACCGGGACGGTGACGCGTCCGGTAGCCCCGCCCGTCGGCCCTCCGCCGTCGGCGCCGAAGTCGGCGCCCGCCGCCCGCGCGCCGGCGCCGCCCCCGACCGCCGCCCCGATCGAGACGACCAGTCTGGTCGAAGAGGTCGACATCGAGAGCGCCGACTCCCTCGCCGGTCTCGAGCCGACCGTCGAGGACTTCGGACGCGTTCGCGATACCGTGGGCGGCATCGCTTCCATCCGGGACGAAGATGTGGTCCCGGAGTCTCCGCTCATCGCCGGTCTCGAACCGACGGCGGCGTCGGATATCGGACCGCCCGAGACGGCCGACATCCTCGGTGACCTTCCGTTGGTTTCCGCCTTCGATGTGGAGGAGGAGGAAACCGATGCGGGCGCGGAGCCGGAGGACGTGGCAACCGAAGAGCCGCCCGTCGCGCCGCCCGTCGGTCCGCCGAAACGCAAGACGGTTGTAGAGATCCCGCCGCTCGAGCTCGAACCCGACTTCGATGCGGAAGCGCTGGAAACGTCGACCACCGAGCGCGAGCACGAAGTGGACGACGAGCCGCTCGCCGAGGAGGAGGACAAAGGGTGGCTGCAGCGGGAGACCACCGTGGGGTCTGGGCATTCCCCGGCGCTGGATCTCGGTCTGGACGTCGTCAAGGAGGGAGACCAGCCGGATGCCCTGGTGTTCGAGGGTCTCGACGAGGTCACCCCCGCGGCACCGACGATCGAGGAGCTCGAAAGCCGGGTCGCGGACGATCCGGATGACGCCGAGGCGCACCAGGCCCTGGGTGAGGCGCTGATCGAAGCGGGGGAGCGCGAGCGCGGCATCGAGGAGCTCGACATCGCGACGGGCGGGTTCGAGTCGGCCGGCAACCTCGCGCATGCGCAAGGGCTGGTGGACGAGATCCTGCGCCTCGATCCGAACAGCGTGCGGCACCGGCAAAAGCAGGTGGAATTCGCCTTCAAGTCGGGCGATAAAATGCAGCTGATCGGCGCGTACCTCGAGCTGGCCGATACCCTGCTGCGGGGGGATCTCGCCGACAAGGCACGCGCCGTGTACGAACGGGTGGTCGAGCACGACCCGAAGAACGAGCGCGCCCGGGCGGCGCTGGCGATGCTCGCGCCCGCGGAGCCGCCCAAGGCCGAGGGCCGGGTGGCGGCGAAAGACGCGAAAATGCGGGTGCGCGACGAGATCGCTGGCGAAGGCGACTTTGTCGACCTGGGGGCGATGATCCTGGAAGAGGATGCCCCGCGCGATACCCGCATGAAGGTCGAAGATGAGGAGCCCACGGGTGACGAGGAGCAGGACTTTCGGGAGATGCTGGCCCGGTTCCGCCAGGGGATCGACGAGAACATCGAGGAGACGGACTTCCAGTCGCACTACGATCTGGGCGTGGCCTTCAAGGAGATGGGACTCCTCGACGAGGCCATCGCCGAGTTCCAGAAGGCGCTGCGGGCCCCCGAGGGGAAACTACGGACGTCGGAGGCGCTGGGGATGTGCTTCCACGACAAGGGCGCCTTCGGGGTCGCCGAGTCGATCCTGAAGCGGGCGCTCGAGCTCCCGGCGACGGGGGACCAGGAGCGTCTCGGGATCCTGTATTGGCTGGCCCGCGCGCTCGAAGAGCAGGGGAAGCCGGCCGATGCGCGCGATCTGTACGGGCGCGTTTTCGCCGTCGACATCCGGTTCATGGATGTGGGAGCGCGGGTGAAGGCCCTCGCCAAGGCGCGCTGACATGAGCGATCAGGCGACCCGCGTGTCACTGCCGGACATTCAGCGCCCCGTCGCCGCGGAGCTCGACCGGGTGGCGGCGGAACTGCGCCGCATCATCGCGGCGGATTTTCCGATCATCGCCGACGCGAACGATCACCTGCTCCGCATGAAGGGGAAGCTGTTCCGTCCGACGCTGCTGCTGCTGAGCCACCAGGCGGCGGGGGGCGGTGACCCGCGCGTGGTGACGCTGGCGGCGGTGGTCGAGCTGATCCACCTGGCCACGTTGGTCCACGACGATTCGGTCGATCATTCCGCGCTGCGGCGCGGCATGCCGACGCTCAATGCGCTGTTTTCGCATCAGGTCGCCGTGATCATGGGGGATTACCTGTATTCGCGGGCGATCATCGAGCTGGTGCGAGTCGGCGACCTCGATCCGCTGCGCGTGTTCGCCCGTGTGACCAACGAGATGACCATCGGCGAGATGCGCCAGCTCGAGGCGCACGACAAGATGGCCTTCGGGGAAGCGGAGTACGACCTGCTGATTCGGGCCAAGACCGCTTCGCTCCTGTCGGGTGCCTGCGAAGTCGGGGCCCTGTCGGCGCCGCCGGCGGTGCGGGAGGCCCTGGCCCGGTTCGGCATGTTGCTGGGGATGGCGTTTCAAATCACCGACGACCTGCTCGACTACACGCAGCCCGAGGCGGTGACCGGAAAGCCATCCGGTCTCGACCTGAAGGAGCACAAGGTGACGCTGCCGCTGATCGCGGCGCTGCCGCAGCTGTCGCCGGACGAGCGGCAGACCGTCGTGCGCCTGATGGCGACGTCGGATCCGTCGGACGCGCAGGTGGCCGAGGTCATCCGCATGGTCGAGGCCGGCGGCGGTCTCGAGGTCGCGCGCCGGCGCGCGCTCGACCTGGCGCTGCGGGCGGACGCGGAGCTGTCGGCTCTCCCCGCATCGACGGCGCGCGAGGCGCTGCGCGACAGCATCGCCTACGCTGTCGAGCGGAGGAGCTGAGCGTGGCGCGCGGTCCCCGGCGTCCGCTATTTTACTTCGGAGTGCTCGCGTCGGGCTTCATTCTCGGCGGGTTCCTGCATGCCCTGTTGCGGCGCTTTCTGCCGCAGGGTGCCGCCAAGGAGTTCTTCACGACCGCGGTCACTCCGACGTTCGGCCCGATTCACCTGGACCTCCTGGTCGTCTCGATCACCCTGGGACCGATCGGGCTTGAAGTGTCGTTGCTGTCGGTGTTGGGGGTGGCGATCGCCTACTTCGTGGCCCGATCGCTCTTCTAGAGGAGTGGGTATGGAATTCTCGCTGACGCATGTGCTCATCCTGCTGGTCATCGCGCTGCTCGTGTTCGGGGCGAAGCGCATTCCGGAAATCGGCTCGTCGCTGGGGAAGGGCATCCGGGAGTTCAAGAACAGCCTGAAGGAGGTCGGCTCGGACCAGCCATCGCAACCGCTCCCGCCGCCGCCGCCCCCGTCGTCGGTCCCGCCTTCGGGCGGAGAGCCGAAGCGGCTCAACCAATAGCACGGGCGGGCGACACCCGTGGGCAATCTCAGCCCCGGCGAAGTGGCGATCCTGTTGCTCATTGCCCTGCTCGTGTTCGGTGGGAAGGGGCTACCGGAGGCAGGCAAGGCGCTGGGAAACGGGCTGCGGGAGTTCCGCCGGGCGCTGGGTGACGCTCAACGCGCGACGGGAAATCCCCCGGCCTCCGGTCCGAGTCCCGAGGATCCGGATCCGCCGATCCGGACCCGCGCCCGACGTTTGGTCGAATAACCGCCGGCTAGCTGCCGGCGGTCGTGTTTTGCGGGCGGAAGATGTCCTTGCGCCGGTCTACGATCTTGGCGCGTTGGCGCAGTCCCGCCAGATACCCCTCGACACGGGCCTGACGGGCGCCCTGCATCAGGCTCTCCCGCTGCGCATCGCGTTGGGCGAACCACGTCGTCGAATCGGCCGACGACCGCGCCAGGGTCTGAAGAATGAACGCCCGGTGCTCACCGACGATGACGCCGGAGCGCTGGCCCACGCCGAGTCGGAACGCGGCACCCAGCACGCCGGGCTCGAGCTGCAGAATCGGCGGCGGGTGAAGCCGCGAGAAGGGCCCGAACCGCTGCACCGCGAGTCCACGCGCGCCGCCCGCCGCGACCAGGTCGGGATTCGCGGCCAGGGAGGACGCGATCTGCCCGGCGCGACCCACCCAGAGGGTCTTCTTCTTATCGACCCGTGCCTGCCCCAGCACCTGTTCGCGTACCGCCTCTAGAGGGGGAGTGCCTTCCGGGACGAGGGAATCGAGCCGGAACACGTAGTACGCCGCCTCACCCTCGATCACCGGACTGGTTTCACCCGGCTTGTGCTCGAACGCCCACACACTCACGTCCGGAATGACGGAGCGACCCAACACCATCCGGTCTCCGTCGACGAGCTTCGGCGCGTGCCCCACCGGGAGGCCCAGGCGTTGGGCGATGCTGTCGAGCAGCCAACCGCTGTCGCGCTCCGCCACGAGACGGTCGAGGCTGTCCGCGCGGGATTCCACGGAATCGCGGTGGGCGCCCACCAGCTCGATGGGGACGAGAATGTGCCGGACGTGCAGCGAGTCACCCTTCTCCGCGTCGATCCGGATCAGGTGGAACCCGAAGCTCGAGAGCACCGGGCGGGACACCTGCCCGACCGGGAGCCCGCGCAGACCGGCGAGGAACAGGGAGTCGTAACCCTGCTCGTTGCGTTTGAGCCAGCCGAGGTCGCCACCCTGATGTCCGCTCGCCGTGTCGGCCGACTCCCGTTGCGCGACCTCCGCGAACTTCGCCGCGCTCGCAGCCGCTTCGGTACGCAGGCTGTCGGCCCGCGCCCGCGCCGCGGCCGTGTCGGCGGCTTGCGGCCGTCGCGGCTGGGCGACAAAGCTCAACCACGCGGCGGCGGGTCGCTTGAATTCGCTCTTATGGGCGTCGTAATAGCGGGCCAGCTCCGCGTCCGACACGGCGGCTTCCGAATCGGAGATCTGTTCCGGCCCGATTGCGAGCAACGCGACCGTCACCGAATCATGCTGATCCCGATAGATGCGCCAGAGCTTCGCGTCCGGCACGTACAGGTCCGCCGTGATGTACTGGAACAACTTGGCCTGGGGAATTTGCTCGCGGTAGCGGGCCTCGAGCTGCACCAGGAACTCGGGATTGGAACCGCTCTGCAGAAAGCGACGCCACTTGTTGGGATCGAACTGGCCGTTCGTCTGGAACTCGGGAACCGAATAGGCCTCGGGAGGCGGGGACGACAGCGCGGCGTCCCGGATCTCGGCGTCGGTCACGGTGATGCCCAGCCGCCGGCTCTCGTGTTGCAGCAGCACGTCCCGCACCAGCTGGTCCACCAGCTGATCTTCGACCTGCTTTTCGTCCTCCCGGGTCAGCGTCGCGCCCCCGCGCTGACGGGCCTGCTCGAGAGCGGCTTGCAGGGCCGACTGCCACTGCTGCAGGTGGATCGCCTCCCCATCGATGCGCAGGACGATGTCTCCCCCACCGTACTTCCCTCCGGTCACCCCCATCCCCACGTCGAAGACCAGCCAGCCGATGAAACTGACGGCCAGGATGTAGAAGACCCACTTCGTGTTTTCGCGCATGGCGCGCATCATATCGAACAGCACTCCATTGTACGGGGGTGAGGGGGGATAAGTCTAAGAGCCACAACGTGCAAACTCAAGCGAGCAACGTGGGGCACAGAATTTGACAGCACGGCGGGCTGAGCACTATCTTAGACCAATCCCCACAAAGACTTAGACCGTGGCGTACACCAGCGAGATCGAGAAGCTCGAAGCGCGCTACCGGGAGAATCCCAAGGGGCGAAACTTCGCGCCGCTGGCTGATGCGTATCGCAAAGCGGGGCTTATAGATAACGCCATCGAACTGTGCCAGGCTGGACTCCAGCTGCATCCCGACTATGTCAGCGGTCACATCGTTCACGCTCGCTGTCTCGTTGACAAGAAAGATGACACCGGCGCCGAGTCGGTATTCCAGAAGGTGCTGGAGCTCGATCCGGAAAACATCCTCGCCCTCAAAGTCCTCGCCGAGATCTCCGAGCGGAACGACCGGTTCGACCAGGCGGCGGAGTGGCTTAACCGGCTGTTGTTGGCGGACCCGATGAATGGGGAGGCCGCTGAAGGATTGTCGCGTGTGCGAGGGAAAGCTGCCGTCCAACCGGCGCCACCGCCGCCGGCCGAAGAGCCGGTCGCCACGATGCTCATGGAACCTGCCCCCAGCGCGCCGCTGCTTGTCGAGCACGAGGAACTCGAGCTCGAGTCGCCGGCCGCGTCGTCCGGCGCGGGCGCACCCCCGTCGGGGCAGCGGCTGTCCATTGAGTACATGGAAGGGCCATTCGATACAGGAATGGCGGACGCGACCACTGCCGCGATGGATCGCCCGGAGTTCGATCTGGAGCGCACGTCCGAACCGGGTCTGGATTCGAGCGTGGTGGCACCGCCTGGCGAGATCGAGACGTACGACAGCCTCGACCTGAATCAGACTGTTCCCGGCGAGGTGATCGCCGACGGGATCGAGATCGAGGAGCCGGAGGCCCTGACGCCGGACGCCGACATCCAGATCGAAGGGCTCGCGCGCACGCAGTACGAGGGCAGCGGTATGTTCAAGGTCGACGACCAGTCGCCGTCAGGGGTCGAGTCCCCCGACGAGCGTCCCATGAGCCCGGTCGCGGATTTGCCGCTGATCATGCCAGACGATCTTGATGCGGCGCCCTGGGCGACGGCCCGCCCATCGCGGGAAACGGAGCCGATCGAGCTGACGGCCGGGGCGGTGCCGGCGGCTTCGCCGCCGCTGCGGCTGCCGGACGACGATGGCGCGGCGGACACCGCGGCGTTGTCGCAGGCCGAGCCGGTGGTAACCGAGACCATGGCCGAGCTGTACCTGCGGCAGGGGCATCGGGAAGATGCGCTCCACGTGTACGAGGCTCTGCTGGCGCAACGTCCGCAGGACGCCCGCCTGCGGCAGAAGGTGATGGAGCTCTCAGCGCCGCCGCGCAGACGCGCATCGGGCAGCGGGCAGTCGGCGGGAGCGTTTTTGAAAGGGATCATGAGCGCCAAGCCGGGCGCTCCGGCTCCGGTGCTGCCGACCGAGCCGGCCGCGGCGAGTCCCTCCGCACCCATCCGCCCGAGTGGCCCGACATCGCGGGGCAACGTGCGCGCCGAGCCCGCTCGGGAGCCGGAGCCCGACACGCCTGCGCCCGGGAGCCCGACGCGCCCGGCCAGTGACGCCATCTCGCTCGATTCCGTGTTCGGAGAGGAAGGCGGACGCGGCTCGGTTCCAGCTCTGCCCGAGCCCCTTCCGGAGCATTCATCGAAGCTGCCGACGGCGAGCGGCGGCTTTTCGTTCGATGACTTCTTCGGCACGGCCACAGCACCCGCCTCCGGCGCCGGGAAACCGGCGGCCAATGCCCGGCCTCCCAGGCCTTCGGGCGGGGGACGGAACCGCTCGCCGGAACAGGAAGAGGACCTGGATCAATTCCAGGCGTGGCTCAAGAGTCTCAAGGCCTAGTGCGTATCGCCGTTCTGAACGGCCCCAATCTCAACCTCCTGGGCGCCCGCGAGCCGGAACTGTACGGTCGCGCGACGCTCGGTGAAATCGAAGCCGCCATCCGGACCCAGGCCACGGCGCTCGGCGTCGAGTGCGCGTGGACCCAGACGAACCACGAAGGTGAGCTGGTGGAGGCGATCCAGCGGCTGCGAGGCAGCGCCGACGGCGCCCTCGTCAACGCGGCCGCCTTCACCCACACCAGTCTCGCCGTCCGCGATGCCTTGCTGGCGGCGCAAGTGCCGTTTGTCGAGGTGCACCTGTCGAACATTTTCGCCCGCGAGCCGGAACGGCGGAAATCGCTCCTCGCCGATCTCGCGCTCGGCATCGTCACCGGCTTCGGCGCGGACAGCTACCGGCTCGCGCTCGACGGTCTGGTGCGTCATCTCGCTGCACGCCGTGCATGAGGACGCGCGCCCTGCGCGGCAGGAGGCACTCGCCCGGCTGCTCGGGGCCGAAGGGCTGGATGCGCTGCTGGTCACATCACTGCCGAACATCCGGTATCTGACGGGATTCAGCGGATCGGCGGCTCTGGTGGTGGTCACCCCCGGCCGGGTGCTGTTGGTGACCGATTTTCGCTATGAAGAACAGGCGCAGGCGGAGATCGATGGGGCGGCCCGTGTGGTGGTCGAGCGCACCAGCGCCTGGGACCGGCTGTTCCGGGAGATGGGATCGCTCGGCCCGCTGGGCACGATCGGGTTCGAGGCCCATGTGGTCTCGGCCAAGGACGCCGAGCGAATCGCCACCGTGGGGCGGACCTGGCACTGGCGCGCGGCGCCCGAGCTGGTGGAGCGGCTCCGGGTCCGGAAGAGCCCCGCAGAGGTGGCCGCGGTGCGTGCGGCCGCGGCGCTGGCGGTCGAGGCGCTCGGCGCGACGCTCGCCGTGGTGCGCGCTGGACAGACCGAGAGCGAGATCGCGGGCATCCTGGAAGGGCACTTGCGGCGCTTGGGCAGCGAGGCGCACCCGTTTCCCACGATCGTGGCCTCCGGACCGCGCACCGCCTGGCCTCATGCGCGGACGAGTCCGAGGGCCGTGGCGCGCGGGGATTGGCTGCTGCTAGACTTCGGCGCGCAGGTCGACGGGTACTGCGCCGACATCACGCGCACCGTGGTGGTCGGCGCTCGGGCGACGGACGCGCAACGGGTGCTGTACGACCTGGTCTATACGGCGCAGCGGGCGGCGCGGGAGCGCATCCGCGCCGGCATGCCGGCGCGCGAGGCCGACGCTTTGGCCCGCGACCTGATCGACGCCCGCGGTTTCGGGGACGCGTTCGGTCATTCCCTGGGGCACGGTCTGGGACTCGAAGTGCACGAAGCGCCGCGGCTGGCGCGAACCAGTGCCGAGCCGCTCCCGCTCGATGCCGTGGTCACGATCGAGCCGGGGATCTACCTGGCGGGGCAGGGCGGCGTCCGGCTCGAGGACGATGTCCATTTGTCGGCCGAGGGACCGGTGCTCCTGTCCGACGGCGCGACGGAGCTGGTAGAACTGCCGTGAGCCGCTGGACGCGGATTGACGGATCGCTTCTTCGGGTGGTCTATTTGGACCTCATGCCACAACCTGTAGGGACATGAACCTGGATCTCATCGGAAAGCTCGTCACCATCCTCCGGGAGACCCCCGAGCTGGGGGCGATCGAGGTACGCCGCGGGCTGCTGGGCCTGTGGTCGTCAGTGCGGGTCTCGAAGGCCGGGTCGGTCTCGGGGAGCGGCGGGCCGGTGGTGGTACCGGCGGCGGCCCCTTCCGGGGCCGCGCCCATGGCCTCCGCGGCGGCCGGGGGCGCGGCCGCGGCGGCGCCCGTGACCGTCGCACCCGCCAGCGCGCTACTCGAGATCAAGTCGCCGATGGTCGGGACCTTCTACAAGTCTCCCGAGCCGGGCGCGGAGGCGTACGCGAAGGTGGGCACCCGCGTGGCCTCGGGACAGGTTGTGTGCATTATCGAAGCGATGAAGATCATGAACGAGATCGAGGCCGAAGTGCAAGGCGTAGTCCGCGAGGTGTGCGTCGAGAACGCGCAACCCGTGGAATTCGGCCAAGTCCTTTTCCGGGTGGATCCTCATGGCTGACGCACCACAGGGCAATCCGCCGCCGTTCAATTTCAAGGCGGCGATCACGCAGATGGTCCAGCGCAACGGGTCGGACCTCCTGCTCAAGGTCGGCCGGCCGGCGACGATCCGGGTCAACGGGGATCTGGTCTCGCTGGAGACTCAACCCTTGAAGCCGGAAGAGCTGAAGTCCCTCGCCGAGCAGATCATGACGCCCCGCCAGGTGAAGGAGTTCGCCGAGCACAAGGAAGCGGACTTTGCGATCGGGGTGCCGGGCGTCGGACGGTTCCGGACCAACGTGTACCAGCAGCGCGGCACGGTGGCGTTCGCGTTCCGCGCCATTCCGTACGAAGTGAAGACGATCGCGGAGCTGAACCTGCCGCCGGTGCTCGAGGAGATCGCGCTGCGGCCCCGCGGCCTCGTGCTGGTGACCGGCGTCACGGGCTCGGGGAAGTCCACCTGTCTCGCGGCGATGATCAACCACGTCAACGCGAGCCGGCGTGTGAACATCATCACGATCGAAGACCCGATCGAGTTCCTGCACCGGGACAATCTGGCCAACATCTCGCAGCGCGAGGTAGGGAACGACACGCTGTCGTTCGGATCGGCCTTGCGGCACGTCCTGCGCCAGGATCCCGACGTGATTCTGATCGGCGAAATCCGCGACATGGAGACGCTCGATACCGCGCTCAAGGCGGCGGACACGGGGCATCTCGTGTTCTCCACGTTGCACACGACCGACGCGACGCAGACGATCAATCGGGTGATTTCGTTCTTCCCGCCGCACCAGCACGACGAAGTGCGCCACCTGCTCTCGACGGCGTTGCAGGCCGTGGTCTCGCTGCGGCTCGTGCCGCGCAAGGACGCGAAGGGCCGAGTGCCCGCGGCGGAGGTGCTGATCAACACGGCTGCCGTGGCCGAGAACGTCCGTGATCTCACCAAGTCGCTCAGCATCCCCGATCTGATTGCCGAGGGCTCGATCCAATACGGGATGCAGAGCTTCGATCAATCGCTGTTCCAGTGGTATCAGCACGGCGTGATCAGCTACGAGAGCGCGATCTTCTACGCGACGAACCCGAGCGAGTTCGCGCTCAAGGTGTCGGGCGTGGATGCGTCGGGCAGCACGTTGAGCGGACCCGGCGCTGCGGCCGGAGTCGAGTCCATCGGCCACACGAGCTGATGTTCCAGAAGGTGCTGATCGCCAACCGCGGGGAGATCGCCCTGCGGGTGATTCGCGCCTGCAAGGAGCTGGGGATCGCCACCGTCGCGGTGTACTCCGAGGCGGACCGCGAATGCCTGCATGTGCGCTTCGCCGACGACGACGTGTGCATCGGCCGGGCGCCGTCCCGCGACAGCTATCTCAACATCTCCCGCATCATCGCGGCCGCTGAAATCACCGGGGCGGACGCCATCCACCCCGGGTACGGATTCCTGGCCGAGAACGCCGAGTTCGCCGAGATCGTGCGCACCTCGGGGATCGCCTTCATC
>JBGQHV010000032.1:0-23748 GCA_041498155.1 Gemmatimonadota bacterium | reverse complement strand
TAGGCTCTGCGCCGGTGGGGCCCACGGTGGAGGCCCGGGCCGCCCGGGGGGCCGGAGCGCTGCTCCTGGCGTTGGCGGCCTATCTCGTCGTCGAGTCGGGACGTCGATTGATCGTCCGGGACCGGCCCGAACCCAGTGCCGTGGGAATGGCGCTGACAGCGCTGTCGCTGATCGTAATGCCCCTCCTCGCCCGGGCCAAGCTCCGGACGGCGCGGGCGCTCGACAGCGCGGCGCTGCGGGCCGACGCGCATGAGACGATCGTGTGTGCGTGGCTCTCGCTCACGACGCTCGTCGGGCTCGGTCTGAACGCGCTGCTCGGGTGGTGGTGGGCGGATCCGCTCGCCGCCCTGGCGATGCTGCCGCTCATCGTGCGTGAGGGACTCGAGGCGTGGCAGTCGCCCCTCAAACCCACCGCCTGAGCCAGTTTTTCTCGAACCAGATTTTGCCGATGTGCCAGTGCCAGCCGGGAGCGTGCAGCTTCACTTGCGGCACGGGCTCGGCGTAGAAGTCGCCGTTGCCGTACGCGGCCCTCCCGTCGCCCGTCTCGACGAAGCACGCGCCCAGGCCGTCGAACGTCGCCGGTGTGCCTCTCCCGGTGATGTCTCGCGCGATGTTCCGGGCGACCACCTCGGCCTCGGCGTGGGCGAAGACCCCGGCCTTCGGCAACGGCTTGCCGAGCTTTAGCGGGATGCTGACCACGTCGCCCAACGCATACACGTGCTCGAACTTGGTTTCCATCGTATGCGCGTTTACGGAAACCCAGCCGCTCTCGCTCGCGAGACCGGATTCTCGCACGACCCGCGGCGCGCGGTGGGGCGGCACGTACGCGAGGAGATCGTAGATCACTTCCGCCCCGTTGGTGAAGCGCAGGCGCCGAGCCGACGAGTCGACCTCCTGCACCTGGTGCTCAGGGTGGTAGGCGATTCCCTTGGACTCGACGAGCTGCCGCACTCCCTTGGACACTTCGGGTCCGGCGACTCCCATCGGGCCCGGCTCTGCCGTGTAGAGTTCGATCTGCGTCTGGCCACGGAGGTTCCTGCTGCGGCAATAGTGCTCTAGGAGCATCGCCGCCTCGTACGGAGCCGCCGGGCACTTGTACGCGGGCGCGGCCGTGAGGACGACGAGCCTTCCCCCGGTAAACGCGCCAAGTGCGTCGCGCAGTGCTTCGGCGCCGGCCACCGTGTAGAAATTGTGGCCACCCGCGGGGAGACCGGGAATGGTTTCGGGAGCGAGCTCCGCGCCGAGGGCGATCACCAGGTAGTCTCCCGATAGCTTCTCCCCGCCGACGGTCACCTCGCGGCCGGCGGCATCGATCCGCTCGATCTCCCCGTTCACGACTTCGATGCCTTTCCGTTTGAGCGGCGCGAGCGGCCGCGATATTCGTTCCGCCGTGCGGTTCCCCGTCATAAGCCAGAGCAGGGAAGGAGCGAAGACGAACCGAGGTTCGCGGTCGACGAGGATGACGCGGTGTTCCGTTGGCAGCAAGCGTCGGAGCTCGTGCGCTGCGACGAGTCCACCGACGCCGCCGCCCAACACCAGGATGGTTCGGGATCCGTTCATGGGATTTAGAATACCAGAACTTTGTGGGCCCACTGCGTCCAGTCGGCCAGCTCCTCCAGAGAGCTGCGCCGTGTGCCTTCGAGAAGCTCTGCTTCCGTGATGCCTCGGGCGTCCATGCAGCTGCCGCAAACGCCGATGGTGGCTTGTTTGAGGGTCACCGCGTGGAGCATGCGGTTGACGTTGTAGTAGCCCTGGGGGACGGACTGCCCCGCCTTGGCGCAGGCGGCAGCGTCGCCCATCAAGAAGACGCGCACTTCCTCGCCTTCCCGTTTGGCAAGCGCGCCGGCGAGCCGCAGTGCGTTGTAGCTGCGCTCGGTGCCGTAGGGTGGGTCATTGAGAACGAACAGATTCTTCATGGCATCCGGTCCTCTGCTCTGGGCGTCGTGCATCGGCGAGGATCATGCACTGATCTCCACGGGCAGCCCCGCCGCCCTCCAATCGGGCCACCCTTCATAGGCGCGCCGGGCGCGATACCCATGTTTGCGGAGCACCCGCACCGCGTCGAGCGAATACACGCAGTATCGCCCGCGGCAATAGGCGATGACCTCTCGGGCTTTGGGAAGCTCGCGCAGGCGGCGCTTGAAGTCCGACACGGGCACTGACAGCGCGCCCGGAACGTGTCCCGCACGGTACTCCTCCGCCGGCCGGACGTCGACCACCGTGACGTCATCCTCGCGCATCAGTCGCCGCAATTCCCGGAACGTCACCGGCTCGAGTGCGTCGTGCCCGTCGAGGTACGACTGCACCACCTGCTGTACGTCGGCGAGCCGGCTGTGGCCGAGCGTCTCGAGTGTTCGCAGCAGACGGAAGACGTCGTCATCCGCCAGGCGGTAAAACACGTGTGTGCCGTCGCGGCGCGTCTCCACCAGCCGCGCCTGGCGCAGCACGCGCAGATGCGCGCTGGTGTTCTTGACCGGCGTCGCGACATGCTCGGCGAGCGCCTCGACGGTCTTCTCGCCTTGACCGAGCAGGTCGAGCAGCTCGATCCGTTTGGGGCTGGCAAGTGCGTGCCCGATGCGGGCGAACTGCGCGTACAGCGCGTCCTTGAACTCTCGGTGACCAGACATGTGGCTCAGCGGCGTAACGCCTTGGCGGCGAGCACGGTGCCGACGAGGAGAATCGCGGCATCAAGGTAGATCAAGCCAAGATGGCCCAGCGTGGCGAAGCCGTACGAGTAGTGGAGCGGTAGGGCCAGCCCGACGCCGACTACCGGGGCCAAGAACGCCGTCCAAAGCGCCCACCGCTGGCCGGTACGAATGCCGTTCCAGGCCAGTGCGATCACGGCGATCCCGAGTGCGATAATGAAAGCCGCCACCGCTACCTGCAAATGGCTGATGTAGTTGTAGAGGTGCGGGCTAAAGGCTCGGATTTCGTCGGGGGTGCCCCCGATGTGTTGGGGCGTAAGGCCGAGCTCGATGAAGCCCGTGAAATTGCGGACCAGAAACATCACGCCATAGCCGACCAAGCCGATCCCGGCGACGAGCACGAGGTTCGCGCCAAGATTGGCACGGCCGCTGGTCGGCAGGGGGGAGGAAGAAACAGACATTGGGCCTCCATACGAGGTGGGTAGTCACCGAGGCATTGTCTAGCATTCTAACGAACATTAGAATACTGCCTCGAGATGATATCGCGCAAGTCCCCGGAAGGCGGAGCCGGTCGAATGAACTCGGCGGCCTGATGAAGACGCGGTGAGGATGGCTTCAAATCGCGTTCACGATGGCTTCGGATGTCGGAGCATAGTGTCCGGTTCCATGCCTCCCCGCGCTCCGATCTCGAGTTTCCTGACACAACGATGGTCCGCGCCGCTCGCGGCGCGGGCTTGGCTCGTCACCTGCGTTCTTGTCTCGGTTTCCGGTTGCGGGCCGCGTGCTAAGGGCGCCTCGCTGGATGTGTACCGCGCTCAATGGGCGCTGGGGAGGAGTTGGCGACAGGGCATGGCCAGCGATACGCCGCCTGCCTGGATGCGCCACGGCATGATGATGGACATGATGGCCGACATGCCGAGGGGCATACCCGAGCGCGACTTGCCGGACCCGGGCTCCCGCGGAGCCCGTCTAGTCGCCAGTTACTGTTCGCAGTGCCACGGCATTCCGTCGCCCCGGACTCACTCGGCCGCAGACTGGGTGCCGACGGCGCGCCGGATGTTCCTGCGGATGGAGCACATGAGCCGCATGGGTGGGATGATGGGCCACGGAATGTCCATGGGGATGTCCCGGATATCCCCGCCGAGTCGGGACGAGGAAGGGGCGATCTTGGACTACCTCCGGGCGAACGCTTTTCGGTCAACCACCGTGGAGGCGTTGCCCGAGTCCACCCACCCGGATGCCGCACTGTTCGCTCGCATGTGCTCGAGGTGCCACGCCCTCCCCGACCCGACGCAGCACACGTCGGCGGAATGGGCGGCTGTCGTAGCCCGCATGCGCCAGAACATGAGAACCATGGGGGTGCGTGAGGTCACTGACGAGGAGGCGGCTGCGATCATCGGCTACTTGCAGCACGCGGCGAGACGTTGATGAATGGACAGGCGTAGTCCGAGACTCAGCGGTCCGGGAATGCCGCCGAGAGGCTCCGCAGCCAGGCGCCGAGGAGGGGATCTCCCGGGTTCTGTTTCTGCTCAGCACGCAGTGCCTCACGCACGGTGAGCCGAAGCCCGTCGGGGAGCACGACGGGCGCTGCCGGCCCGGGCTCCGATCCGGAGAGGACCGCGACCGTTGCGGCGTACGCGCGAGCCGGTTCGAGACGAAAGGCCAGCCGGGCACTGAACGCAGCGAGCGCAGCCCGCACTCGAACAAAGTCTCCTGACGCGGCGAACAGATTCGTGGCCCAGGCGTAGGCCTCTGTCATAGCGGGCACTGTGGCGAACAACTCCCCCCCGAAATAGCTCGCCTGCCACAGGGAGTCCGCGATCCGGCGCGCGTCGCTCAGACGTCCGAGCTTTCCCAGGAGGATCATCCGCCGCGCCGCCACGGCCTCCGCTTCCGCTTCGACACCGAGCGAGTCTGCGGTCTCGAGCTCGCGAAGTGCGGCTTCGTAATTGCCAGCCAGCTCGAAGACACGCGCCATCATGCGGTGGGCTTCGGCCTCGGCCGGGCCGGCGACCAGCCAGCGCCGGGCCCACGCGCTCGCCGCGGCGCGCGCGCGAGCCCGTGAAGCTGCCAATGACTCCGGCGGAATCGCCGCCAGGGAATCGAGCGGTACGAGCTCGAGCGAGTCGTGCAGCAGCGGGACCAGCATGAGATCGGGGCCGGCAAACTGGGGTGCGAGCGCCGAGTCACTTCCGCGGCCGGGCGGCTGCCCCGCCGAACCGAGCTCAAAGTCGCAGCTGCACCAGGCGCGAACCGAGCTCCGCACGGGACGCGGCAGCTCGCGGCGGTAGCCCGCTACCGCGCCTGGCGGCTGCCCGGCGGCGAGAGAGTAGATGACCACCAATCCCTGGTAGGCGCCGTGTCGGGTAGGGTCCAGATCGAGGACGCGCCGGGACAGCCGTGTAGCCGCGTTGAGGGACCCGCGGCGTCGCTCTCCGGTCGGCGTCGCCACGAGCAGGGGGTCGAGGAACTCGAGGCTCGCGAGGTCCTCGAGCGCGTCGACGTCGTTGGAGTCCTGGGCGACGAGAGTCCCAAGCTCCGAGCGTGCCGCGGTGAAGTCTGCGTTCAGCAGACTGCGCAATGCGCGTACGTGACTTGCCGCCTGTCGTGGAAGCCGGTTGCTGAGCGCCGCGGCACGCTCGGCGTACCCGTACGCCGGATGGTCAGGATCCAGCACCGAGAACGCGAGCAGCGAGACCTCCGCGAGCCTGGCGTATGCCTGCGCGAAGGTGCTATCGATGCGGACTGCCTCCACCATTGCGTCGCGGGCCTGCCGGTACTCCGCCCGGTTGAGATGCGATACGCCGCGAAGGTACGCCCGGTACGCGTCCAAGGAGCTCGTCGTGGCCCCTGCGAGGTCCGCAGAGGCCTGGTCGAGCCCGGCGGCGCGTAATAGTGCCGTGGCGACGTGCTCGTATGCGTCCCGAACGTCGTCCGTGGCTCGACCCTCGAACGTCGTGCGGGTCACCAGGCGCTGGGTCACGAGGTCGTACGCCCTCGCACTCACTTGCAGCCGGTTTCCCACGACGATGACTTCGCCGGTCACAGCCGTCCAACCGCCGGTCTCGGCTGCCACAGGCCGAAGGCTGGCGAGATCCATGACGCTTCCGGGTTGCAGCCCGTGACGGCGCAGCGCCGGATACAGTCGCTCGTCGGGGACGACCGTCACCTCAGTCCACTGCCCGAGCGCATCCGCCAGCATCGTAGGAGATCCTTCGACCAGCCACTGGTATTCGGCGAGACGGGACAGGTTACGAAACGGGAGGACGAGGAACGTGCGCGCGCGATCGCGTGCGGTGGGAGGCGGGGAGGCGGTGGCCGGTCGGGCCGCTCCCCTGGTGCACGGCGGAGGCGTGCCGTCGGGGCATTGCGCCTCGGCGGAGCCTACGAGCAGTGCGATCAGCAATGCCGAAACGGCACCGCGTTCCCAGTGAGACTTGGGATCCATTCTCTTCGATCGTTTGCAACGTGCGTGTGGGCCTACCGGATCTTGCAGAAGCTGCGACATCCCGGTACGGGGGGCAAGTAGAACGCTTCAATCAACAACCCGTCCTTCGCTCCAGCTCCTCGGGGTACCGAGCCCCGTGCACCGCGATCTCCGATGCGGCCCGTTCGATCTCACTCAGATCGTCCGAAGTGAGCTCGACGGCAGCCGCGGCGATGTTCTCCTCCAGCCGGTTCAGCTTGGTGGTTCCGGGGATCGGAACGATCCACGGCTTCCGGGCAAGCAGCCAGGCGAGCGCGATCTGCGCCGAGGTTGCTTGCTTCCGCTTGCCGATCTTGGCAAGCCAATCCACCAAGGCCTGATTGGCCTTTCGATTCTCCGGCGTAAAGCGGGGGACGATGTTGCGGAAGTCGGAGCGGTCGAACGTCGTGTGCTCGTCGATCTTTCCCGTGAGGAAGCCTCGCCCGAGCGGGCTGAAGGGAACGAAGCCGATGCTGAGCTCCTCGAGGGCCGGCAACACTTCCTGCTCCGGCTGTCTCCACCACAGTGAGTATTCGCTCTGGAGCGCCGTGACCGGCTGGACCGCATGGGCGCGACGGATCGTTCCCACGCCTGCCTCAGAAAGTCCGAAGTGTTTGACTTTGCCTTCGGCAATCAGGTTCTTCACCGCTCCCGCCACGTCTTCGATGGGCACGTCGGTGTCGACCCGATGCTGATAGAACAGATCCAGGCAATCGACGTTGAGGCGCTTCAGCGAGGCTTCAGCAACCTGCCTGATGTGCTCGGGCCGACTATCCAGTCCCACCTGCTCCCCCGTGGGACCGAACTTGAAGCCGAACTTGGTGGCGATCACCACCTGACCGCGGAACGGAGCCAGCGCTTCGCCCACGAGCTCTTCGTTGGTGAACGGGCCGTACGCCTCAGCGGTGTCGAAGAAGGTGACGCCGCGCTCGACGGCCGATCGAATCAGCGAGATCATCTCCTGCTTGTTTGCTGCCGGGCCGTAGCCAGAGCTCATGCCCATGCAGCCGAGGCCGAGCGCCGAGACTTCCAGGTTGCTCGTTCCGAGTTTGCGCTGCTGCATTGTCTCCTCCTTCAGGGCTGGCTCTCGCGCTTGCAGGGGATCGAGTCCAATATTGTCCGTGGCGGCTGGCCGCTTCGCAAGTCGCCACCCATTGGACGCAAGGGATTTCGCGTGCGCGACCACCTAAATGCGGCGCTCGCCGATCGGTACGCGGTGGAGCGCGAGCTTGGCCGGGGCGGCATGGCCACGGTGTGGCTGACCCGCGACCTCCGCCACGACCGCTCGGTTGCGATCAAGGTCCTGCACGAGGAGCTCGCTGGGGCGATCGGAGTGGATCGCTTCGTGCGCGAGATCCGGCTCACGGGACGGCTCCAGCACCCCCATATCGTTCCGCTGCTCGACTCCGGTGCTTTTACCGGTCCCAACGGGGTGACGCTCCCGTGGTACGCCATGCCCTTCATCGCCGGCGAGTCGCTGCGCGCCCGATTGGACCGCGAGCGGCACCTGCCGATCGAAGACGCCCTGCGCATCGCCGAACAAGCGGCCGCCGCGCTTCATGCCGCGCATCGCGAAGGAATCGTACACCGGGACATCAAGCCGGAGAATCTGCTGCTCGTAGACGGGCATACCTACGTCGCCGACTTCGGGATCGCCAAGGCGCTGATCGAGACGGGCGGCGAGCGCCTCACGAACACGGGCATCGCCATTGGAACGCCGGCGTACATGAGTCCCGAACAGGCGACGGCAGAGGCGGTAGACGCGCGGAGCGATCAGTACAGCCTGGCCTGCGTGCTGTACGAGATGCTGGCTGGCGAGCCTCCGTTCACAGGTCCCACTGCCCAAGCGATCATGGCCCGCCGGCTGACGGAGCCGGCCCGGCCGCTGCGTCCCGTTCGCTCGGCCGTGCCCGTCGTCGTCGAAGCGGCGGTGCTTCAGGCGCTGGAGCGAATTCCCGCCGACCGCTTCCCCGATGTCTCGGCGTTCGCGGCCGCCCTCCGGAATACGCGGTCGGTGAGTCGGCCCGGACGGAAGAGCCGGGCGATGCTTCGCGCATACGGCGTGACGCTCGTCCTCGGCGTCGCCGCGCTCGCGGTGTGGGTGGGAGGGCATCGTAGGGGAATCGCGCCGACCGCGCCAGATCCTCAAGTGGTCGCACTCTATCGGACCGGCATGCAGGCCTACGACCGTCGCACCGCGGAAGGGATACGCGATGCGATCCGGGCCTTCAGGGCCGCGCTGGAACGGGACTCATCCTATGCCCCGGCATGGGCTGGGCTCGGCAAGACATATGTCCGCGCCTATGAGCGTCAGTTTGTCTTCCCCGGCGTAGCCGGCGACAGCGTGTTGCACCTCGCGGTCACCGCGGTCGATCGCGCGTTGGCCATCGATCGGCGTAGTGCCGACGTGTGGGGGACCCAGGCAGTCTTGAGCAGGGACCTCGATCCGACCGATCTCACGCCCGCGTTCCGGGCCATCCGGCAGGCGTTGGCGCTGGATTCGAAGGACGCCCGCGCCTGGCATTACCTGGCGATCAGCTTGGCCGAGTCGGGCGACATGGACGAGGCCCTCAAGGCGTGGCGCCGCTCGGTCGCGGTGAACCCGTCCTACACCCAGGGCCTCGCGTTCCTCGCCCTCGGCCATTATTGGCGCCGCCAGTACGACAGCGCGGCACTCTGGGCCGACAGCTCCATCGCCGTGGATCCCAACTACCTACTCGGCCGGACCACGGTGGGCCAAGTCGCTGTTGAGCTGGGTAATGTGGTACGGGGGAAAGCGGCGTTCGAAGCGGCCAGGCGGCTCGGTACCGACGTCGAGGTGGTCAATACGCTCGCGGGGAGCGCGCTGGCTGAGGCCCGCGGCGGCAACGCCCGCGAGGCGCGGCGCTTCCTTCAGCGGGCCGACTCGCTCGCCATGACGTACCGACCGGCTCCACTGCATACGGCCGTGTTTCTCGCCCAGGCGTATGCCGCGCTCGGAGATCCGAACCACGCCATCGCGTGGCTGCGGCGTTACACCCCGCGGGAGGATCTCCACTTTCAGCTCCACCTGCGGTGCGATCCGCCGTTCGACCCGATCGCGCGCGAGCCGGGCTTCCTGTCACTGTTGCTTGTGGGTAGGGGGCGTCCGACGCGTGGGTGCTAGCTCGTCGTCGAGCTACAGTGCGCCATCGGCCGGATGTCGTGGAGTACCGAAGTGAGGAGCAGATCGCTAAGTTTGGGTCCGGCCGCCACCGTAGCTCAGTGGTAGAGCTCTCGATTCGTAATCCCGCACGGCCAGCGCCCACCAGCGCTGGCCGTTGGGTTTTCAACTGGTTAGGCGATGCGAGCGACGACCAGCAATGGCCAGGAACGAGAATCTTGGCACCACCATTGGCACCACGGCGACATGCTCGGTTAAGGATCGAAACTTCGGTCTGCGCGCCGCGACCAAGGCCGCAATGGTTCCAACTACTGAGGTGACCCCCATCGCACAATGGTCCCGTCATCCGCCTCGAGTAGCCGTCGGACAACCTCCCCGACACGACCTCCAGCCGCGTATTGCCTACCGCCGAACTCGACCACTGAGGTGGGCGTCTTGCTCGAAATCAGCAGGTCGCTCACTCGAGAGTAAGCCGTTCGCGCAAAAACAAACCGATCGGCATTCGTGATTGTCCGGTCACGGACGGTTCCACACCACTCCATGGTGCCGATGACTGGATCCGCTTCGACATTCGGGCCGACAACAAGCACATGGGTCGGGCTTAGCGCAAAGATTGTCTCGCATGTGGGATTCGCCCATCCGCCGCCAAGCGAATACTGGAGCTTTCCAGATGTGCGCGTGGCGACAACAATCGGTGCGTCGGACGTGACGAATTCGACTGCGCCAGAAGACCGCTCGAGACGCCAAGGCAGCGTGGCGATCGAAGTGGCCATCTCGTAGGACGCCTTCATGAAGGAGCCGAGCCAGTGCTCCTTTGGCGGAACCACCATCAGCTCACCGCAATCGAGTTCGGCGATGTACTTGCGAATCTCGCGGGGCGCCATGCCCTCCAGTGCAGGGGAGCGGGGCCCGCCGCGTAGGGCCGCCTCAAGCCGGGCCCGAACATCGAACGTGGCATGCACCGAACCGATCCACTCCATCTTGCGCCAGTGCGCGGCAGTTCGCATCTGCTGCGCCGCCATGTACACAGCGAGGTCGAATCGCTCCCGGTCAGTGAGGACTGGAAGAATTCCCACCTCCAAGCCGTAGACAAGCTTATTCCGAACTAGCGCAAATGGCGCTTCCACGTGCGAAGCCAGCACGCGCTCGAAAAAATCTACCGGAATATCGTCCGGTGCTTCTTCGTGCTCGATCAGGTAGAGGCCCCTCTGTTTGGCGATGACCGGTGGCGCGAGCTGCTTTGGTGTTCGCGGCACATTGCGGTCATACATCCACACACGCCCGTCCTCCCGTCCGGAGTCAGTGAACACCTTCAGGTGTGAGATCGGGACGGAGTGATTATCAACTCGGACGGTATCGAATGGTCCGAGTGTCTTGATAAAGTCGCGTGCATGACGTTCCTGCTCGGCCACATCGGGTTCGGTGAGACCTGATTCCCGCGTTGAGCGCTGCGTCATACGCTTCCCAAGAGTCGGACCAGGTGTTTCAATAGCTCGGTTCGGATCCCGTCCAGCACATCGCGATAGCCGTCCCACCGGGAATAACAGTGAATCTGTACCTCGGCGTTCTCAACATCCGGATTGAGGTCGCCGAGTCGCTTGATGGAGTGAAGAATCCCCTTGGGCTGGGCCTGCGTTGCGATACGCTCAATCCTCGATACTGGCTGACTCATTAGGTCGAGCTTCTCCACGAAGCCGTCCGGATGAGCGCGGATGTATGACAAGATGGCGGACGAGCTGCCTGCCCATCCCGCGTAGGTCAGATTGATTTCCGCCGCAGAGCAGTAGGCAGTCATCCCGCGATGCTTCATCACTTCCCCGGCTTCCGAGCCAAGCTTCGGATAGCTGCCGTTGCTGGGAAGACGCCGTGAGCAATCGCCAGCATATGGAGTGGACTCAGCCTCATGGGTTTCTCCCGCGGCGCGAGTTGAGTGCCCTGGCCGCTACGGTACGAGCCGGTGGACGACCTTGACTACGAAGGCTCCGTTAAGCGGTCGCGTGAGCGACCGCGTGTCCGGGAATCGATACGGCGCCTGCGGAAAAGTGGTGTACCCTGAATTCCACACGAGAAACACATCGTCCCCGATGACGGGGATCCAGTGGAACCGCACATTGAAGTCGACGCGCTGGCTCTCGTTGTCGTACTGAACGAACGCGAGCAAACTCGTGCGGGTATTGAGATCGTACTCCAACCGGTTCGCCGACAGCACGGCCGTAAACGCTCCAAACGGCAACCGAGCGGCCGTCCGAATGAGATCGGTGCTCACGATGATGTGGCCCCCGCCATGCCATACGGCGGTGAGCTCGAGCTCGGTGCTCTTGCCGCCGTAGAACCGGCCCCAGTTCACGAATGCCCCGATGCTCACGGGACGGCCTGGGCTCATGAAGTACTGCAGCTCGTAGCGGGACCACCAATATCGGCCTGGCGGGATCTTCGCCCCGCGAAAGATGTCGAAGCTGTCTGTCGGGGCGTCCATCAGGCGCTGGAAGTTGACCTCGAAATGGTCGCCGTTCTGCCGGTCACCGCCCAGGACCCGCCACTCGAGCCAGGCCGTTTGCCAGTCCCCGCTTCGGAATGGCGAGCCCGACTCGTTGGCAATGATGTCCCAGCTCGGGATAGGAAAGGTGAAGCTGAGCTGCCGTATGCCGAGCACGCCCGGGCGAGGGGTGAAGTCCGAGTGTCCGACGGTCTCCCAGACGCCGGTACGGCGGACGAAGCCGAGTGGCGGCGCGAAGGCGCTGTCGATGCGATAGAGCGAGACGAAATTGTCGAAGAGATCGTTCGGGTTGTCGGTAGACACGCGCCAGGCGAGCGGTGTTCCCGTAACGCCCGGCGTCTGACTCCCCGCGACGTAGACTTTCGGCTCGAGGTTCATCCCATGGACGACGAGCGGGAGGTCTACGTCCAGGCCGCCCGCTCGTTGAACGCCTTGGTTCCCCGGTCCCGCGTGCAATGTCCCGATGGCGCCGATGTAGGAGCGGTCGAACAGGTCGTGCGTGATTCGCAGGACGGCGTCATTGGCGCGGTCGCTCCCACCGGTCTGCGCGTCGAGTGCCCCGATCTGCCACGGCCCGAGCCGCCCAGAGATTCGGCCGCCGGCGATGATCGGCACGGGTGCGCCGCTCGTGTCCAAGCCGATGCGGCGCGAGTAAAACAGCTGCACATAGCTCGGTGTGCCGTAGTCGAACAGGCCGCTCGATTCGAGGAAGAACTGCCGCTTCTCGGGGAAGAAGAACGGGAACCGGGAAAGGTTGATGACCTGCTGATCGGCCTCGACCTGGGCGAAGTCGGTGTTGAGGGTGAGGTCGGCGGTCAACGTCGGCGTGATGCCAAGCTTGGCATCGACGCCCGCCTTTCCCCCGAGGTAACCGCCGGCCGCTTCAGTTCCGAGGCTGTCGTGCTCGGTCTCAACGGCCTGACCGAGCGCATACGGAGACAGTTCGAGACCGTGGGGACGCTGCAGATCGCCGAGTCCGGTGATCGCTCCTTCGTTGTCCAGGTGGTAGAGTCCTTGCGCGCGGCCAAACGAGCGCCAGAGATCCTCCTCGTTTTTCCGCCGGATGAAGCGGCGGACATTGAACCCGAACTGCGTGTTGCCACCGGCATGAAAGCGCAGTGTCTTGAACGGAATACGGAACTCTGACGTCCATCCGGCGCTGTCCCGCGTGACGCCGACCTCCCAGATCCCGTTCCAGTTCTCGCTCAGATCGTCGACACCCGAGAACTGCGCGTCCCACATGGCGCCGTTCGGGTTCGTCCCGAACAGGAAGGCGCTGCGCCGGTCGTCGAAGCTGTCGATCAGGAGTTGGACATTGTCGTCACTCGAGAGGTCGGCATCCCGCCGCAGCTGACTGGCCCGAACCCGGCGCATGTCCGAGTCGAAACAGCGCACCGCGATGTAGAGCGCCTCACCATCCCGGACGACCTTCACGACCGTGCGCTCCGTAGCGGGAGACCCCGCCAGCGGTTCGCGCTGGCGGAAATCGTCGATCGAGTCCGCCGTCGCCCAGAACGGCTCGGTCAGCCTCCCGTCGAGCGTCGCTGCCGACACGATCGCTATAGCGCGGATGGTCGTGGCGCTCGCGTACCTGCGGCTCCCAACGCTGGTATCGAGAACGCCTCTTTGTTGGCCCGCAGCCGTCCCGGCGAGAAGACTAATGACCGCCGCCAGTGTACCGAGTTGCGGAGACATCGCACTCATCGCCTGCCACCCGGCCGCGGGCGTCGCTGCGAAGCGACTACAAACGACTGATAGAGGTTGGCAAATACCGCGGCGCCACGCTGAAGCCGAGTCATATCGCCAGCGAACTTGCGCGCGATTCCGGCAAGCAGCCGTTCCACACCGGGAGTTTCCGCGCGGCCGAACTTCCTGTCCTTGCAATCGATATCGTGCACAATCTCGCCGATTTTGCGGAGGGCCTGATCCCGCAACCGGAAGCGACGGATCAGCGTCTCGAAGGTGCAGCGCTCCCCTGCGTGCGTGTACTCCGCCTCGAACATGTCGAAGCGCAGCTCTCCCTTGCGGGGCGCGTGGCCCTCGGGGGGCACGAACTTGAATCGCGCTGCGGGGTCGATGAACCGCTTGATCAGCCATGCGCTCGCAATACGATCCACGAACACCCCCCGGCGCGTGACCCAGGTTCGTCCGCGCCTTCGCCCGGAGCGGAGGCCAGCAACGGCCTTACGATCACCAGGCGCTTCAGTACGGCGAACGCGTTCCTCGAGGCGCGCCACCGCACGCTCGGCAGGCTGTCGGTCGGGAGGGCCGAAATAGTCGATCGCCGCGATCTCGGCGATGCGGTCACTGAGACGCGCCACTTCTTTTGGAAGCGGCTTGCGTCCGAGGGACTTTGCCTCGCGAGCGATAGCTGCGTAATCGGCAGCGCGGGCTCTGTGGAACAACGCTTCGACGTCGCGGTCACCGAGACCGTCCACGAAGTCCCCTCGGCAGACGGACCCCTGCCCGCCACTATCCTCGATTTCCCGGAGGAGCCAACGAAAATCTTCGACCGCCTGGTCGCTGTACGGAAGGACCCAGACCGAATTCTTGACGGGCACCGCGCCGATACGCTGCAGTCTCCGCCATACCTTCACCCGGAAGTAGTCAGGCTTCGGCGGGATCTGGTGGAACAGAAGGAGCCACCGTCCGCTTGCCGTCTTACTCACCTAGCCTCACGCATCGACGGCATTGTGGCGTTGTTCAGGCTGGAATCGGTACGCGTTGCGGGTTCCAGGAATGACGCTCGTCTTTCGCATGCCGGAGCCACGCATAGAGCGCGTCGTAGATGACGAACCCGCGCTGAAGCAGCTCGTGATCATCCAGGAATAGCTGTGACAGGCCCAGGGAGATGGCGAGCAGGCCTGCGGATTGGGGTGCAAGGTCGAGCTGGGCCGTATCGGCCCCGCGGATGATGACGGCGAGCTCCTGCAAAGCCGGATCCGTCAATCGGTACTTCCGCAGGAAGGCGTCGAAACTGCAGCGGGGCCCGTCATGTGAGAGCTCGACCCCTTCGACATCGTAGGGAATGGCGTTCAGCTCCGCTGCGCGTGCTTTGACGACCGTGGGCGTCACAAAGAGAAACTCGGCCTCGGGGTCAATGAATCGAGTGATCAGCCACGGGCATGCGACGCGATCGATCTTCGGACGCTCGCGAGTTATCCAACGCATATGACCTCGGTTCCAGCTGGTAGCGCCACGAAGTTTACTATAACGAGTGTATCATCGAACATACGAGGGCGGACCAACATGGCGCAACGGATTCGGCCAGCGCAAGGGAGGAGTACATGAAGCCAAGGGTTTAGCCGAGGTGAACCCATTGCTGCGCGCTCTCCGCGGGCACGGGATCGAAGTCACCGCCGTGCGCAGCCACATGTTAGATGAGGAGCCGCGGCTCTTCTTCATGGAATTCTGGGCGGTCGCGGATGCGGTGAGCCTGGCGAAGGGGCTCCGGTCGGCGCTGAACCAAATCAAGTGAAGGCACCTGGCACGCGGCTAGACTTCGCTCGAGAATCGGGACCTACAAACCCAAGCGCACGCCGAGATTGACCAGCCGGCCTTCCAACGGTGCCCACTCGTCGGTCGTCCACCGGCCCCCCTCGCCCGGCGCCGGCAGGAGCAACCGGTCGTAGCGCGTCTGGCGCACATCCGTGAGGTCCTCGGCGTTCAGATACAGGAGCGCCGGCCCGATCCGCTGTGAGACCAATACGCCGAGCGTTGTATACGGCCGACTCGTCGTCCGATAGGGATCATGGTCAACGGCTTCTCGGCCGGTATAGAACGCCTCGATCCCCACTCGCGTCCCGGTCTCGTCGTTGTCCCAGGCGACGTCCAGGCCGGCGCTGTGCCGCGGGTTGAGGGGGACCGCCCCACGAGTGCCCGTCTCGGGCGACACCTGGGTGGAGCGCAGATAGGCATAGTCCGCCGTGATCGTGAGCGGCTCTCCCAGGTAGACCGCATAAAACTCGACGCCGCTCGTTCGGGTCGGACCCGTGGCGTTGACGAGCTCCAACACATTCGAGGAATCCCGCAGCAAGACTGGGTCGTGAATCGTCGAGGCGAAAAACGTTCCGTTTACCTCAAGGGGCCCGCGCTTGCCCGTCAGGTCCAGCGAGGCGTATTGGGCCTGTTCGCGCCGCACGCCCATCGAAGGACGCAGTCGCGACAGTCCGATTTCCTCTGTCTCTTCGGTGAACGGCGTTGGACCAAAGAAGCCGGTCGCCCCTGAGAGCCGGGCGGTCACGGCCCTGGTCACGGGTACCAGCACGGAGACCCGCGGGCTGCAGATCGTGCCGTAGTGGCTATGCGCATCGCACCGACCACTAGCCGAGATCGCGATCCGCTGCGTCAACGATATGGTGGTCTGCGCGAAGAGCGCTGGCGCGGTGAAGGTGTAGTCGAATCCCGACACGTCGGCCGCATGATAGCCATCACGCTCCAACGCGGCGCCTAGGAGCCAGACGGCTCGGCCGCGGGGGAGCGTCAGCGTCACTTCGCTGAACAGGGTGCTCTGACGGTCCCGTTCGATTGTCAGGCCAAACCGATGATGCTGCCATAGGCTCGTGGCCACGCCGCGGACGGCCACGGTGTCGACGGCGCCCAGGGGAAGAACAGCCACCAGTCCCCCATCCAGCCGGCTCGTGTTGACCCCTGCTCCGTATGGCTGGCCATCCGGCGCGACGGCGCCCGCCACCGTGCCGCCGGTCCGGTTTTCGGCCATACCGCCCACGGTCGCGAACAGTGAGCGACCCTCATCCCCATGCCAGTAGACGCGGGGGCGGAGCTCGGCCCGCTCGAAGCCCGGGAGATCCGCCCACCCATCCCCGTTCACGTCCACTCTGTCCTGGTGATGCACGCCGCCCACCACCGTGTATCCCCATTGATCGCTCAGCCGCTTTCCCACCCACAGCACGCCATCCGTCCCGGCGCGCGACGTCTGGTTGAGGAGGATCTCCTGTCGGTCCACAGGGGAGCGCGAGACCAAGTTGACCACCCCGCCGAGCGCCGTAGGCCCGTACAATGCCGTCGCGGCTCCTTTGATCACCTCAGCCTGGCGCAGATCGAGCGGCGGAATCTGCAGGAGACCGAGCCCCCCGATCTGCCCCCCGTAAAGCGGCAGCCCGTCCGAGAGGACCTGCGTGTAACGGCCGGGGAGCCCTTGGATCCGGATGTTCGCGGCGCCGAGCGCGGGGGAGGTCGGCTGCACCCGCACCCCGCTGATCTCCCGGAGCAAGACGGTGAGATCCGCTGGCCGCATCTCCGTTTTCTCGTCGATGTCCTCCCCCGTGAGGACCTCGACTCGGACGGGCTCGTCCTCGAGGCGGTGGGAGACCCGCGTGGCCGTGACGACCACGGGCGTCAACGCCGCCTGTGCCAACAGCTGCACCGTGATCGTGGTGTCGAGCTGCGGCCGTATGGCGACCTGGATCGTCTCGGGGCGGAACCCGATGTTGGCGACAATCAGCTGCCGGAGACCCACCGGCAATCGGAGCCTAGCGATGCCCGCAGCGTCCGTTTGAGTGCGGATGCCGTCGCTCCGCACGATTGCCTCGACGACCGGGCGATCCCCCTGACGCACCGCGAGCGTCACCTTCCCACTGTCGCTTTGCGCCGTAACCTGTGTCTCGGTCACGACGAGGGCACCGGTCACGAGTGCAACACGGGACAGCAGGCGAGTCGTCACTGCTGTGCGCACCGTGTCGGTTTCACTGTCGGCGTGGGTGGTGCATTCGAGTAATCGGGATCTGATCAGGGATTGACCGGAACCTAAAGCTCGAACATGACGGCCGGCTTACATCGCCTCGGCCTTCACCTTCGTGTATTCGAGCCACGTCAGCCAGATGACGACGGCGTCGAGGATGGTCAACAGGATCAGATACAAGGAGTGGGTGAATGTGTACCTGTACACTTGGTAGGCAGCGAAGAGCCCGAAGATTCCTATCGCCGTCGGATAGGCCCACAGTCGCCGTCTCAACAGAGCAGCCACTAGAGCCAGCTTAGTGATCCCGTGCGTCAGCAGATACGCGGCGCCAAACAGCTGCCCCCCCGCCGTCAATCCCTTGCTGAGTGTGACCAGATAACCGGCGACGAGATCGTGTGGATCTTCGCTCAGCTCGTGTTGTGTGACCAGGAGGATCAGTCTGCTGACGTGCGGGGGACTGATCGTGAGGAGCAGAAGCCCGCCGATAATCTCGAGCGCACCGTCGAGGCCCTTGAGGCCAACGCCGACTTCGAAGGCTCGGTGGATCAGGCGTGGCAATCCCGCCAACCCTCGCGGATTCATTGACAGCGCTCCCAGGTCGACGCTCTCTGGCGGAGTACCGCCCCGAACATCACATCGCTAAGTTAAAGGCTTGGTTGGAGGTCGCCCTCCAGCTTCCGCCACCGTAGCTCAGTGGTAGAGCTCTCGATTCGTAATCGAGCGGTCGTCGGTTCAAGTCCGACCGGTGGCTCTCCAAGATCAGAGGACCAGAGGCAGCATCCCCTCGACCGTCGTCCGCTGTACCTGAGGCGCCTCCCCCGGAGTCCAGAGTCGCACCTGATGGCCCACGCGGTACGCGAGCGGGCCGCCGTCCGCCTCCGGGCTCCGCACGAGCGGGTCGGGCACACACACGAACTCCACGTCCAGCAGATCGGCGCTCGCGCTGACTACGGCGTAGCCGTGCCCGCCGAGATCCGCGAAGGCGAGCTCGGGGGCGAGATCGGGATTCCGAGCGGCCACCGCCGCCGTGAGGTCGTTGCTGCGGGCCAGCTCGAGACACGCGCGCACGCCGTACAGCACGGCGACGTTGCAGGCCGGGCCCGGCGGGCCGCCGGAGGCCGGCTCGTGAACGTAGATCGGCCGCAGGGGATTGTCCCGCGTCACCGCATACCGCGCCGCCTCGGCGAGCCCCGGGGCGGAAATCGACCCGACCACGAATTCGGCGCCGACCGGCTCAAAGGGTGCGGGAGGTAAGTCGGTCGACACGACCCCGGCGAGAAACGCGTGCCGATCCCCGGCCACGCTCGCGAACCCCGTAATCCGCTGCGACCGCACGAACTCGAGGATCTCGCGCCGCTCGGCGCGATACCCCGACCAATCGTCGTCGCTCAGCAGCGCGTAGCCGGTGGTCGGCCACACGAGCCCGAGCTCCGGCGGCAGGTGCTGGAAATCGATGCGCCAGTCGAGCATCGCCACCGAGTTCCCCCACAGCTTCCAGGTCGCCGTGGACGCGCGCAGCCGCTCGAGGAACCACGCCTTCTGCGTCGCGCCGAGCATGGAGAGCGGCGGCGCGTCCTGACGGGGATTGGGGAGATCCGCACCGCCAAACGGAATCGTCGCCGGCGCGTGGCCGCCGCCGTAGCTCCGGCCGGCGTCGAGCACCGCGGTGACGTCTTCCGACACCACGAACGGAAACTGCTTCGGGTGGAACGGGGCCGCCTCGGGCCGGTCGGTGAGCGGTTGAGACCGGAACGAGCGGTTGTCGGTCAGCATGAGCTCGAGGTGCCGTCCGTAGCGCAGCGTGCGGTTGATCCGCAGCGAGTGGATTGCCGCCAGGTTCCCGGGCTCCTGGCCCAGGCCGTCCGCGTCGAACCGCGCGATCGGCGCGTCCGCGACTGTGGGCGCATCGAACCGCTCGAGTGAATGGCCGCGCTGCACGACACGCGCCGGCTGGTACTCGAACCACGCCTGATTGGCAGCGGCCTTGCGCGTCTGGGCCGGCCGGACGGTGCCGAAGACCTCCTGGCTCTGCCACCCCTTCCACGAGAACTCGTGGTTGTCCCACATGCACACGAACGGCCAGCGCGCCCGCGCGTCCTGGAGGTCTGGGTCCGTGAGATAACCGCGGTACAGGGCACGGTAATCGTCCACTGTCGTGGGCACGTGAAAGTCGGCGATCTTTTCGCCGTTGGCGTAACGGACGATGTCCTTCAGCGGACGGCCGTAGTACCCCTGCGGGCGATCCTCCGGATACCACGTGACCTCGTACACGAAATCGCCGAGATGCAGGACGAATTGCAGCTGCCGATCCGGTGCGCGCCGCTCGTCCTCGTAGATCATGCGCCGATAGGCGTTGCACGCGCCCATCTGCAGGTTCTGGCAGCTCACGAATGCGAACCGGGCGGTCTCGTCGGCGTGCTCCGCTGGAGCGGTCACCGTCCGCCCGACGCGGCTACTGAAGCCATGCTCGTCGGTGAAGCGGTACCAGTACACGCTCGCCGGCTCGAGGCCGGCCGCGAGTACGCGGCAGGTCCAGTCGGCGTCAGCGGAGATCGTGGCGCGGGCCCGCGCGACGACGACGGAAAAATCGGGGTCGCGCGCGATGTCGACCCGCAGGCGGTGCGCCGGGCGGTCGTCGACCGGGGGCCGGCGCGTCCACAGCAGTACGCTGTCGGGAACGGGGTCGCCCGACGCGGCGCCCTGTGGATACAGATCGCGGCGTTCCTGGCCGCGGGATGGCGCGCCGATCCGGGAAGGCCCCGGCCAGGCCGGGGCCGCGCCCATGGCGGCGGCCATGCGAAGTGCTTCGCGGCGGGAGATCGGGGCCATGGCGGAACTCAACCTCCCCGGCGCCGCGCCGATGTTCGAGCCCGGAAGCGGCGCACGCGTGAGATGTTCCCACACTCCTCGGTCGAGCACCAGCGGCGGGTGCCGCTGCGACTCGTGTCGATGAACAGCCAGCCGCAGGGGTGATTGCCGCACTGGCGCAGTCGGCCGAGCGGAGGTGATGCGGCCAAAGCCCCCGCCGCCAGCGCGATCGGATACAGCGGCCGCTCCAGGTCGGACGGATCGTCGGACCAGCGCACCTCGCTGCCGGTGCCACCCCAATGGGGCGCGCCTTTACGGAGCGCGGTGGCCTGCGCGGCGTGCAACCGGGCGAGATCCTCCGCCGGGGGCCGGCGGTGCTGCGCGATCGCGGCGAACACGCGGTAGATCACCTCCCGGAGCGCGCGCGCTCGGCGCAACGCTCGCGCGGCGTCGCGCGGGCGCTGCGCAGCCCGGCGTCGCAGTCCCGCCGCGGCTCGGGCGGAGACAGCGCCGGCCCGTTGCGCCCAGGTCGCGACCTCGCCGTAGTCGCGCAGATGCTCGATGCGATGCGCGCTCGCGTGCCACCCGGCCGTGTTGGCGAAATCGAGCGCGAGATGCCCGCCGATCATGGCGATCGCTCGGCCGTGGGCCATGGGTCCTCGGAGTCGGGCGGCGCGTCACCACGCCAGCCAGTAGCTGAGTTTCACGACCAACGTGTTGGCGGGCGGCGTGCGCCACAGCGCCCGCGCGTTGTCCGCCGTCGGGACGGCCCCGACCTGATGGTCGGCGCGCTCCTGCGTCCAGACCACGAAGACTGTCGAGCCGGGGAGAAACTCCCAGCGCAGCAGCAGGTTCAAATGGAATTCGCGCAGGGAGAATGCCGGGTCGCCGAACCCGAACGCGCTCGCCTGACCGGAATCTACGACATAGCGGCGCGCGGCGGAGTCGTATTGCGCCCGGGCGCCAAGCCGGGCGACGCGGTCGATCGGGTGCGCCGCTCCCGGAGTGGTGACCTCCTCGAGCGCACCGTAGCGCCCCGCGCTGAGAAACGCCTGCGTATACAGCTGGACGGTGAGATGCGCGGAAAACGCGTACGTCGCTCGGGCCGTGAGCGAGCTCGTCGTCTGATGCAGCGCGCCGAGGACGTAGTGGATCCGCCCGAGGCCGTCCGGTACCTGATCGACGTATTGCCAGCCCTCGCGGGACGACTCGATCGCGGGCGTGATCCCGAGCTGGAGTCGGTCGGTCACGAAGGTGCCGAAGTCGGGCGACAGGGCGAGCCCCGAGGAGCGGGATCCGGCTTCGCGCTTCCCGGAGAGATTCAGGGTGAGCTGCCACCGGCGGCGGGAATCGGTGTAGGCGCTGAGCGCCCAACGCTCGCGCGCCGGCACCCGCAAGGCAGGCCCCCCTCGCAGGACTTCGGGATCGCTCACCGGGAATTCGTGGTCCAGCGAGATCGATCCACCCCAGTAGCTCCGGAGGTCGGCGGTGGCGGTGGCGTTCACGACGGCGGCGCGCCGCAGTCCGCTGGTCGTCCAACCCACGCCCAGCTGTGAGGACCCCACTGACCAGCGGCGCACGACTTGCCCGGGGCGGTACACGCGGTACGTCCAGTTTCCCGCCACCAGCAGCCAATCGGCGTTGCGTTGGAATCCCACGTCATTTGTCTCGAAGCCACGGGTGACGACTCGGCCGGCCACGCCCCAGAGCAGGCGGCCGTCGATACGCGCCAGCCGCCCCTGGGCCGACACTCCCGTCAGCGTGTGGAATGTGGGTGGCGCTGGGACGGGCGCGCCGAGCGAATCGGGCCGGTCGTATCCGTGCAACGGCTCGCGCCGCAGCGAGCCGATCGCCGCGCTGGACCCGATGACATGACTGACCAGGGTGAACCCCGACACCTCATAGCGATCCTGCGCCAGACGCAGTCGTCCATCGGCTCCCATCACGACGGCGTGCCGTGGGAGGACCGAGTCCACGCGGGGCACCATCGCGACCCGGTCCACGGACGTCGCCATGAAGCCGACCGCGGCCCGGCTGTCGGCGATCTCCCGCACCGCACGAGCCACGCTGAAGCTCGTCAGCGGTTCACCGAGCGTCGCACGGCGGTTGCCGGCGCTATCCGCGAACGCGGCATGCTCGGCGGCCGTCCACGCGCTGAACACACCGCCGGTCCATCCGGAACCGGAGCGTGCGGAGATCCGCGCGGCGCCGAGCAGGGTGGTCGTCCGCGGCTCCCGGCAATGGAGCGCCGTGTCCGGACAGCCGACCCGGGGCGCCCTGCCGATCCGTCGTGAATAGAACGGGCTCTCCAGACTGAACGATGTGCCGCGTGACGCGAAGTCCAGCGTCGACGCGAGCTGAAAAATGTCGGTGCCTTCCACGAACAGGGGGCGCTGCTCGGGGAGAAAGGTCTCGAAGGTCGTGAGGTTGACTTGAGAGGGGTCGGCTTCGACCTGACCGAAGTCGGGATGGAGGGACACGGCCACGGTCGTCGCGGACGTCGGGCGCAGGCGTAGATCCGCCCCCGCGGCCGCGGACACGTCGTTCGCCGCCGCGCCCGCCGGGCCTTCCGGGAACGCATGGGCTCCCGTCATGGCGCTGTAGGCCACGAGGTCGCGGGCTGCGTGCCGCGGCGGGACGGTGATGCCCCGCAGCTCGTTGAAATGGGACACCACCCCCACCACGCTGGGCAGCCGCGGGGACCAATTGGACGTTTCGCCGCGGTGCGGCGTGTAGCGATACAGATTGATGCCCCACGTGAGCGGCTGTCCCGGACGGCTCCGCCCCAGGGTGAGCTGCGAGAATCCGATCCGATACTCGACGGTCCAGCCGGCGGAGTCGATCCGCGCCGCCGAGGCCCACACGCCGTTCCACGCCGCGTCGTAGTTGACGTCGCCCGCCCAGCTGCCGTCCACCTGCACCCCCCGTGGATTCACGCCGAAGGCGAGGGCGCTACGCCGGTCGAAGCGCGAGTCGATCTCCAGGAACAACCAGTCGGAGGTGGTCTCGTCATCGCGCCGCGGGTAGGGCGCGACGATCGAATCCGGATGGGGATCGAAGAGGCGGATGGCGACATAGACCGCGGCGTCATCGAACAGCACGCGCGCCTGGGTCGGCAGTGTGGCGAGCGCCCCGGGGTTCGGCCCGCTCTGGATGAGGTCGGCGAGCGGGGGCGCAGCGCACCAGGCGGCTTCGTCGAGCTGCCCATCGATGCGGGGCGGCGATCCCGTCCAGCGCGCCGCCTCGGCGGTGCGGCGGTTGAGCGCGGAGTGCTCACGGGCCGGGTCCGGAGCACCTGGGGCCGCGGGAGGCGCCCAGCAATCCTTGGGGGATTGCGCGCGCAGCGCCGACACGGGGGCGATGGTCACTCCCACCAAGGGGAGCAGACGGTACAGGGTACTGAGAGAGGGCATGGGGCCTGTGGGTAATGGTCTATCATACGTATAGCCATTACCTCGCGCGGATGGCAAGACGGGGACATGTCCGCGT
>JBGQHV010000031.1:0-23947 GCA_041498155.1 Gemmatimonadota bacterium | reverse complement strand
GTGACCCAGCGGGCATACACGTTCGCCCAGTAGGATAACATGAGTCGGCCGATCGGCCAGTTCACCACCGTCACCTTGCCGCCCAGGTAGCGCGAGCCGAGCACCAGGTCGGCAGCGGCGGCGGCCCTGAGAAACTCCGGAAGATGGGCCGGGTCGTGGGAAAAATCGGCGTCCATCTCGAACACGTAGTCGAAGCCCTGGTCCAGGGCCCAGCGAAACCCGGCAAGGTACGCGGTACCCAGACCGAGCTTCCCTTCCCGGTGCAGCACGTGGACCCGAGGGTTGTCCCGGACGAGCCGGTCCGCGATCTGGCCCGTGCCGTCGGGGGACGCGTCGTCCACCACGAGCACCTCGAGTCGCGGGTCCTGGGCCAGGATCTGCGGGACGAGGTTCGCGAGGTTGGGCGCCTCGTTGTAGGTAGGGACGACGACCAGCGCCCGTTCAGCCACGCCGCTGCCCCCTCCGCCGCACCACTCCGCTCCCGGCCCAGATGACGAGCAAGAGCAGCGAGGCCAGGGTGATGAGCTTGCCGCGGGCATAGTAGCGGGAGGAGAACTCCAGCACCACCGATTTCGAGCCCGCTTTCACCGGCACAGTGAGCAGCGACGCATCGCCGCGCAGCGCCGTGGTCGGCTGGCCGTCCACCGTGGCATGCCAGTCGGGATACCAGTTCTCCGCGATCAACAGATAGCTGTCCTGGGGCGGCGTGGGATCGAGCCCGATCGTCATCCGACCAGGAGACCAGTGGGTGAACGTCGCCCGGGAGGGGCTCAACGCCGGCATTTGTGTCACCGGCAGCGGGTTGATCGATTCCGTCCGGTCGAACAACACGAGGCGGCTGTAATCGAGGCGCGGGTCGAGCAACGTCGGGACGATCTGATCGGTGTCGCCCTCGGCCGCGGCGGGAACGACCCGCAGGAACGGCACGACCGAATCCGCCTCGTACAGAAAGGCCGTCTGGCCCGCGCCGGTTGCCACTGGTCCGAGCGCCAGGTGATATCCAGGGATCCGCTGGGTGTCTGGCAGGACGACGAATTGGACCGCGAGCAGGCTCCAGAGGCGGAGATGCCCCAGGTTGGCGAATTGGCCTTGCTCGTCGAGCCCGAGCAGATCGTCGAACGAGCGCAGCTCGACGCTGCTGATTCCCCCGAGCACCTGCGGAATCCCGAATCGCATCAACGACATCTGCCGATAGACGTCGGCGTTGAGGACGCGCGACGGTTGCGGAGCGGCCTGCAGGCGGCGGATGATCGCGTCGGGCGCGAACAGCTGCTGTTCGGGCCGGCTCCAATTCCAGAACGGCCTGCCCGCCCGGTACAAGTCCGCACCGACGAGGGTGACGAGCAAAATGCCGAACGCCCCCGCCGGCACCCGCCCCCCTAGGTACATCAGGGCGAGGGCCGCGACGAGCGCCAACCCGATGGCGCTTCCCAGTGCCCCGGTGAGGATCTCGCCCCGGGCGGCGGCGGCCGTCTGCACGGGGTTGTGCGACAGCGCCGGCAGGGCCCGCGCGAGGCTTTCAGCCATGGCGCCGAATACACCGATCAACGCCAGCAGCGCCACGAAAGCCGCCGCGCCCAACGCTACCCTGAGAACCTGCTTCCCTTCCCCGCGCTCCAGCCGTTCCACGCCCATTGCCGCGAACGTCGCGGTCACCAGGGAAACGATGTACAACGCCATCCCCGGTGCCCGCGTCTTCTTCACATACGGTACGACCGCCCACCATAGCCGGAAAAAGGGGGTGCTTCCGCCGAGCGAGACGAGCAGGAACAGGAGGCCGATGCCGAACATCCACCACGCCAGTTTGCGCCGAGACGTCCCTGCCCCGACCGCCGCGAGAGCGAGGACTGGGAGACCCAGATACTCGCTGTGGAATTTGATGATGTTGGGTCCCCAGTAGGTCTCATAGTGGCCGGCGAATCCCGACAGGAACAGCTCGGGGAAATGGCTCCACGGCAGCCCAAAGGACGAGGAGTATTCGTAGGTGGCGGCGCCGGCCCGCGGCGAATAGGGGATGTTGTGGAAGAACGGCAGCACCTGGATCATCGAAATCCCGAATCCGAGGACGACCGCTCCGGTGGCGCCCAGCAGGGCGAGCCAGCGATCCCGAGTGGAGAGCCCCTCCGGCTCTCCGAACGCCAGGTACAGCGCGAATAGCCCGGCGGCGACGAGGGCGTACTGCGTCATCTGGTATTGCGGCGACAGCAGCGCCAGTCCGACCGCGAGTCCGGAGAGGGCGTACCCCTCCCACCGCCGCCGCCGCATTCCCAATACCAGGCCGATCATCATCACCGGCAGCAGCGCGGTGACAAACAGTTTGCCGTCGTGTCCGGGGCTCACGAGCGACAGCACGACGCCGCTCAGCTGGTAGGCTGTTCCTCCGGTGATCGCGGCGGTCCAGGAAAAGCCGAGCATCCGCAGCAGGAGGTAGAGCGCGAACCCCGCCAGGACGTAGTGCAGCACGAACTCCAGGTCGATCGCCAGGGCAGTCGGCAGCACGAGCCGGAGCAGGCTCGCCGGATAAAACAGGTCGCCGAACCCCGCGACGGTCGGGAATCCCGCGAACGCGAGCGGATTCCACAGGGGGATGCGGTGGGTCGTGGCGATCTGGTTCGCGCCCCACCAGCGGAACGCATAGCCCGTCGCGAACTGGTCGCTGTGGACACCGGCCAGGTACTGGCCGGTCCACATCGGGATGGACAGAATCGCGATCCACAGACAGCAGAATCCGAACGCGACGAGGTTCGGTCTCGCCGGCGCGAATGGCGCCGACACGGGATTCGGGGAGGAAGGGGGACGCGTCAGGGGTGTTCTCCAGGAGCGAACATGAACAAGAGGCCGGGCATCGCCTCGAGCACGGTCAACCAGAGGCGGGAGGCGAGGGCCACCAGCCAGGCTTCCGGTGCGGTCAGGAGGCCGAGATTCGTGAGGCTCGCCACCAGCATCGCTTCTCGAACCACGAGGCCCCCCGGCGCGAAGAGGGCCAGATAGCCGACCAGATACGAGCCCGTGTAACTTGCGATGTAGAAGGACGTTGCGCCAGTCGTATGCGGCACGAGGGCGGCGCAGAACAGCCGGAACGCGACTCCGTACAAGACCCAGGCGACGGCGGTGCCGATGGCGGCGAGCCACACGGCACGCGCCGGCAGACGCGGCAGTACCACTCGCTGCCGCGTGAGCCGGGCGATCAAGGGCGCCGCCCAGGCAAAGCCAATGGGCAGGAGGAGGAGGCCCGCCGCCAGAATCGCGGCGACCAGAATCCCGGCGCGCGGCCCCGCGTCGGCAAACGAGCGGAACACGGCCGCTCCCGTCGCGAGCACTACGACGAATCCCGACGCGACGTTGGCGAGGTTGACCACGAGCGAGGACCCGGCGGCCGCGACCGGGGATACGCCCCGGCGCTGCGCCATGACCCCCATCGTGGCGATCTGCCACACCTTGCCCGGAAGGTAACGGCCGAGGTTCGACACGAACCAGATGCGTGTCGCTTGCCAGGAGCTGAGTCGTCCGCCCTCGCCCCACGCGGTCAGCATGCCCCGCCAGATTTGGATGAGCACCGCGTAGGCGATCAGGACCGGGACATACGACAGAAGGATCAGCCCCCAGGCCGGATGCACCGTTACGACCAACGCGCGCACCCCGCCCCACTGCCCCATCAGCTGACGCCCCGCGAACCAGAGCACGGCGGCGACGAACAGGACCTGGACGGCGATCCAAGCGGGTTTACGCGACATTGCGGCCTGGGCGTTCCGCCAAGACATCACGGTAGATCCCCGCATAACGAGCTGCGACGGAATCGGGGCCGAACGAAGCGACCATCGCTTGTCGTCCCGCCGCGCCCAACCCGGCGCCGCGGTCGGGGCGGGCCAGCAGGTCATCGAGCGCTCGCGCCAGTGCGGCGACGTCACCCGGAGGCACAAGCAAGCCGGTGCGGCCGTCCACGATGAGATCGGTCAGGCCTCCGGAAGCGAAGGCGACGACCGGCGTCTCGCACAGCAGCGCCTCAGCGGCGACCAGCCCCAGGCCTTCGTCGACCGCTGGCATGACGAGCGCGGTACAGGCGCGGTAGCGGTCGGCCAGCTCGGACTGCCGCAGCAACGGGAACCAGCGCAGCCGGTCAGCGACGCCCAGCGACTGTGCGAGCTCCGCCACGTCGGCCGGAGCGCTGCCCATCCCGACGACGACATCCACGTGGGGCCGCGCCCGCATCAACGCGAGCGCCCGCAGTAGATGCTCGATTCCCTTTTGCGGGTTCAGCTTCCCCACGAAGAGCAGTCTGTCCGGCGCACGGGGTCCGCCAGGGTAGAACAGATCCGGCTTGATGGGCATCGGCGCGACGATCGGACGAACCGCGGGCGCAATCGCCGCGGTCTCCGTCGCGAGCCAGCTGGAGACGGTCGTCACGGCGTCAGCGCGGGTCAACACTCGGCGGAACAAGCCTGCGGCCAAACGCGATCCACGGGCGAGGCGGACGTCCGACCCGTGCATCGTGATCACTAACGGCACACGCCACCAGCGGCGCAGCCAGGTACCGACCATGCCTCCGGGAAACCACCAGTGGGCATGCACCAGGTCGGCGCGGAAGTCGCTCCGCACGCGCAGCGCCTTCGCGAACTCCGACGCCATGAGCGACCCCAGGGCCGCTTTGGCGGTCCACGATCCGCGCACCTGGTCGCGCATCGTGCCGGTGTAGGCCAGCGTTTCGAACCGTGCGGGGGCGTAGCGAAACCGTTCGACCACGACGCCTTCGTATTCCTCCCGTCTGGCCAGCCCCGGGGCGGCTGGTGCGATCACTCGCGTGTCGACGTCTTGCCCGCGGAGCGCCACCGCGAGACGGAGGACGAAGGAGCCGACTGGGTCGGTGGGAAACCGGGGATAGGAATGAGAGAGGAATAGTACCTTCATCGAGCGGGCGCTTCGAGCGGGACTGCACTCTTGCCCTCCAGCTCCACTCGGCCGTCCGGCGCCACTCTCACGATGCGGAGCCCGGCCCGGGCCTCGCGCCAGCGGACCAGCTCGTCGAGCGTCCCCACGAAGGGATCGCCGGCCAGCAGGCCGTCCAGCAGCCGGGCGTAGGCCGCGGGGGCATCCGGGAACCCGAGCGGCGGGATGAGATTGGGGTGCCACACGCCGACCCAGAGGCCTTCGACGCTGCGACACGCGCTCGCCAAGTCGAGGGCATCGGTCACCCAGGCCGCGGGGTCCTCCACGTCGCGATACTTGCTCAACGCGCGATCCATCCAGGCAAACGGAACCTCTGCGAGCGGACTTCCCTGCCCCTCTCCATACCACGCGGGCACCACGTCGCACACGCCGAGCCGGAACCCGTTGCGGTCCGCGAAACCGGCTGTGCTGTCGTAGCGGAACCCGGCCGCGCGCATGGCTCGCGGCGTGCGGTCGGGCTCTAATCGCAGGAAGTGTTGCCGGACCCCCGCCACCTCACGCGCGGCGAGTCCCGCCAGGCGGCTCCGTTGCTCCCGGAATGCCGCTCCCGTCGGCTCCGTCATCGTGACGAGGCTGCCGTGAAGGCCGATGGCGTGTCCGTTTCGCAGTACGTCGGCGAGCACGGCGCGCACCGTCGCCGCCTCTGGACGATAGGTCAGATCCCCGGCGAGGAACGTCCGCCAGGAGGGCGTGCCGCATAGGATGAACCAGGTCGAATGGACTCCGGCTCCACGCTCCTGCTCCAGCAGCGCGCCGATTCCGCGGTGCACGGGGTTTCTCCCGATCGCACCGATGGCGGCCACCCCAGCACGAGCGGCTCGGCCCCAAGCTCCCTTGCGCGCCAACTCGGCGAGCCGCAATGCCGTGAACGCCGGCCACCACTGCACCACGTCGAGGTCATGGGTGACGGCGACCGCCCAGCGGCGCCCGTCGGGCCATGGCGCCGCGAGGCGAAGCGGCCGGCGGCCGGCGGCGGCGCAGGCGGCCGCGCGAAAGGCCGCTGCCGCCTGACTTACGAGGGGCTCCCGCTCCAGTCCTTCGGCCACGATCGCGTTCTCGGTCGACGGCACGCGTCCGTACCGGTCCCGCACCGACGCCGATCGCTCGCGGGCGGCGTCCACGACATCGCCCACCAGGCGCAGGGCGGTGCGGGCGACGTGGACCACCCCGTCACTGGGGGCGATTCCCCACCCGCCGTCGCGCCAGGTCCGCAGCGTGTCGAAGCGCGGCGGACGGTCGGTGAGATCGATCGTGACGACGTCGGCGGCGGCGTCGGCAACGGGGATGAGGCGAGCGAGATCGGTGAGGAGGGTGAGGGCGCGTCGGTCCGGGGCGCTCAGCGTGCCGGTGCCGGGCAGTCGAATCATGGGCGTGTATCATACACCGGCCGCGCGGACGCTGGTAGCGTATCGTATCTTGTCTGCTCATGGGACACCCTCTCCTTCCCAAAACGCGTCTGCCGCTGGGCCACCTGTTGGCCTTCGGCTGGATGCCGAGCCCGTTAAGACGGCTCGCCTACCGCTGGCTGCTGGGTTACCGCATCGGCAAAGGAGTGAAGTTCGGGTTGGGCGGCGTGGTCATCGGGACATCGGTCGAGCTCGGCGACTACGTCGAGATCGGAATGCTGGCCATCGTGATGGGGCGAGAGATCCGGATCGGCCGGCATTCGAGCGTGGGCACGATGAGCTACCTGTCCTGCCGGGTGATCGAAATCGGCGAGGACGCGAAGATCCGGGAGCAGGTGTATGTGGGCGGTCCGCAGCTGCCAGAATCGCGCTTCTCGCTCGGCAGCCGCACGATCATCCTCCAGATGGCCAACATCAACCCGACAAAACCCGTGGTAATCGGCGACGATAGCGGGATCGGCGGGCATTGCCTCATCTTCACGCACGGGGCGTGGCTCAGCAACCTCGAGGGGTATCCCGTGACCTACGAGCCCGTGACGCTGGGCAAGAGCGTCTGGCTGCCGTGGCGGGTGTTCCTGATGCCAGGCACCACGATCGGGGACGGCTCGGTGATCGGGGCCAATTCCCTCGTGAGCGGGACGATCCCGCCGAACAGCCTCGCGGTCGGCTCTCCGGCGAAGGTGGTCCGCAGCGCTCCGGACTTCCCCCGACGGTTGAGCGACGCCGACCGATCGAAGCTAGTGGCGGAGATGCTCGCCGAGTTCGATCGGTTCGTCGCTGACGATCAGGTGAGGGTCAGCGACGACGGCGACTCGCGCGTCTATACCTACCGTGGCCGGGCTTCGCGCCTGCATTGGTGGCGGGGCGAGGGTCCTCCCCCGACGGTCGCGCGCGGGGCGACGGTGCTGGCGGAGCGGGCGTTACCGGCGACGACGCTCGCCGACTACCGGGCGCACGGCGCCTCCTGGCTCGACCTCGGAGCCAAGACACGCAGTGCAGAGGGTTCCCCGCTCGCCGAGGAGCTGGCGCTGTTTCTCGGGCGCTACGGCATCAGGCTCAAGCGCGACCTGGCGTAGCCACGTTGTCCTTACCGGACGACGTCGATCCACTCACCCGCTTCGTTTGGCACGACTGCGGTTCCGCTCACCGGATCCACCGCGATGAGGCGAGGCGTCCCGCCGACCGAGTAAACCCGTAGAATAGAGCGGCTGAGTCGATCGATCACGACGATCTTGCCCGCGGTCGTCCCGACATAGAGGGTGGACCCGGTCGGGTTCAACGCGACGCCGAACGTGGCGCCCCCGGTGGCGACCGTGTCAACCTGGTTCATCGTGACCAGGCTCATGATGCGCAGGGGACCGCTCTCATCCGCCACATATAGTTCTGAGCCATTCGGAGCGACGGCCAGGGCCTGTGGCGTGCCGCCGACCGGAATGGTCCGGACAACGGTCATGGTCGCGACTCGCACTTCAGTCACCGTACCGAGCCCTTCGGAGGAAACATAGAGAAGCGAGTCTCCGGGCCCCCACGCCATCTGGAGTGCGGGGTCCGGCATCAGCAGCGAATCGACGATGCTGTGAGAACCGACGTCGAGCTTGTAGAGCCAGCCGTCGGTGCTGGTAACGAACGCCGTCGCGCCATTGGGTAACACGCGGATCGGGTAGGGATTCCCTGGCACGACGATCGAGTCGGTCTGGGAATGCGAGGCGACGTTGATGATGCCGACCAGTCCGCCCGCCCGCTTGGTGACGAAGGCGGTTGTCCCGGCGCCATCGAACTGTACCTGGGCGGGATCGCCGCCGACGAGAACGACATCGGTCAGAGCATAGGTTGACACGTTGAGGCGGCGGACCGCCGGACCGAGTATGGGAGTGATATAGACGACACCATTGACTGAGGCCGCCGCCCCATACGGAGCCGAGTTGAGTGCGACGCGACCGAAGACATTGATGACGGCGCTCTGCGCAACTCCCCCGGCCGTGACGGTCACGGTTGCCGGCCCGATACCCCCCACGGCGAGGACCTTTCCGGCTGCAGACACTCGAATGATGGTCGGGTCACTCGAGGCGAAGGTGACCTTCGCGCCGGTGATGGGCGCCGTGTCCTTGTCCGAGACGACGACTGTCAGCTGGACGCTATCCAGGCGCTGCAACGTGACCGTGTCCGGCGCAATGGTCATCAGGGCCGGTACGGGCGCGTTCGTCGAATTGCTGCACGCCACCGCGAGCATCAGGACGGGGAGCATGGTCGCAACTACGCGGCCGGTCGCTATCCCAGGACGTCTGGCGGAATCAGGATCGAGAGTGAGAAACATCGTGGGCTCCTTACATCAGAAGGCAACTGTTCCCCCGAGAAGCCAAATATTGGATTCGTCTCCTTGTCCTGCTATGTTCAATTGTGCTGAGTATGCAGGCTAGTGGTATGACTGAATGTGCGATTCGCTGAGGCGTCACGATGCCTCCGCTCCCCCTCGGTCTGACGATTCAGGCCGCGCTGCCGTGGCTAGGCTCGGAGAGCCGGGCAGTGGTCAGCGCTCTGGTCGCGGCCGACGGACGGATTGACAGCGCGAGCGTCATGGCGTCGCGTCTCGGCATGGAGAACCGGTTCCGCCTGGCCCGAGTGCTCCACCGCGATGGGCTGCCATCGTTCGGCCGGTTGGCCGACTGGGTGTTCGTGTTGCGGATGGTGTGGGAGGCCGAGGCGTCGCGTGTGTCGCTGGTGCGCGTGGCCCGGCGCATCGGCATCGAGCCGGCCACCTGCTATCGGCGCTACAAGCGAAGACTCGGCGTGCCATGGACGGCGGCACGATCCAACGGGTTCGCCTGGGCCTTCGTCAGATTCCTGCACGCCTGCCGTCGCCCGACGCGGGGGGCGCCCGGGCGCCTGCATCGGCTGGCGGGGCCGCAGCGGGCGCGCGAGGGCGTCGGCATGTCGGCGGCCGGGTCTGAGCAACCCGACCCCACAAGGTCTCTCGATCGCTCGGCCGCCCGGGTCATGCTCGGACAGGCTCCAACCGACGTCGCCATATCACGCGGCGGCGCCGTGTACGTCACGCGCGCCTTCGCGGCGAGCGTCGAACGGCTGGATCTCACGACGCTTCGCACGAACCGCTCGATTCCCGTCGGCTGCAATCCGACCCGCATCGCGTTCGACCACGCGGGACGGCGGGCCTATGTCTCGAATCAGTTCAGCAACAGCATCAGCGTCATCGACACCGCGACCGATCACGTCGTCGACGAGTTGCCCGTGGCCGGCGATCCCGCGCCACTCGTGGTCGCCCCCGACCAGCGGACCCTCTATGTCACGACGAACCTCGACGTGCTCTACGCCATAGATCTGCACAGCAAACGGATAGTCGCCGAGATTCCGCTGCCGGCGACGTCGCATCACCTGACGATCGGGGCCCCACGGGGACGGCTCTACGTCGCCACGCGGTCGGCCGGCATCGTGCTGGAGATCGACACCCACACGCACAGCGTCGCGAGGACTTTCGTCGTCGGTGGCCAGGCGCAAGCCATGGCGGTTGAGGAGTCGGGTACCGAGCTGTACGTGGCCAACGAGGCGGGGTGGGTGGATGTGGTGAACCTGGAGAGCGGAGCGCTGAACGCGTCCGTGCGACTGGAGGCTGGCGGATACGGCCTGAGCTTGAGTCCCTTCGAGCCGACCATGTACGTCACCCTGCCCTCGCTTGGCCGGGTCTCGGTCATTGACCGGACGACCTTACGTCGCGCTCATTCCATTCAGACGGGGGGGATGCCGCGCCACACCATCTTTGCCCATGACGGCCGGTCAGTGATCATCGTGAATGAAGGCGGCTGGCTGGATGTGTTCGCCCCCGGATCTCCTCTTCTTGCAAGTGCTCGATCTCTCGCTGCAGCGCCCGGAGCTCCTCGCGCTGCCCCGCCACCAGCTCGCCGACGAACCCGAAACCGAACAGGATGAGGCCGGCGATCACCAGGAGCAACACGAGATACAAAAACGCGCGATTGCCCTGCTGGTAGACATATCGCTGGACGATCTCCCACACCCCGACCAGGAAGCCGAGAAACACGAGGAGCGCCCCGGTCACTCCGAAAAACAGCATCGGCTTGCGCCCGAAGCGCAGCTGGAACCACACCGACAGGAGATCGAGCACGCCGACCGGGATACGGCCGATGCCGAACTTGGATTTCCCGGCCCGGCGCGGGTGCAGCGGCACCGGGCGCTCGGTGAGCCGGAACCCCTGCCCCGCGGCGATCACGACCATGAACCGATGCCAGTCGGGCCGCAGCGGGATCACGTCCATGACCTCCCGCCGGTACGCCTTCACGGAGTTCAAGTCCGTGACGCGCACCCCGAACAGCCAGCGGCACAGCCGGTTGTACACGGCGGAGACGAACCGCTTGTCGTAGTGGCCTTGTTTCGCGCCGGTGGCGATATCGGCCTCATCGGCCAGGATGGGCGCCACCAACGTCGGGATGTCGGCCGGGAGATACTGGAGATCGGCGGGCCAGAAGACGAGAACGCGGCCGGTGGAGGCTTCCGCGCCACTGCGCAGCGCGTCGGCGATCCCCCGTTGGGAGCGATGCGTGAGCACCTTGAGAAACGGGTGCTGGGCCGCGAGTCGGCGCAGCACGTCGGGGGTGTCGTCGCGGCTGCCGTCGTCGATCACTAGGAGCTCGCACGTGTACGGCTGGGGCAGCAGCGCTTCGCGTACCAGGCGCACCAGCTCCGGCAGGTTTTCCGCCTCGTCCTTGGCGGGGACGAGGACGCTCACGTCGGGCCGGGCGGTGCCCGTGGCGAGGCTCACAGCCGCCGCCGCATGCGCGCGGGGAGGATGTTGAGCTGGTCGCGGTACTTGGCGACGGTGCGGCGCGCGATGCGCACGCCCTTGTTCCCGAACATCTCGACGATCTGCTGGTCGGTGAGCGGGTCCTTCGTGTCTTCGTCGGCCACCAACTTCTGGATTTGCGCCTTGATCGACCGGGCGCTCGCGTCTTCGCCGGTCGAGGTCTGGAGGCCGCTCGAGAAGAAGAACTTGAGGGGCAACAGGCCGCGCGGCGTCTGGACGTACTTTTCGTTCGTCACCCGGCTCACCGTGCTTTCGTGCATGCTAATGACGTCGGCGACCTCGCGCAGCGTCAGCGGCCGGAGATACTCGACGCCCTTTTCGAAGAACTCGCGTTGCCGGTCGACGATGAAGTTCATCACCTTGAGCATCGTCTGCCGCCGCTGCTCGATCGCCTGGATCATCCAGTGGGCGCTGTTCAGGCGCTGATTGATGAAGTCCTTGTTCTCGCCCTTGAATTGCTTGCGGTCGCGCGCGATGTCCTGGTAGGTCTTCGAGATGCGGAGCCGCGGCAACCCCCCGTCGTTGAGCGTCACGTGATAGGCGTCGCCGATCTTCTCCACCGTGAGGTCGGGGGTGATGTAGGTGTCATTGGCGGCGGCGTACTGGAGGCCCGGCTTGGGGTCGAGCTTCGCGAGGACGTCGGCCACGCGCTGTACCTCGGATGGCTCGATGCCGAAGCGCTTGCCGAGGTCCGACCAGCGATGGTTCTTGAGATCCTCCCAGGCGTCCTTCACGAGCCGGTAGGCCAGGGTGTCGGTCTGCTTCTTGTCCTCGAGCTGCAGCAGCAGGCACTCGCGCAGGTCGCGGGCGCTCACTCCGGGCGGATCGAGCGTCTGGATGATCCGCAGCATCGCTTCGGCCTCGGCCGTCGTGTAGAGCTGGACCTCGGCGTCCCCATCCCGGTGTTCCGCGAAGTCCTCGAGCATCTTGTTCGCGCCGGTGACGATCTCCTCGAGCGTCGCGCCGAGGTACCCGTCCTCGGCGATGTTGCCGAGGAACTCCTCGGCGAGCAGCCGCTCGCGGGGCGAGAGGTCCAGCATCTGGACCTGGTCCTTGAGGTGATCCGAGAGGTCACGCGCCTCGACCGAGACGGGCTCCGTGTACTCGCGGGCCTCGGAGAGATCGCGGCGCCCGGCCATCGCCTCGGCGCCGTCGTCGAGGAGGATATCCTCCCAGTTGGGCTCGTCGTCCCCCTGCTTCTCCTTCTCCGCCTTTTCCTTCTCCGCCGTCGTGCTCGCGGATTCCTCGGGCTCTTCCTCCGTCTCCACCATTTCCAGGAACGGGTTGCCGAGCAGCTCCTGCTTCAGGTGCTGTTGCAGGTCGAGCAGGGGCATGTACAGCAGATCCATCGCCTGGAACAGGCGTGGATTGATGCGCAGGTCCTGCCGCATCCCGACATGCTGTTGCAGACCGGGCTTCACGCGGCCTGCCCCAGCCGGGCGCGGAGCCGGGCCGTGAGCGTGGGGCCCAGGTAGCGATGGGCCACCTGGTCGTCGAAGACGAGCTCGCGCACCGTGCCCGACACCTGCACCCGACCTTCGAACATGATGTAGGCCCGATCGACGATGTCGAGCGTCTGCTCCACGTTGTGATCGGTGATCAGCACGCCGATGCCGCGCTGGCGTAACCCGGCGACGATCGTCTGAATGTCGTGCACCGCGATGGGGTCGACGCCCGCGAACGGCTCGTCCAGCAGCAGGAACTTGGGCTGAGTGACCAGCGCGCGGGTGATCTCGAGCCGGCGCCGCTCGCCGCCGGACAGCTGGTACGCCTTCTGGCGCCGCAAGTGTTTGACCCCGAGCTCGTCGAGCAGCCGCTCCAGTCGCGCGGCGCGCTCGGCCGCGTCGATCGGCAGGGTCTCGAGGATCGCCAGGACGTTCTGCTCCACCGTGAGCTTGCGGAAGATCGAGGGCTCCTGAGCGAGATACCCGAGCCCGGCGCGCGACCGGCGGTACATCGGCTCGGCCGTGATGTCCTGGCCGTCCAGATGAATGGTGCCCTGCTCCGGCCGGATGAGGCCCGTGAACATGTAGAACACGGTGGTCTTCCCGGCGCCGTTGGGGCCCAGGAGACCGACGATCTCGCCCTGCTGCAGCTCGATGCTCACCTCGTCCACGACCCGGCGCCCCTTGTACGCCTTGACGAGCCCCGCGCTTTCGATCCGGCTTCCCTGCCGCGCGACGGCTGGCGCGCTCACCCCGGTCGTTTCGGCCCGCTCCAAGGTGGCCGTGGCGGCGGCGACGAGCCGATCGACCAGCGCCGGGCGATCCGCCGCGGATCCCGGCACCAGCTCGGCGACGACCGCGACCAGGGCGTCGTCGCGCCATTCCGTGGGGAGCGCGACGATATGGTCCAGCGCGAGGCGGGGCAGCACCGAGGCGCGGAGGTACTCGCGTGCCTCGTCCACCGAGAGGCTCCCCGACTCCTCGAGCGCCATGCCGTGAACCCGCGCGCGGACCTGCAGGAACTTCTCGCGGTAATCCACGGCGAGAGCGCCGAACGGGGCATGCCCCCGTTCGTCGGCCACCTGGAGGAGCGCGGCAACGGCGAGCGGCAGCGAGGAGTCCCGGGCGGCGAGCAGCGTCTCGAGACGGGTCACGTAGAGTCCTTCTTGGCAGTGGAATCGGGAACCGGTGGACGAGGCTCCAGGTGCACGCCGTCGGCCCGCCCGCCGACGGTGACCCGGTCGATGTGCGCCTGCTTCAGAACGATATCGATGGTCTTGCCGCGCGAGTAGTTCAACGCCGGGGCGCTGGTCGAATCGCGCCCGTACATGTGCGTCAGCGCGCGGGCCGACCCGCGGGCGATGATGCGGTGGATGCGGCTGCGGGGCGTTCCCGTCGAGTCGCGCTCCTGGGCCCACCGCGCGGTCAGCGTGTCGCCGGCGATGCAGTCCACCGAGGTGCCGAGGCAGCTCGAGAGACAATCGGTGTTGTCGCCGCTGCACGTCCCGCGCACGCCGGGAACGGTGGAATCGCGCTTCGAAGCGGAGAAGGCCCGGCCGAACCCGCGGCCCTCGGTGAGCACCTGGTCCGGCACGTCGAGCGCGAGGGAGTCGGCCCGGATGTCCTGCAGGGCCGAGACGGCGTGCGGGCGTGAGACGGTTCCCCACGCGAACGCCTGTTGCAGCTTGCGGCGCTCGATCGCGAGGTGGACCGTGTCGGCGGTCAACACCCAGTCGACGCTCGTGGCCTTGCCGTTGCCCAGGGCTTTGACCCTACGGATCTCCCGGGCCACGAGCGCCAGCTCGATGCGCGTGCCGGTGAGGGTGTAGCTCTGCGCGCCCTTCCCCTGGACCTTCGGGCTGCCGACCAGGACGCCCTGCCCGACCGTCTGATCGAGCAGCATGGAGTCGGCCTGCGCCGCGAAGTCGCTGCGATCGATGGTCGACTTGCCGCCGGACCACATGCGGTCGTTGCCCCTGAACCGGACCCGGTCCGCCACGATGACATAGGGCTCGGTCGTGTCGGCCGCGCCGCCGCCCCGATACTGAATCGTGGGCCGCTGCGTGGCGAACATCTCGACCGTATCGCGGATGCCGGCCGCGGACCGCCAGTAGGTGAGGTTGGGGCCGCGCAGCACCGAGCCGTTGCTCCTGTTCACCGCCACGACGTTGTTGTGCGCCTCGAGCTTCTCCTCGAGCCGGTAATAGGAGGCCAGGTTGGCATCCAGCGTCATGGAGGTATCGCGGATGCGGACCGTGCCGATGAGGTCCAGCCGGTTCGCGGGGGCGATCCAGACCATGCTGTCCGAGGCCAGGGTCGTGGTCGTTCCCTGGCAGTGCGCCCGCACGCCGCCGCCCGCATAGATGTTCTGCACGCCGGGGGCGACCTCCACCTGTCGCCCCTGGTGCCCCACGGTGTCCACGACCAGGACGCAGGGACGCCCGCGGCTCGAATCCGCCGGCGGCGGTGCCGCCACGGGTTGCTGCAGCGAGAGCAGGAGAACGGGGACGATCACTGGTTGGGCAGTGTGAAATGGCCGCCGCTGCCCCTCGGCCGTTGCGCGGTGACGTTGCGGAAATTGGGGTCCGACACGAACCCGTCACCCTCCACGTGCCGTCCCGGGGCGTCGAAGATGAACGCCTGGTCGGAGGAGACCTGGTTGGTCGCCTGCCGGTAGCGCATCACCTCGCTCTTGAGCGTGCGCCCGTCTCCCGCGCCCACGACGATCACGTTGCCGCGGCCCTCCATGTCGCCCGTGGCCCAGTGATAGGTGCCTTCACGAGCGGTCATGGTGGACGTCTCGTTGCCGTCGGTGCCGTAGAACGTGATGTGCACGTTGCGCAGCTCGGCGACCTCGAGGGGCTGATAGAAGTAGGCGGAATCGGCACGCACCTGGGCCCGGACGACCCCGTTACTGGTGAGGTAGTGGGTCATGTTGATCAGGACCTGATCGGCGGTGTCGGCGGCCGTCACGGTGGCGGTCGGCTTGACGCCGGAACTGCAAGACGACGTCAAGACGAGCGACGTCAAGACGAGAAACGTCGAGACGAACAACGTCGAGAGGAGAGACGTCTTTCGCATCTACACCGCTCCTGCCTTCATGAGATCATGCAGATGGACCATGCCCACGATCTTCTTTCCCCCGTCCAGGACGGGCAACGCCATGATGCCGTGGCGCTCCATCAGCTCGACGGCGGCCGACGCGAGCGTGTCGGCGGTGGTCGTCTTTGGGGTCCGCGTCATCACCTCACGCACCGGCAGATCGAGAAACTGGTCGGTCCGCTCCATCAGCCGGGTCAGATCGCCCGCCGTCACGATCCCCGCGAGCTCGCCGGTCAGGGTCACGACCGCCACGGTGCCGCGCTTCTCCGCGAGCAACACGACGCACTCGCGCATCGGACGCTCGGGCGCGAGCGTCGGCAGCCCGGTCGACAGCATCACGTCCCCCACCCGCAGCAACAGCCGCCGCCCCAGCGACCCGCCCGGGTGGAGCGCCGCGAAGTCCTCGCGCCGGAATCCCTTGACCTCGAGCAGGGCCACGGCGAGGGCATCCCCCAGCGCCAGCGCCACGGCGGTACTCGTGGTGGGCGCCAGCGTCTCGGCGCAGGCCTCTTCGGCGTCCCCCGCGTCGAGCACGACGGTGGCGGCCCGGGCGAGCGACGACGCCGGTCCACCGGTGACGGCGACGATCGGCACGCCGAGGCGCTGCAGCTGCTCCACCAGCCCGAACAGCTCGTTGGACTCGCCGCTCTTGGAGAGTAGCACGGCCACGTCGTCCCGTCCCACGATCCCCAGGTCCCCGTGGAGCGAGTCCACTGGATGGAGGAACGCCGCCGGCGTACCGGTCGAGGTGAACGTCGCGGCGATCTTGCGCGCGATAAGCCCCGACTTCCCCACGCCCGAGACGATCAAGCGCCCGCGCGCGGCCGCCAGCAGCTCCACCGCGCGCGCGAACGACGCGCCGAGCTCCCGGGCGACGCGCAGGATCGCGTCGCCTTCGAGCGCCAGGACGCGGCGACCCCGCTCAACGAGATCGGGCGCCGTGCCGGGCGGCATCGCCCCGCTCCTCCAAGTATTGGCGGACCAGAGCGTCCCACGCCCCCTTGGCCTTGAGGATCGTCTCGGCGATCTCCCGTGCGGCGCCGTGGCCCCCCGGGGCGATGGTGATGTGCCGGGCGGCGGCCTTCACTTCGCCGACCGCGTTCGCGACGGCGATCGGGAACGCAACCCGCGTGAGCAGCGGCAGGTCGGCGAGGTCATCCCCGGCGAAGGCACATTCGTCGAAGCTGATCCCGCGCCGCGCGAGGATCGCCTCGAACGCCGGGAGCTTGGCCGCGGCGTCGTCCTGGATCACCTCGTCGACGCCGATCTCGCGTGCCCGCAGCGTGGTCGCCTCCGACACGCGTCCGCTCACCACGACCACCGTGAGGCCGGCGGCGCGCAGCAGCTTCACCGCCATGCCGTCTTGAATGTCGAACCGCTTCAACTCCACGGCGTGGTCGCCGACGCGTCCGAGATAGACGCCGCCGTCGGTGAGGACGCCGTCCACGTCGAAGCCGACGAGGCGCAGTCGACGGGCCAGCGCTGCGTCAAGCACGGACCGGCGCTCCGCGAACCCGCTGCCAGACGTCGAGGGCCAGCGCCACCACTCCGGGCAGCTCCTCGAGGGAGAGCATGTTCGGTCCATCGCTCGGTGCGTGGGCCGGGTCGGGATGCGTCTCGAGGAAGAACCCGTCCGCGCCCGCCGCGGCCGCCGCGTAGAGCAGCGGCGGAATGAACTGGCGCAGGCCACCGCTCGCGCCGTCGTCGCCCCGCCCCGGCTGCTGCACCGCATGGGTGGCGTCGAAGACGACCGGCGTGCCGCACGCCGCGCGCAGCCGGGCGAAGCTGCGCATGTCCACCACGAGGTCTCCATAGCCGTAGAAGGTGCCCCGTTCCGTCACGGCCACTTCCGCCGCACCTCCCCCGCGCACCTTCTCGACCGCGCCGGCCATCTGCTCGGGCGCCATCCACTGCCCCTTTTTCACGTTCACCGCCCGCCCCGACTTCCCGGCCGCCACCAGCAGGTCCGTCTGGCGGCACAGGAAGGCGGGGATCTGCAGCACGTCGGCGACTTCGGCGGCGGCGGCCACCTGAGCGACTTCGTGGACGTCGGTGAGCAGCGGGAGGCCGGTCGCCGCCCGCACCCGTTCGAGCGCGCGCAACCCTTCGTCCAGGCCGGGGCCCCGTTTCGCCGCGAGCCGGGAGCGGTTGGCCTTGTCGAAGGAGGCCTTGTAGATGACGTGCAATCCGGTGCTGGCCCCGAGCGCCACGAGCGCTTCGGCGACCTGAAGGTTCAGGGCGTCGGATTCGATCACACAGGGCCCCGCGATCAGGAACGGGGCCGAGCCGTCGCCGAACTGGGGCATGTCAGCCGCTCGAGCGGGCGGCCAGGGACGCGGGCACGCCTGCGGCCGACGGGCGCACGGTGCGGCCCGCGAGCGCGGCGCCGATGAAGCCGGCGAACAGGGGATGTGGGCGCATGGGCCGGGACTTGAGCTCGGGGTGGAACTGGCACCCGATGAACCACGCGTGCTCCGGCAGCTCGATCATCTCGACCAGCGATCCGTCGGGCGACAGTCCCGAGCAGCGCATGCCGTACTCGGCGAGGACGTCGCGGTAGGCGTTGGAGACCTCGTAGCGGTGCCGGTGGCGCTCGCTTACCTCGGTGGCATTGTAGACCTGCGCCACGCGCGACCCCGGCCGCAGGCGGGCCGGGTAGGCGCCGAGCCGCATGGTGCCGCCCATCTCCTGAATGCCCTGCTGCGTCGACATCAACGCGATCACGGGGTTGGCGCACTCCGGAGCGAATTCGCTGGAATTCGTATCGGGAATGTGGCAGACGTTCCGCGCGAATTCGACGATCGCGACCTGCATCCCGAGGCAGATCCCGAAGAAGGGCAGCTGGTGCTCGCGCGCCCAGCGGATCGCTTCGACCATGCCTTCCACGCCGCGCACGCCGAAGCCCCCTGGCACGAGCAACGCGTCGAACGGCGCGAGCAGCTCGCCCGTCGTTTCCTGGTCGGTGAAGCGGTCCGAGGCGATCCACTTGACGTCCACCCCGGACTCGTGGGCGATGCCGCCGTGGATCAACGCTTCGTTGATGCTCTTGTAGCTGTCGGCGAGCTCGGTGTACTTCCCGACGACGGCGATCCGCACGCGGCGCTCGGGGTGCAAGATCTTGTCCACCATCGCGCCCCAGGCGCGCAGGTCGGGCTCCTTGGTGTCCAGGTGGAGCCGGGTGCACACTTCCTTATCGAGGCCCTGCTCGTGCAGCCGCAGCGGGATCTCGTAAATCGTCTTGACGTCGGGGCTCTCCACCACGCAGCCGAAGTCCACGTTACAGAACTGGGCGATCTTGCGCTTCAGCTCTTCGGACAGCGGGCGTTCGGTGCGGCAAATGAGGAAATCGGGCTGGATTCCGATCTGCATCAGCTCGCGCACCGAGTGCTGCGTCGGCTTCGTCTTGAGCTCGGCGGTGGCGGCGATATAGGGCACGAGGGTGAGGTGGATGAACAGGGTGTTCTCCCGCCCCACGTCCTGGCGAAACTGACGGATCGCTTCGAGGAACGGCAGCGATTCGATGTCGCCGACGGTGCCGCCGATCTCCGTGATGACCACGTCGTGGTCGGGGGCGAGGCGCCGGATCGCCGACTTGATCTCGTCGGTGATATGCGGGATCACCTGCACTGTTGAGCCGAGATACTCGCCGCGACGTTCTTTCGTGATGACCGAGAGGTAGATCCGGCCGGTCGTCACGTTGTTCACCTGGGAGAGCGAGCGATCGATGAACCGCTCGTAGTGCCCGAGATCGAGATCCGTCTCGGCGCCGTCGTCGGTCACGTACACTTCGCCGTGCTGGAACGGCGACATGGTGCCGGGATCGACGTTGATGTACGGATCGAACTTCTGGATCGTCACCTTGAGACCGCGCTCGGCGAGCAGCCGCCCGAGCGATGCCGCGGCGATTCCCTTGCCGAGGGAGCTCACCACGCCGCCGGTCACGAACACGTACTTCGTCGAGCTCACGGACTCACCTCCCTCAGGGGCCGGGCCAGGGCCTGCTCCGCCCATTCGAGGTCCTCGGCGGTGTCCACACCGGGCGCGGGCGACTCGTCGAACAGCGCCACGCCGATCGGCATGCCGTGCAACAGCGGCCGGAGCTGCTCCAGGCGCTCCCACCGCTCTTCCGGAACGGGGGGCAGGCGCACCCAGCGGCCCAGCGCCTCCCGCGTGTAGCCGTACACCCCCACATGCTGATGATAGAGGACGTCCCCGGTGGCGTCGCGGTCGAATGGAATCGGCGCCCGGGAGAAGTACACGGCGCGGTTGCCGGGAGGGGGCCCCACCACGACCTTCACCCGGTTGGGATCGGCCGCAAAGCGCCGCTCCAGGGTTCCGGCGGCGGTGCCGATCGGGTCGCCCGCGCGCAGCCGGGCGAGCGTCCCCTGCACCGCGGCGGCCGCAACCAGCGGCTCGTCCCCCTGAACATTCAGGATGAGGTCGAAGGCTGCATACTCTTTCTTGGCAATGACTTCGGCGACGCGTGTCGTGCCTGACTCGTGCGTCGTCGCCGTCAACGTGGCCTCCACCCCGGCGCCCCGCACGACGTCGGCGATCTCCTGAGCATCGGTGGCGACGACGACCCGGTCGCACACGTCGAGGTCGAGGAGGCGATGGGCGACGCGGAGGACGAGGGGTTCTCCGGCGAGGAGCCGGAGGGGCTTGCGAGGCAGGCGGCTGGAGCCCAGCCGAGCAGGAATCACGCCAAGGACGGGCACGGGGCAAGATACAAAATCTGTGCCGCGGGGACAAGTCATGACCGATTAGTTTCCAGGTGAATGCTCGATCAAGCCGTGTCCACCGGCAGGTCCGCGCTCGAGGCCTGCGACGCCGCACTCCAGTGGCTGGTCGGGTCCTCGCGTGGGTCCACATACGCTGTGTCTCGCTGGATCTTCCTGCGGGCGCTCGGTCTGATCTTCCTGATCGCCTTCGTGTCGCTCTGGGTACAGGTGAAGGGACTGATCGGGAGCCAGGGCATCCTCCCGGCCCAGGATCTGTTGCGGTCCGCGCAGGCGCAGCTCGGCCCTGAGCGCTATCGACTGCTCCCCACCCTGCTCTGGGTCAACGCCAGCGACACGGCGTTGACCGTCGTATGCGCGCTGGGGACCGCCGCGGCGCTCGCGCTGGTCGCCGATCTCGCGCCGACGGTCATGCTGGTCGTCTTGTGGGCGCTGTACCTCTCCCTCACGGTCGTGGGGCGGGACTTCCTCTCATTTCAGTGGGACGTGCTGTTGCTCGAAACGGCGCTACTGGCGCTCTTCGTGGCCCCGCGGCACCTCCTCCCTGATCGCGCGAGTGGTGCGGTGTCGGCGCTCGGGCTGGTGCTCCTGTGGTGGCTGCTGTTCCGTCTCAGCTTCGCGTCCGGTCTGGTCAAACTGACCTGGGGGGATCCCACGTGGCGGCACCTCACGGCGCTCGATTACCACTTCTGGACGCAGCCGTTGCCGACGTGGACCGCCTGGTTCATGCAGCAGCTGCCGGCGTGGTTGAAACGGGTGTCGGTGCTGGCGACGTTCGTGCTGGAGATCGGGTTCCCGCTGCTCATCTTCGGGCCGCGTCCGCTGCGACTGGTGGCGTGCGTCGGGATCGTCCTGATGCAGCTCGGGATCTTCGCGACCGGGAACTACAATTTCTTCAATCTGCTCACCATCGCCCTGGCACTGCTGTTGATCGATGACCAGCTGTGGGCGCGCGTCCTGCCCGATGCCTTGCTGCGCGGGAGCGCCCCCGGGAGCGGCGACGCCTGGCGAGCGTCCGGGGTCGTGGCGATTTCGTTCGGCGTGGTGCTGCTCGTGACGAGCACGTTGCGGTTCGTCCAGACGCTCGCCCCAGGGCCGCCGAGTGGCGGTCCACCCGGCGTGGTCCTGGGGTGGCTCGAGCCGCTGCGCAGCATCAACGGGTACGGGCTGTTTCGGGTGATGACGACGGTGCGGCGCGAGATCGTGCTGGAAGGAAGCGATGACGCCGTCACGTGGCGGCCGTATGAGCTCAAGTACAAGCCCGGCGACGTGAGCCGGCGTCCCGGGTTCGTGGAGCCGCATCAGCCGCGGCTCGACTGGCAAATGTGGTTCGCCGCGCTGAGCGAATACGAAGCGACGCCCTGGTTCCAGGGCCTGCTCGTCCGGCTGCTGCAGGGGTCGCCGGCGGTGCTGCGCCTCCTCGCCGGGAATCCGTTCCCCGATCACCCGCCCCGCTACGTGCGCGCGCTGCTGTACGATTACCGTTTCACGACACCAGCGGAGCGTCGGGCCACCGGGGCGTGGTGGAGCCGTACGTTGCTGGGGGCGTACAGTCCGGTGGTGTCGCTGCGGCCCTAGGGCCCTAGGCCTCGGCGTGCGCCACTTTCAGGAAGTTCTCCAGCAGCCGCTTCCCGTGCTCGGTGCCGATCGATTCCGGGTGGAACTGCACGCCGTACACCGGGAATTGGCGGTGTTTCATCGCCATGATCTCGCCGCCGCGGCCGCGATCGCCGGACCAGGCGGTCACGATCAAGTCATGGGGCAGCCCGGCCCATTCGACGACCAGCGAGTGGTAGCGCATCGCCGTGAACGGGGAGGGGATGCTGTCGAACAGCTCGTCGGCCAGATGCTCGACGGGGCAGGTCTTGCCGTGCATCAGCCGGTCGGCGCGTACGACGTGGCCGCCGAAGGCCTCCCCGATCGCCTGGTGGCCGAGGCAGACGCCAAGCACGGGGACCTGGCCGGCCAATGCCCGCACCAGGGGAACCAGGATGCCCGCCTTTCCCGGAACGCCGGGCCCGGGCGACAGCACGGCGGCGTCGGGTTTCAGCGCGAGCACGTCATCCACCGAGAGCGCGTCGTTGCGGTACACGACCGGTTGCTCCCCGAGCTCCCCGAGGTATTGCACCAGGTTGTAGGTGAACGAGTCGTAGTTGTCGAGGACGAAGAGCATGCGGAAACCTAACGTCCCTCGGATTCCATCGCGTCCAGCACCGCCACGATCTCGTCCCCGAAGTAGTAGCGGACTTCCTCGCGGATCCCCCGGTACAGGGTCGGGCCGGTGCCGAGGCACACCAGCTCGTCGTCGTGTGCCTCGACGGCCGGACACAGCACGCCGTCCTCGAAGGTCAGGGGAAACAGGGTGTCCACGATCGATTTCAGGTCATGGTGGTCGATGCCCTGCTCCAGACAGAAGGCATGGAGCAGGCATCCTCTGCCCCGGCGGTTCAGAAAGACGCACGCGCCGTCGATGACACTGGTCCGCCAGGTTTCTCCGCCGGGGGAATCGGGATCCGCCTCGCGCTCCTCCGTGAACCAGCGGTCCCGGGGAATGCCGGTGTACGCTTCGAGCGCGTCCGCGTGGGACAGGATGCGTTCCGCGTGGTCGCGATCCACGTCCACCCCGAACTGGCAGCACCAGTCGTGGCAGAACGTGCACTGCAGGCAGTGCGTGAAGTAGCGTCGCCGGAAGATCTCCGGGTCGACGGCGTGCAGCACCGGCACGCCGTAGCGACTCGGGAATCCGCGCGGCAGTGAGCGTACCGTCAATCGGTCAGAATGAAGGTGACCTTCAGGTCCACCCGGTAGCTGGTGACCTTCCCGCTCTCGATATCCACTTTCATCCCCTTGATCCAGGCGCCCTTGATGTTCTTCAGCGTCTTGTTCGCGCGGGCAATGCCGGCTTGCACGGCATCGTCAAAGCCCTTCGTCGACGTGGACGTGATTTCAGTGACCTTGGCAACGGACATTGGAGCGCCCTCCGTGGATGGTAGACCGGCTACAGCGACAGCACGTAGTGACGGAACTCGAGGTCGTGCTGGTACCCCATATCCTCGTACAGCGCCTGCGCGGCGGTGTTGGTGTGCGCGGTTTCCAGCTCGACGGTGGCGGCGCCCTGTCCGCGGGCGAACGTGTGGGCCGTCTCCATCAGGCGACGTCCCACGCCGGAACGCCGGGCCGAGGGATCCACGAACAGATCGGACAGGATCCAACTGGGGCGGCAGGAGAGCGAGGAGAACAGCGGGTAGAGCTGCGTGAAGCCGCAGGGTGTCGCGTCCTGCATGGCGAGGAACACGACCGATTCGCCTTTTTCGAGTCGTTCGGCGAGGAATCGGCGCGCCAGCGAGAGGTCCGCGTCCCGGCCGTAGAACCGGCGGTAGGCGTCGAACAGCGGCGCGAGACGATCGGCGTCGGCCGGCGCCGCGCGGCGAATCTCGATCATGGACGCGAATGTAGCGCGCCGTCACGGCGTGCGACATG
>JBGQHV010000030.1:0-24115 GCA_041498155.1 Gemmatimonadota bacterium | reverse complement strand
GGCGATCGCGGCGTTCGGACTCGCCCCCGAACGGCCGACGGTGCTCGTGTTCGGCGGCAGTCAGGGCGCTCGGGCGTTGAACTACGCCGTCGCCGGCGCGTTGGAGCACGACGGGCTGAGCGATGTGAATCTGCTGTGGGGCACGGGACCGGTGCACGCGAGCACGTTCGCGCGCTACGCGGTGCCGGGACGCGTCGTCGTGCAGGGATTCTTCGATCCGATGGCGCGGGCGTATCGTGTCGCCGACGTCGTGTTCTGCCGCGCAGGCGCGATGACGGTGGCCGAGGTGTGCGCGTGGGGCAAGGCGAGCGTGCTCGTGCCGTTGCCGTCGGCGGCGGCCGATCATCAGCGCTACAACGCGCGCGCGCTCGCGGACGCGGGTGCGGCCGTGCTCCTCCCGGAGTTCGATCTGTCGGGTCGCACGCTGTCGTCGACGGTGCATCGTCTGCTGCAACATCCGGAGCGTCGCGCGGCGCTGGCCGCCCAGGCGCTCGCGCGCGGGCGACCGAACGCGGCCGCGGAGATCATGTCAAATATTTTGACACTCGTCGATTTGTAGCAGCGGCTCTTTTCTAAGTCGCGTAAAATCCTTATATTAGCCTCCCACAGATGACCTTGTTTGCACCCGACGGCGATTTCCGACCCGTCCACTTCATGGGCATCGCTGGAGCGGGGATGAGTGCCTTGGCGCTGTTGGCCAAGCTCCGCGGGGTGCCCATAACTGGTTGTGACAACGACACTTCTGGTGCTGCTGACCTGGAAGCGCTCGGTGTGCCCGTCTGGCAGGGGCACGATCCGGCGCATTTGGACGAGGCGCGAGCGGTGGTGGTGACGGCGGCGGTCCCGACCGACCACCCGGAGTTGGCTCGTGCACGGGCGCAGGGGCTCGCCGTGATGCGTCGGGCCGATGCGCTGGGCGCCGTCGTCTCCGGGGCCACCGTGGTCGCCGTGGCGGGGACGCACGGCAAGACGACGACCACGGCGATGTGCACGCAGGCGCTCGTGGCGGCCGGGCGCGATCCGACGGGCCTCGTGGGCGGGCGTATCGCCGTCTGGGGCGGCAACGCGCGCATCGGCGGGACGTCACTCTACGTCGTCGAAGCGGACGAGTTCGACAAGGCGTTTCTCTCTCTCTCTCCCACGGTGGCGCTGATCAACAACGTCGAAGCCGATCACCTGGAATGCTACGGCGGCAGCACGGAGGCGCTCGAACGCGCGTTCGTGCAGTTCGCGACTCCCGCGGCGCGCGCGATCGTCGGCACCGACGATCCGGGAGCCGCCCGCGTCGCCGCCGCGCTGCCGGGGCCGGTGTGGCGTGTGGGGACGGAGTCGGGAACCGATATCCGCATCAGCGCGGTCGAGCTCGGGCCGGACGGCTCGCGCGCCCGCGTTACGCTGCCGGGTGGCCGTGCGGTGGCGCTGCGACTCCAGGTCCCGGGGCTCCACAACGTGCGTAACGCGGCCGCCGCGCTCGGGGCGGTGGCCGCGCTGGACGCGGAGCTCGGGCCCGCCGTGGACGCGCTGGCATCGTTCACCGGTGCGGCGCGCCGCTTCGAGCGCGTGGGGGAGGCGGGCGGGGTGACGGTCGTGGACGACTACGCGCACCATCCGACCGAAGTCCGGGCCACGCTCGCCGCGGCGCGGCAGGCATTCCCGGGACGCCGGATCGTCGCGGTGTTCCAACCCCATCTGTATTCCCGCACCGCGCTGCACGGCGCGGCGTTGGGGCGAGAGCTCGCGGCGGCGGACGCCGTGTTTCTCGCTCCCGTCTATGCGGCGCGCGAGCAGCCGCTCCCCGGCGTGACGTCGGAGCTGGTGGCTGCGGGCGCGCGGGCGGGCGGGCGGAGTCCCGTGACGGTGACCGACCGGCGGGCACTGGCCGGCCGCGTCGCGCACGACGTGCAATCGGGCGACGTGGTGCTGACGCTGGGGGCGGGTGACGTCACGCGGGTCGGCCCGGACCTTCTCGCATTGCTCGGGCAACCGGCGGCGGGCAGCGGGACGAGGGGGAACCGGTGACACCACTCGGCCGGCGCATCCTCATCGGCGTTGGCCTCGTGCTCGGCGCCTGGCTCGTGCTGCCGCGACTGCTGCGCCACGCCGGATTTTTCCGGGTGCGGCAGATCGAGCTGGTCGGCGTGCGCTACTCGGCCCCCGCGGCGCTGATCGGGGCGCTGCGCCTCACGCCTCGGGCGAGCGTGTTCGACGATCCCGACGTGCTGGCGAGCCGACTGCGGGCGCTGCCCGGAATCGCCGACGCCCGTGTGGTGCGCCATCTGCCCGGGGCGCTCAAGGTGATCGTGCGCGAAGTCGAGCCGATCGCGCTCGTGCCGGGAACCGACGGCGGCCCGCTCACCGTGGTGGACGGCGCGGGTCACGCGCTGCCGTACGATCCGTCCCGGGCGCCGGTCGATCTTCCGGTCGCCGCGAGCGCCGACTCGGGGCTCGTGAGCATGCTCGCGCTGGTCCAGTCCGTGGATCCGACGCTGTTCGAGGAGATCACGGCCGCTCGCGCCTCGCGCGGCGACGTGGTGCTCCAGCTGGGCGCGCGGCGCGTCCTGGTGGGCGGGGACGCGGGTCCCGAGATCATCCGCGCGGTGGTGCTGGTGGCCAACGATCTCGCGGCGCGGTCGCGCTCCTACGCCGAGCTCGACGCCCGCTACGCCGGACAGATCGTGGTGCGCCGCACGGCCGGAGGCGGCGCATGACCCGCGACCGCCGCCTCGTGGCCGGACTCGATCTCGGCAGCACGAAGACGTGCGCGGTGATCGCGGAAGTCGTGGGGGACATCCCCCGGTCGCCGTTGGCCAAGGTCCTGGGCGTGGGTCTCGCCAAGAACAGCGGCGTCCGCCGGGGCGTGGTGCGCGACATCGAGGAAACGGTCCGCTCGGTGACCGCCGCGCTGCGCGACGCGGAGCGGATGTCGGGCGTCAAGGCGGCCGCCGTGACGTGCGGGATCGCGGGCGAGCACGTGTCGGCGCGCAACTCCTCGGGCGTCGTGGCCGTCAACGGGGACGAAATTACCCCCGCGGACGTGGCGCGCGTGAACGAAGTGGCCCGCGCGGTGTCGCTCGGTCCCGATCAGGAGCTGCTGCACGACATCCCGCAGGAGTACATGGTCGATCAGCAGCGCGGGATCTCGGACCCGGTCGGCATGACGGGGATGCGGCTCGAGGTGGAGGCGTACCTGGTGACGGTCCAGGCCACGGCCGCGCAGAACCTGCGCAAGGCGGTCCAGCGCGCGGGGTATCGCGTGGCCGACCTGGTGCTCGAGCCGCTGGCGGCCTCCTACGCCGTGCTGACCGACGACGAGAAGGAGTTGGGCGTCGCGCTGGTCGAAGTCGGCGGCGGCTCGACCGGCGTCGCGATCTTCCACGAGGGGAAGATCCGGCACGTCGCGTCGCTGAAGTACGCCGGCGCGCACGTGACCAACGATCTCGTGCAGGGACTCGGGGTGACGCAGGCCGACGCCGAGCGGCTGAAGGAACGGCACGGCATCGCCTACGCTCCGCTGGTGGATGCGTCGGAGATGATCAATCTCCCCTCCACCCCGGGGCAGGGAGCGCGGCAAGCGTCGCGCGAGCTGCTGTCGCACATCATCCATCAGCGGCTCGACGAGATCTTCATGCTGGTGGGGCGCGAATTCGAGCGTGCGGGCTACGGCGGCGGGCGGTTGCCCGCGGGCGTGGTGCTCACCGGCGGTACGTCGCACCTGCCGGGACTGGTCGAGCTGGCGCGCGAGGTGTTCGCCGTGCCGGTGCGGGCGGGAGCGCCGGATCTCGGCATTTCCGGCCTGGTCGACAGTGTGCAGGCGCCGCGCTACGCGGTGCCGGTAGGGCTGGTGCTGTACGCGGCACGGCGGCTGATGCAGGGGGCCGCGGGCCATGCGTCGGGCAGTGGGGGGGACGGCAGCGTCGAAAAAGTCTTGGGACCGCTGAAACGGTGGCTGCAGGATTTCTTCTGATCGAGGGCCCGAGGGAGCCATGATCTTCGAACTGGAAGAAACGTCCGGACAGAGCGCGCGGATGAAAGTCGTCGGCGTCGGCGGCGGCGGGGGCAATGCCCTCAACCGCATGGTCGACGAGGGCGTGCAGGGCGTGGAGTTCATCGCCGTGAACACCGACGCGCAGTCGCTCGAGAAGAACCGGGCGGCCGTGAAGGTGCAGATCGGGAAGAAGCTCACCCGCGGACTGGGCGCCGGCGCGCGACCCGAGATCGGCCGTCAGGCCATCGAGGAGAACCGCGACGAAACGCTGCACGCGCTGCAGGGGGCGGACCTCGTGTTCGTCACCTGCGGGATGGGAGGCGGCACCGGCACCGGTGCGGCGCCGATCATCTCCCAGGTGGCCCGCGACCTGGGCGCGCTCACCATCGGCATCGTCACCAAGCCGTTCCTGTTCGAGGGGCGCAAGCGGATGCGCCAGGCCGAAATGGGCATCGCCGAGATGCGCAAGCACGTGGACACGATGATCGTCGTGCCCAACGAGCGGCTGCTCGCTGTGGTCGGCAAGGGCATCCCGTTCCAGGATGCGCTGAAGAAAGCCGATGAGGTGCTGCTGCACGCCACGCAGGGGATCTCCTCCATTATCTGCGTGACCGGCCTCGTGAACGTCGATTTCGCCGACGTCCGCACCGTCATGCAGAACGGCGGCACGGCGTTGATGGGCACCGGCACGGGTCGCGGCGAGAACCGCGCCATGGAAGCCGCGCAACAGGCCATCTCGTCGCCCTTGCTCGACAACATCTCGATCGCGGGCGCGACCGGGGTGCTGATCAACATCACGGGCGGCGAAGACCTGACGCTGGGCGAAGTGACCCAGGTCAGCGAGGCGATCCACGATGCCGCCGGCGACGAAGCCGAGATCATCTGGGGCGCGGTCCCCGATCCGGCGATGCATGGCGAGCTGCGGGTGACCGTCATCGCCACGGGCTTCGACAAGGCCGTGGCGCCGGCGGAAGCGCCGGCGGCGCGCCCCGCGGCGGGCGTGCTGCCGTTCGAGAAACGGCCCACGCGTCCCGCGCCCCAGCCGGGGAAGCCGGCCGAACCGCCGCCGGTGCGGCGTCCGTCGACGCCGGGAGGCGCGCAGCCGGAAGTGAACGAGATGGAAATCCCCACGTTCATCCGGCGGCAGATGGACTGATGCGCGGACGGGGACGAGTCGTGCTGGCGGCCCTCGCGCTCGTCGCGGGGGCCGTGTGGGTGGTCCGCGGCGGCTGGCCGTGGCGCCGCGGGGTCCGGGCGCCCGCGATCCAGGTCACCACGGCCTATCGCGAATTCACCGATACCCTGGAGCGTCGCGAGACGCTCTCCGACGTGCTCGCGCGCGTCGGACTCACGGGCGGGCAATACTCGGCGTTTCTCGCCTCGGCGGCGCGACTCGACCCCCGCCGCCTCCGCCCCGGACTGGTGTTCCACTTCCGCCAGCCGCTCACCGACTCGGTGGTGGACCGCATGATGGTGCGGCTCGGTCCCGACCGGCGGTTGTGGTACAGCCGGGGCGACAGCGGCTGGAGCGAGCGCGAAGAGACGATCCCCTGGGCGCCCGAGCGTCTGCGGGTCGTGGGCCGGATCACCACATCGCTGTACGAAGCGCTCGACTCGGCGATCCCCGATTCGTTCCTGCCCGCCGGGGAACGGCAGGCGCTCGCCTGGGCCATCGCCGACGTGTACGACTGGGAAGTGGATTTCACGCGCGACGTGCGGGCCGGCGACCGCTTCGAGGTGTTGTTCGACCGACTCGTGTCCCCCGATGGAGAGCGACGCTTCGGCCGGGTCGAAGCGGCCCGGGTCGACGTGGCGCACACCCCCACCTACGCCTACTACTTCGCCGACGAGAGCGAATCCGACGCCGGCGGCTACTTCGACGACGTGGGCCGCTCGTTGAAGCGCGCCTTCCTGCGCGCGCCGTTGCAGTTTCGGCGCGTCTCGAGCCGGTTCGGCGGTCGCATGCACCCGATCCTCCATACGGAACGGATGCACGAGGGTGTGGACTACGCCGCCGATTACGGTACGCCCGTGCGGGCCACGGCCGACGGCATCGTGACCCGGGCGGGGCGCGACGGCGGCTACGGCAATCTGGTCGAGCTGCGGCACGTCAACGGCATCCGGACGCGCTACGGGCATCTGTCGGCGTTCGCGCGCGGGCTGCAGGTCGGGCAGCACATCGCGCAGGGCGAGACGATCGGCTACGTCGGCTCGACGGGGCTCTCGACCGGCCCCCATTTGCACTACGAGTTTCTCATCAACGGCCGGCCCACCAACCCGCAACGCTCCGCGGCCGGCGCCGGCGCGCCGGTGCCGACCGCATTGCGCGCGGCGTTCGACTCGGTGCGGGTGCGGCTGTCGCGCGAGCTCGAGCCCACGCACCCGGCCGCCGCCGCCAGCGTAGACTAACCCCAACGTCATCGTGGATCTCTTTCCCGCCGTCGACATCCGGGGCGGGCGTGTGACGCACGTCCGTACCGGAGCCACGTCGGTCCCGTCGGTGTATGGGGACGATCCCGCGGCTGCGGTCGAGCGGCTCGGCGTGCTGGGGGCGCGGTGGGTGCATCTGGTCGATCTCGATCGAGCCTACGGGACGGGGTCGAACCGCGACGTGATGCGCGCCTTGCTCGGCGGCACGCGGCTTCGCGTGCAGATCGGCGGCTCGCTGGGCCAGGAGGATGCCCTCGATGAGATGCTTGCCTGGGGAGCGGCGCGCGTGGTGGTCGGGTGCGGAGCGGCGGCGCGGGATCCGGCGCTCGCGGGGCGCCTCATCCGCCGCCACGGCGTGGAGCGGGTCGCGGTCGGCGTCGACGCTACGCAGGGGCTCGTCACTCCGCGCGGGGGAGAGGCGGCGGCACCGGTGCCGGCCGAGGATCTCGCCGGTCGGGTGCGCGATCAAGGAGCACGCACGGTGATCTATACGGATGTGACCCGCGACGGGACGCTCACCGGTCCCGACATCGATGGTGCGCGGCGCGTCTCGCAGATGGGACTCGAGGTCGTCGTGAGCGGGGGCGTCGGCACGCTGGCGGACATCGGGGCGGTGCGGGATGCGCGGTTGGCGGGCGCGATCGTGGGACGCGCCCTGCACGAAGGCCGGTTCACCCTGGCTGAGGCGTTGGCGTGCGCCGTCTGAGCGTCGGTCTGGCCGTGCTGCGCACCATCGGGGTCGGGGCGGTGGTCCTGTTGCTCATCAATCCGACCCGCTCGCGACCGCTCCCGACGACCGCGCCGCCGCTCGTGCTGCTCGACGCATCGCTCAGCATGGCGGGACCGGCGGGACCCTGGCGCGCCGCGCTGGACAGCGCGCGCCGGCTGGCCGTCGGCGGCCCGATCTGGCGTTTTGGCGACGGCGTCGCGGCGTTCGACACCACGGCGCCCGCCGCCGGCGTGACGCGTCTGGCGGCGGGGCTCGCGGCGGCCGCGGCGCGCGGTGGCCCGGTGGTCGTCATCACCGACGGCGCCGTCACCGACGCGGCGGACCTTCCCCCCGATCTGCGCCGCAGACCGCGGGTGCTCGTGTTGCCACGCCCCCTCGGATTCGACGCCTACGTCGCGGCGGTCGATGGGCCACGACGCGTCGTCACGGGGGACACGGTGCGGTTGCGGGTGGCGTACGGGACGGCGGGGAAGCGGGATGGGGGAAGAGGGAAGGGGGCGTCGCTCGCGGCCAGTGTCGACGGACGTCGCCTGGCGACCCTCCCCGTCCCTGTGCCGGACAGTGGGGTGATGGTGCGAGAACTCACCCTTCCCGCTTCCCTCTTCCCCCATCCCGGATTCCAGACACTCGAGGTCCGCCTCGACGGCGTCGGTGATTCCGAGCCGCGCGATGACGCGCGTCTGTTCGTGATCGAGGTGAGTCCCCAGCCGACCGCGGTCGTGCTGGCCGCGCCCCCCGACTGGGAGTCGCGCTTTTTCGCCCGAACGCTCGAGGACGTGGCGCGGGTTCCGGTGCGGCTCTATGCCCGCACCGAGCCCGGGCGGTGGCGCGACGGCGCCACGCTGGCCCCGGTTGCGACCGACGCGGTCGCGCGGGCCGTGGCGGGAGCGCGGCTGGTCGCGCTGATCGGCGACCCGGCGGCGCTCGCATCGTTCCCCCGCCGTTCCGGCATCGTGCGCTGGGCGCTGACGACGGCGCGGCCCGGCGACTGGTACGTGGACCCGCCGCCGGCGTCCCCGCTCGCCGGGTCGCTGGCGGGCGTGGCGTGGGACTCGCTCCCGCCCGCCGCCGCTCTGACCGAGCTCCCGGTCGATTCCGCCGCGATCGTGTTGCTCACCGCGCGGCTGGGCCGCCGCGGCTCGCCCCGGCCGCTCGTGCAGGTGCGGGATTCGGCCGGAAGCCGGAGCGTCACGGTGGCCGGCACGGGATTGTGGCGCTGGGGCTTTCGCGGCGGGGCGTCGGGAGAGGCCTACCGGACGTTCGTGGCCGCCGTCTCCGATTGGCTGCTGGTGGAGCGGGGAGTGGGGAGTGGGGAGCGGTTCGGTCCGGTGACTCTCGAAGCTCCGAACGGACTGCCGCTCGAGTGGCGTTGGGCGAAAGGCGCGCCACCTCCCACGGCGGTCGTGGAGCTCGAGGCGGACGGCCGGTCGCATCTCGACACCTTGCGATTCGATGCGTCGGGACATGCGGCACTGCACCTGGCTCCGGGAGCGTATCGTTGGCGCGCCACCGACGGTCCGGAGCGGGGCGTCGTGGCGGTCGAGCAGTACTCCGATGAATGGCGTCCCGCGCCGGTGACGCTCGGCCCCCAGGCGGGCGAGCCGGGAGATGCGCGCCGCGACGTCGGCGCCCGGGACCAGTGGTGGCTCTACGTCCTCGCGTTAGCAGCGTTCGTCGCGGAGTGGGCCTGGCGGCGGCGGCAGGGACTGCCCTGATGGGTCTGTGGCAACGGTTGGCGCGCGCTCTCGGTCGCGGCGACGCTGCGTCGTTCGAGGAGGCGGAACGGATCCTCCTCGAGGCCGACTTCGGTGTGGACGCGACGGAAGCGCTGATCGCGAACCTGCGCCGGGCGCCGGCGGCGGAACGGGAAAGCCATCTCGAGCGGGCCGTGACGGATCTCCTCGCCGGTCCCGCGGATCCGGGTGCCTTGGCGCGGGCCGCGGAGCCGCCGACCATCGTGCTGGTGTATGGTGTGAACGGCGTCGGGAAGACCACCACGGTCGCCAAGCTCGCGCACCGCCTCACGGGGGAGGGGCGGCGTGTGCTGCTCGCCGCGGCAGACACGTTCCGGGCCGGCGCCGTGTCCCAGCTGCGGCAGTGGGGCGACCGCCTCGGCGTGCCGTGCATCGGTGCGGAGGACGGGCGCGGCGATCCCGCGGCGGTGGCGTTCGACGCCATCGATGCCGCGTTCGCCCGGGGCCGCGATACGGTGGTGGTGGACACCGCCGGACGGCTGCACACCGAGCCACGACTTCTCGAAGAGCTGAAGAAGGTGGTCCGGGTCGTGGGCAAGCGTCGCCCGGGTGCGCCGCACGAATCGCTCCTCGTGCTCGACGGCACGGTGGGCCAGAACGCCGTGGCACAGGCCCGTGAATTCGCCGCCGCGGTGCCGCTCACCGGCTTGATCGTGACGAAGCTGGACGGCTCGGCGCGCGGTGGGGCGGTGGTGGCCGTGCGCCGGGCCATTCCGGTGCCGATCCGGTTCATCGGCACCGGAGAGAGTCTCGGCGATCTCGAGCCGTTCGACGCCGCGCGCTATGCGCGGCGCCTCGTCAGCGGCTGATGGCGCTCGAGCTCCGCTCGCCCGTCAAGTTCCTGAAAGGCGTCGGCCCCGCGCGCGCGGAGGCGCTGGCGCGTCTGGGGATCCGCACCGCGGGCGACTTGCTGTACCACGCGCCGCACCGCTACATCGACGCCACGACGCTCAGTCCGCTGGCCAAGGCGCGCGTCGGCGAAGAGGTCACCGCCGTGGGCCGGGTCGTGTCCACGGGCATCCTGCCGACCCGGCGCGGGCTGCGTGTGTTCCGGGCTTTGCTGCGGGACGATTCAGGCGCGCTGGAGTGCGCCTGGCCCGGCCAACCGTTTCTCGAGCGGACGATCGTCAAGGATCAGCTGCTGCTCGTGACCGGTCCGGTGCGCTACTATCACGGCCGTCAGATCGTGCCGCGCGAGTTCATCATCCTGGCGGACGCCGGCGAGGCGCCACCGGAGAAGGGCATGATCCTGCCGGTCTATCCCGCCACGGAGGGGCTGTCGCACAAGCAGATCCGTGGCCTGCTGCACCAGCACCTGGACGTGCTGTTGGCGCTCGTCGTCGATCCGCACCCCCGGCAGCGGACGGCACTCGACCTGCCCGAGCTCCGCGCCGCGCTCGAGCGGGTGCACCGGCCGTCCACACTGGCGGACGCCGAGGCGGGCCGGCGTCGCCTCGCCTTCGACGAGTTCTTCGATCAGCAGCTGGTGCAGGCCCGGGCACGATTCCTCGCCAAACGGGCGCGCGCCGGCATCCGCTTCGTGTCGAAGCAGGAGCTCACGGCGCGTCTGGCGGAGCGGCTGCCGTTCGAGCTCACCGGCGATCAGCGCCGGGCGATCCGGGAGATCACCGCGGACATGACGGCGGCGGAGCGGATGCACCGGCTCCTCATGGGCGACGTGGGCACCGGCAAGACCGTGGTCGCGCTGTTCGCGATGCTGCTCGCGGTCGAAAACGGCTACCAGGCGGCGATCATGGCGCCGACCGAACTGCTGGCCGAGCAGCATGCCGTCACGTTGACGCGGCTGCTGGCGCCGCTCGAGATCCGCCCCGAGCTGCTGGTGGGCCGGGGGTCGGCCGCGGAGAAGTCGGCGGTGCGGGAGCGCATCGCGCAGGGGGCGGCGCGGATCGTCGTGGGCACGCACGCGCTGATCCAGGAATCGGTCCGCTTTCACCGCTTGGGACTCGCCGTGATCGACGAGCAGCACCGGTTCGGCGTGGAGCAGCGGGCGGCGCTGGCCGAGAAGGGGGATGCGCCGGACGTGCTGCTGCTGACGGCGACGCCGATCCCCCGCTCCCTGGCGCTGACCCTGTACGGCGACCTCGATGTGACGACGATCGCCGAGCGGCCGCCGGGGCGGGGGACGATCAAGACGGCGCTCCGTACCGAGGCGGCGCGGGCCAAGATCTACGAGTTCATCCGCGCGGAATGCGGGGCCGGGCGGCAGGCCTACGTGCTCTATCCGGTGATCGACGAATCGGAGAAGGCCGACCTGAAAGCCGCCTCGACGATGGCGGAGAAGCTCGCGAAGGTGTACCCCGAATTCCGGGTCGGGCTGGTGCACGGGCGTCTGAAGCCCGACGAGCGGGACGCCACGATGCGGGCGTTCCGCGATAACGCCGTCCAGGTGCTGGTGGCGACCAGCGTGATCGAAGTCGGGATCGACGTGCCGAACGCGTCGGTGATGCTGATCGAGCACGCCGAACGGTTCGGGTTGGCGCAGCTGCATCAGCTGCGCGGTCGAGTGGGGCGTGGCGCCGCGGCCAGCCACTGCATCCTCCTGTCCGATGCCGGGGGGGCGGCGGCCCGGCTGCGGGCGTTTACGGAGACGACCGATGGATTTCGGATCGCCGAGCTCGACCTGCGGGAGCGGGGCATGGGGGAGCTGACCGGCGCCCGACAGTCGGGCGGCGTGAGCCTGCGCTACGCGAACTTCGCCACGGACCTGGACCTGCTCGAGGCGGCGCGACGAGGAGCGGGTGAGATCATCGCCCGCGATCCCGCGCTGGAGCGGCCCGAGCACGCGGCGTACAAGGCGAGCATCGTGGCGCGGTATGAGCGCGGGTTTGAGTTGTTCCGTGTAGGATAGCCGTCAGCCGTCAGCCATCGGCCTTCAGCGACGGTCCTGACGGCTGACGGCTGACGGCTAGAAGGGCACCTGCAGTCCGAGCCGCGCACCGTCCCCCACCGGCTCCGCCGTCACTTTCAAGCCATGAAACGGAATGTTCGGCGGGCCACCGCTCTGGTGGCGCAGATCCAGAATGAACAGCGCGGCCGAGGTCAGTACCGACACCTGGCCGACGATGAGGCGTTGCCGCGCGCGGTGGTCGTAGTAGAGCGTCTGCTGGTACAGCGCCTCGGCCTCGGCGACCCTATAGCGGCCGTCGGGGCCCTGCTGGCATTCGGCATTGTCGGTGCGGCACAGATCGAGCAATCGCTGCCAGCTGCGATTGGCGACGTCGTGCTCGTGCGCCGCCAAAATCGTAAACCCCACGGCGGAGGCCGCGGTGACCCACTTGCCGTAGTGGACCGTCGCCCGCGCCCAGCTGTGGTGTGTGCGCGGCACGACCCGGAGCGAATCTTGGGCGACGAGGGCCGGGGCGACCCCGGCGAGCAGAACGACGCTGACCAGGGCGGCGACGTTCACTGCAGCACCTCGACCGTTCCCCCGCCCGAGACGAGAAACAGCTGCCGGTCGCGCACCAGGGGCGGCTCCTCGATTGGGCCGCGACGCTGCGTGCGCCAGCGGACGGAGTCGCTGGCGGCGTCGACCAGCAGCACCTCGCCCGTGATCCCGCCGACGAGCACGCCACCGGCGATCGGGGTCGGGCCGGCGGCCGCGGGAACTCCCAGGACGACCTGACGGGCGGTGGCGGGGGCGTCGACCGGCACGCGCCACAGCGTGCCGGCGCCGGTGAGCGCCAGCACGGTGTCCGCTTGCAGGGCCACGGCGCCGTAGACGGGGTCGTCCACCGACCGGTCCCACAGGACATCGAGCGTCGGGAGCGACACGGCAACCAGATGACCGGAGGTCGTTCCGAAGAACAGCCGCCGGCCGTCGGTCGCGGGCGTGCCGATGACGGTCCCGGGCGTGGGACGCGCGGCGCGGACCGTTCCGGTCGCCGCGTCGAGCAGGAAGAGGGAATCCCCCACGGTGGCCACGGCAATGCCGGCCGGCGTTGGGACGGGAGTGGCGCGGGCTGCCCGCCCGATGGAGCGCCGCCAGCGGCGCGCGCCGCTCGCCCGGTCGAGGGCCAGCACCTCGCCCTCGTCGGTGACGGCCACGAGCAGGGAATCGGCGAGGGCGAGCGGCGGCGTGACGCCGCCGGTGCGCGCCGTCCACAGCCGCTTGCCGGTCCGCAGCTCGATCGCGAGCACCCGGCCGTCGGGCACGGCCTGCGTCGCCGCGAACACACGCGAGCCGGCGATGAGCGGGCCGCCCGAGACCGTGCCCGGCACGCGGTGGCGCCAGATGATCTTGCCGGTCGCGCGCTCGAGCAGCACGACGCTGCGATCCGTGGTGCCAACCGCCACGACGCTCGTGCCGATGGCGATGGCGCCGCGCACGGAGCGGCCGGCGCCGGTGCGCCACGTCGGCCGGGGATCGGCCGCGAGGGATTCGCCGATGGACGCGTCGTGCCGGGCCGACCCCAGATACACCGGCCAGCCGCGCGCGTCGGTGTCGGGGCCGAAACGCACGACCGGGACGCAGGCGATCGCGTTGACAGCCCACACGGCCGCCACTAGTATGCCGCGCCTATGCCGGAAACCCAACGCATCGACGCGCTCGCCGCGCTCGCGGGACAGACGGTCGGCGTGTGCGGGTGGGTGATGACGACACGCTCCTCCGGAAAGATCGCGTTCGTCACGCTGCGGGACGGCACCGGCTATCTGCAAGTCGTGCTCTCCAAGAAAGACGTTCCCGAGGCGGCCTGGGAGACGCTGGGCCAGCTGACCCAGGAGACCTCCGTCGCAGTCACGGGGACGGTCCGCGCCGATCCGCGGGCCCCCGGCGGGGTGGAGCTCACCGCGACGGATCTGAAGATTCTGGGCGCAAGCCACGAGTTTCCGATCACTCCCAAAGAGCACGGGACCGCGTTCCTGTTCGAGCACCGCCACCTGTGGCTGCGCAGCCGCCGGCAGGTCGCCATCGCCCGCGTCCGCCACGAGGTCATCCAGGCGATCCGCGACTTCTTCTACGAGCGCGGCTTCGTGCTGGTGGATACGCCGATCCTCACCGGCTCGATCGGCGAGCACGCGGGAACGCTGTTCGCCACCGACTACTTCGATCTAGGCAAAGCCTTTCTCGCCCAGACCGGTCAGCTCTATGTCGAAGCCGCCGCGGCGGCCCTCGGTAAGGTCTATTGTTTCGGACCCACCTTCCGCGCCGAGAAATCTAAGACCCGCCGCCATCTGACGGAATTCTGGATGGTCGAGCCGGAGGTCGCCTGGAACGATTCCGACGACAACATGCGACTGCAGGAGCAATTCGTCGCCTACATCGTGGGCCGCTGCCTCGAGCGCCGGAAAGCCGAGCTGACCGAGCTGGAGCGCGACACGGCGGCATTGGAGCGCTGCACGCTTCCATTTCACCGCATTTCCTACACCGACGCCGTGGAAAAGCTCAGGAGCCTGGGCGCCACCATGGAGTGGGGACGCGACCTGGGCGGCGACGACGAAACCCTCCTGGCCAAGCAATACGACCGCCCCGTCATGGTCTACAATTACCCGCGGGCGGTCAAGGCCTTCTATATGAAAGAGAACCCCGCCGACCCCCGGACCGTGCTCAACAACGACATGCTGGCGCCGGAGGGGTACGGGGAGATCATCGGCGGCAGCCAGCGCGAGGATGACTACGACAAGCTGGCCCGCCGCATTCAGGACGAAGGGCTGCCGCTGGAGGCCTACGGGTGGTATCTCGATCTCCGCAAGTACGGCACGTTCGTCCACGCGGGGTTCGGCCTCGGCGTGGAGCGGACCGTGGCGTGGATCTGCGGCATCCCGCACATCCGCGAGGCGATCGCTTTCCCGCGGACGCTGTACAAGCTGTGGCCCTGAGTCTCCCCCAATGTTCCTGATCGTTTGGGCGTTCGAGGCACGGCCGGGCCGCGAGCCCGAGTTCGAGCGGGCATACGCCGCCGACGGCGATTGGTCCCGGTTGTTCACCCGCAGCCCGGACTACCAGGGGAGCGAGCTGCTGCGGCACGCGGCGGGCCGTGGATACCTGACGATCGATCGCTGGACCTCGCCCGCCGCGTTCGCAGCGTTCCAGGACCAGTGGCGCTCGGAGTACGACGCGCTGGACCGCTACTGCGAAGCGCTGACGGAACGAGAGGCGTTGGTGGGCCGATTCGAAACGCTCTGAATTCGCCTCACCCCCCCTGTTTCACCTCTTCCCACAGCGTATCGAGCTCGTCGAGCGTCGCCTCTCCCACTTCGACACCGCGCTCCCGGGCCATCCGCTCCACCGCTTCGAAGCGGCCGCGAAACTTCAGGTTGGCGATCTCGAGCGCCTGGTTCGGATCGATCCCCAGCTTGCGCGACAGATTCACCGCGGCAAAGAACAGATCCCCCAGCTCCATCGCCATGCGCTCACGGTCCGTGCCCGGGGCCACCTGTTCCAGCTCGGCCATCTCCTCGCGCACCTTGGCCTGCGGACCCTTCTCGTCGGGCCAGTCAAAACCGACGCCCGCGGCCCGCTCCTGCAGCCGCAGCGCCATCAACAACGGGGGGAGATGCGGCGGCACCCCGGCAAACGCGCTGCGACCGCTCGCTCCCGAGTCGCGACGTTTGCGCCGCTCCCACGACTCGGTGGCCGCTCCCGCCGTCTGGTCCCCGAACAGCTGTGCGTGCCGCCGCCGCATCTTTTGCTCCAGGGCCCGCACCACCGTTTCGGCGTCGAATTGGCTCCGCTCCTCCGCCAGCACGATCTGGAAGGAGAGGTGCAGCAACATGTCGCCCAGCTCTTCGCGCAGCTGCAACGGATCGCCGCTCGCGATGGCATGGTCGAGCTCGAGAACTTCCTCGACCAGGTAGGGCCGCAGGGTATGAGGGGTTTGTGCGCCGTTCCAGGGAGAGCGTTTCCGCAGCTCCCGCACGAGCGCCAGCACGCGTCCAAGCGCTGAATCGCCTTGCATTTAGCCTCCGGGCGGGGTATGATACCCGCTCTCCAGATGGAGTCAATGATCGCGCCGCGCAGCCGCGCGTGGGTCGAGGTGAGCCTCGCGGCTGTAGTGGAAAACGCCCGCACGGTGGCGCGCACGGCGGGCACGCGGCTCCTCCCGATCGTGAAGGCAAATGCGTACGGGCTCGGAGCCGTTGCCGTGTCCAGGGCGCTGGACGCGGTCGATCCCTGGGGATACGGCGTGGCGACGGTGGAGGAGGGCGCTGAGCTGCGCGCCGCAGGAATCACCCGGCCGGTGCTGGTGCTGCTCGCGGCGGCCGCGGTTCGGTTCCCCGAGTATCGTTCCGCGGGACTCACGCCGGTGTTCGATACGGCCGGCGCACTGGAGGCCTGGCTCGCGGGCGGCGGTGACGCCCCATTCCATCTCGAGATCGACACCGGGATGGCGCGGGGCGGCGTGCGGTGGGACGAGATGGAGCGCGTGGCGCGGCTGGTGGACACGCCGCGCTTCGAGGGCGCCTTCACCCAGTTCCACTCGGCAGAGAGCGCCGACGGTTCGATGCCGCGCCAGCTGCAGCGCTATCATGCGGCGCTCGCCCGGCTGCCGCGGCCGCCGCGGCTGCGCCACGTGGGCAACAGCGCAGCCGCGCTCACCGAGCCGGCCGCGGCGCTCGATCTCGTGCGGCCCGGCGTGTTTCTGTACGGGGGCACTCCGGGCGGCTCGATCGCTCCGGGACGCGCGGTGGTGAGCATCCGCACACGGGTGGCGAGTGTACGGCGCGTGCGGGCGGGCGACCCGGTGAGCTACAACGCCCGCTGGACGGCGCCGCGGGACACGACGATCGCCACCCTCGGCATCGGCTACGCCGACGGGGTGCCGCCGTCGCTCGGGCCGGACGGACACGGGACGGTGCTGTTGGCGGGGACGCGCTGTCCCATCGTCGGGACCGTGACGATGGATTTGATCATGGTGGATGCCGGAGACCAGGCGGTGCAGGTGGGCGACGTGGCCACGCTCCTCGGGTCGGCCGAGGGGCAGACGCTGACGCTCGGCGAGGTATCGATGGCGAGCGGGGTGCAGCCGCGCGGCCTGCTCACGGGGCTCGGTCCCCGGCTGCCGCGGGTGTACGAATGAAGCGCGCCGCGATCATCGTGCTCGATGGGCTCGGGATCGGGGCCGCGCCCGATCAGGGCGCCTACGGCGACGAGGGGTCGGACACGCTGGGGAATGTGGCCCAGGCAGTGGGCGGCTTGCACCTGCCGAATCTGGAGCGCCTGGGGTTGGGGTTGTGCCGCCCGCTCCGTGGCATGGGCCGGCCGGCCGCGGCGGGCGCCGCACACGGCGTGGCGCTGCCGCGCAGTCACGGCAAGGACAGTACGACGGGGCACTGGGAGATCTGCGGCGTGCTGCTGGAGCGGCCGTTCCGCACGTATCCGCAGGGGTTTCCGGTGGGCCTGCTGGAGGAATTCGCGCGGCGCACCGGCCGCGGATGGCTCGGAAACAAGGCGGCGTCCGGAACGGGGATCATCGCCGAGCTGGGCGAAGAGCACCAGCGCACGGGAAAGTGGATCATCTACACCTCGGCGGACTCGGTCTTTCAAGTCGCGTCGCACGAGGCGACGGTTCCGTTGGAGGAGCTGTACCGGGCGTGTGCCGTGGCGCGCGACCTCTTCATGGGGGACCACGCGGTGAGTCGGGTGATCGCCCGGCCGTTCAACGGTCCGCCGGGAGCCTATTGGCGATCGGCGCTGCGCAAGGACTTTTCGATCGAGCCTGTGGGGACGACGCTGCTCGACCGTCTGGCGGCCGCGAACGTCGCCCGGGTGGGAATCGGCAAGGTGGACGACCTGTTCGCGGGGCGAAACATCGCGAGTGAGCATACGCCCACCAACGGAGACGCGTACCGGCTGATCGAGCGCGCGCTCGACACGCTGGACACGGGGTTCGTGTTCGTCAACGTGATCGAGTTCGACCAGACCTGGGGGCACCGGAACGATGTCCCGGGGTTTCATGAGGGGCTCTTGGAGCTGGATGCCTGGATACCACGCCTCGAAGCACGGGTACGGGAGGACGACCTGATCATCTTCACCGCGGACCACGGCAACGATCCGACGACGCCGTCCACGGACCATTCGCGCGAGGCGGTGCCGGTGCTGGCGCTGGGGCGGCGGGTGCGGCCCGTGAATCTGGGGGAGCGCTCCACCTTCGCCGACCTGGGAGCGACGGTGGCGGAGTTCTTCGACGTGTCACCGCTCGCGGCGGGCCGTTCGTTCCTGCCGGATATCTGGGCGTGAGCGCCGAGCTGGTGCGCCGCGCCCGGGCCGTCATGGCCAACGCCTACGCCCCCTACAGCCGGTTTCACGTCGGCGCGGCGATCGAAGCCGACGACGGCAGCATTCACGTAGGCTGCAACGTCGAGAACGCCTCCTACGGGCTCACGATCTGCGCCGAGCGGATGGCCGTAGGCGCGGCGGTGGCGGCGGGTAAGCGGAAGCTGGTTCGTATAGCGGTGGCGAGCGCGGTCGAGCCGCCGGCCACACCGTGCGGCGCCTGTCGGCAGCTGCTGGCGGAATTCGGGCTGGACCTGGAGATCATCACGGCGGGGCCGAAGAGCGAGCGGCGCTGGACGTTGCGTGATCTGTTGCCCGAAGCCTTCACCCGGGAGGCGCTCGCGTGAGCCCGCGTCGCCTGGGGCGGGCGGCGGCGGTCCTGGCCGTCGTCGCGCTCGCCGCGCTCGCGTGCTTCCAGGAGCCCACCTCGCCCGCGCAGTGTCCCGCGTTCTGTCCCGGCGGCCGGCTCACCACGGTCGAGTCGCTGCTCGCCACGTCGATCCAGCGGGATTCGTCGTTCCAGGGCTACGTGGCGGCCCACCAAGCGGGGGCGCTGCTCGCCTCGAGCCCACCTGGGGTCGACAGTCGGCCGATCTTCGAGACGCTCCCGATCCCGACCCGCGTGCTGATCGACAGCGCCCCGCCCCCCACGGATACGACCACGGGTCCGATCCTGGTGGATTCGATGAAGCTCACGGTCCGGGTGCTGCGGCGCTACGCCGCGCTTCGGAATCTGACGCTTTCGTTTTACCGGTTGCCGCTCGGCATCGACAGCACGTCGACATTCGCAGGGCTCGGCCCGGCGTTCGCCGCCGCGCCGCTGCGGACGGTCAACGTGGACAGTCTCCTCGCCACGCCGAGTCACCGCGACTCCATCATGGGCGACACGCTCCTGCCGTTGAGCGCACTCGACTCGTTGCGGCATACGGTCACGGTGCGCGTCAAGTTCGACCAGTCCGTCTACAGCCAGGCGGACAGCGGCAAGCTCGCCATCGGCGTGCGCATCAGCGCGGACAGCCTGGCGAGTATCGCGCTGGGCTCGATAGAATCCGGCGAACGCGCCACCGTCACATGGTTCTACCGCGTGGATTCCGCTGGGAAGATCGTGCGGCCGGATTCGCTGCCGAACGCGCCGGACACGATCCTGCAGTCTCCGCGGTTCGACGGGTTCGTCTCCGATGTCGCGCCGGTCGCGCTGGACTCCAATTTGACCGTCGGAGGGGTGCCCTCGACGCGCGCCCTGCTGCGCATCGCCTTGCCGCGCGCGCTGCGGGATTCGAGCCAGATCATCCGGGCGATCCTGCAGCTCGTGCCCACGGGCGCCGCCCCGGTGACGACGCCCGACTCGGTCTTCCTCCAGGCCCGGCGCATCGCGACGGACCTGGGCGCAAAGTCTCCGGCGGTGCTGGACACGTTCGTCGCCCGATCCGCCCCGTTCGTGGGCGCGCCGACCGACACCGTGCGTCTGGAGATGACCACGCTGTTCCGCCTCTGGCAGGCCGACTCCACCGCGGTCACCGCGGTGTACCTCAGCCTGCTCACCATCGACCGCGCCGACACGCTGACGCTGCGCGGGTTCGAAGGGGAATCGTTCACGACGCTGCGGTTCTTCTCGTCCCGCACGGCCGCGTTCCGTCCTTCGATTCTCCTGACGTTCGTGCCGCGCCTCAAATTTGGAGCTCCCTGAGATGGTCCTGCGCGGACCGCACGCCGCGGTGCTGGCTCTGCTCGTGGGCGCAGTCGTCCCCCTGCGCGCGCAGGATTCGCCTCTCGGCATCCAGGGCCTCGGGATGCCCGGCCGGTTCGAGAGCGCCCGCGCCCGCGCCACCGGCGGGGCGTTCGCGCCGTTTGATCCGTTCTCAGTGCTTACCGAGGCATCGGTCAGCGGCCTGGGACGTCTGACGGCGACCGCGACCGGGGCGGCGTCCTACCAGACCGACGAAATCGCCGGGGTGAGCGATACCCGTCGCGGATCGCGGTTTCCGTTGTTCCAGATCGGCGGTCCGGCGTGGAGCCACGTCGTGCTGGCCGCGGGGTTCTCGACCTACCTCGACCGCAGCTACCACGTGGTCATCCAGGACACGATCACGTTGGGCGGGGGGTCGCAGGCGATCACCGACGACCTGTCGGCCGACGGGGGCGTCACTGACATCCGGCTCGTCGCGGCGCGCCGGTTCGGCCGGCTCGCCCTCGGCGCCGGGCTGCATCTCCTGGCGGGGTCGACCCGGTTCCAGTTCAGCCGGAGTTTCGAGGACACGTCCACCTACGGCCGGGCATTCCAGTCGGGCGAAGTGGCCTATCGCGGGTCCGGACTCTCGGCCAGCGCGATTTTGGCGGTCGGGGGCCACCTCCAAGTCTCGGCGTTCGTCCGCTCCGACAGTCGCCTGCGCAGCGAGGAAAACGGCGCGGTTGTCGCCAGCAACGATCTTCCCTCGAGCATCGGTGGCGCGCTGCTGTGGCAGCCGTCCCCCCAGGCGGCGCTGGCGGTATCGCTGCTGCACCGCTCATGGGCTACGGCGGTGGACTCCAACGCCTACAACACCACCAGCTGGTCGGCGGGCGCGGAATTCGGCCACGGGCTGCCGCTGCGGGTCGGTGCGCGCGGCGGCGACCTCCCGTTCGGTCCCGGCGGCAAGGCCCCGCGCGAATTCGCCTTCGCGTTCGGGACCGGACGCACCTTCGCGGGCAGCCGCGGCATCATCGACGTGACCCTGGAACGCCTGCGGCGCACCGGGGCCGGACTCACCGAAACGGGCTGGACGGCGCTGCTCAGCGTCGCCGTCCGGCCGTGAACGTCTACTTCCACACGTTCGGCTGCAAGGCGAACCAGTACGACACCGAGCGCGTCCGCCAGGCGTTCGCCGACGCGGGCGTCACGGTCGTGGACGCCCCGGAAGCCGCCGATCTCGCCGTCATCAACTCCTGCACCGTCACGCACGAGAGCGAGGCGAAGCTGCGCCGCTACGTGCGCCGCCAGGCGCGCGCGGGGCGGGACGCGATTGTGATGGGATGTGCCGCCGCCCTCGACGATGGCGCGCTCGCCGCGCTACCCGGCGTCCGGGCGGTGGTGGGCGGCGCCGATCCGCTGCCGGTGCTGCGCGCGGCCGGCTTGCCGGACGAGGGCGTGGATCCCGTGCTGCGGCGCTTCAGCGCGGGCGCGCGCGGCTGGCTCAAGATCCAAGACGGCTGCGACGAGCACTGCACCTTCTGTGCGACTACCCTCGCACGCGGTGCCAACCGATCCCGCCCGATTCCGGAGATCGTCGCGGAGGCCCGGGCGCTGGCGCGGCATCACGCCGAGCTCGTCCTGACTGGAGTGCATATCGGGACGTACGGGCAAGACCGGGACGGGGGACGAGGGAAGGGGGAAGGCTCGTCGCTGGGCGGGCTGCTGGCGTCGTTGGTCGAGGCGGTGCCGCAGGTGCGGTTCCGACTCTCGTCAATCGAGGCGACCGAGGTGGACGACCGGATCGCGCGGCTCCTGATCGAAGCCCCGCGGCACGTCGCGGCCCACCTGCACGCGCCGCTGCAATCGGGCGCCGACCGGGTGCTCAAGCGCATGGGGCGGCACTGGTACACGGCGGCCACCTACCGGGCGCGCCTCGAGTGGCTCGCCGAGCGGCTGCCGGTGTTCGGTCTCGGGGCCGACGTCATCGCGGCGTTTCCGGGAGAGACCGAGGCCGACCATCGCGCCACGCTGGCGCTCATCGAGGCGCTGCCGTTCACGTATCTGCACGTGTTCCCGTTCAGCGTCCGTCCGGACGCCCCCGCCGCCCGAATGGACGGTCTTGTGCCCGACGCCGCGGCGCGGGAGCGGGCGCGGGAGTTGCGCGCATTGGGCGAAGCGAAGGCGGTGGCCCACCGGGCTGCGCGTCGCGGCGGCCGCGCCGACGGCGTCGTATGCGGGCGTGTGGATGGCCGTGTGGACGTGCTGACGGAGGACTATCTCTCGGTCTATCTTTCGAGCCGTGCCTGGGACGGACGTCCCCGGCTGGACGTGACCGTGGATTGACCGTGCCGCGCATCTATATCGAGACCTACGGCTGCCAGATGAACGTCTCGGACTCCGAGCTCCTGCTCGGGAGCCTGAGCCGGGAGGGGTACGTCCGGACCGAGGATCCGGCGGCCGCCGACGTGTTGCTGGTCAATACGTGCGCGGTGCGCGACCACGCCGAGCAGCGCGTCCGGGGGCGGATGGGCGAGCTGAAGCGCTACAAACGTCCCGGGGGCGTACTGGGGGTCGTGGGCTGCATGGCCCAGCGTCTCGGTCCGAAGCTCCTGGAGCGGGTGCCGCAGGTGGACCTGGTGGTCGGCCCCGACGGCTACCGCGCCCTCCCCGAGCTGATCGCCCGGGCCGCGGGGGGCGAGCGGACCGCCGACGTCGCTTTCCGGGGCTGGGAGCACTACGAGGACGTCCCGCCGCTGCGCGGCGACGCGGTCTCGGCGTTCGTGACGGTGCAACGGGGATGCGATTATCGGTGCACCTTCTGCGTGGTTCCGATGACGCGCGGGCCGGAGCGCAGCCGCAGGTTGGAGGACGTGGTGGGCGAGATCGGGCGTCTCGCCGCCCAGGGGACCTCCGAGGTCACGCTCCTTGGCCAGACGGTCAACAGCTATCACGACGGGACGCACGATTTCGCCGACCTGCTGCGGGCCGTGGGGTCGGTCGCCGGCATCCGCCGCGTGCGGTTCACGTCGCCGTACCCCACCGACTTCACGCCGCCGGTGCTCGCGGCCATGGCCGAGACCGACGCCGTGTGCGAGCACGTCCACCTGCCGGTCCAGAGCGGCAGCTCCCGCGTGCTCAAGCGCATGCTGCGGCGCTACACACGGGAGCGCTATCTCGACGTGGTGGACGCACTGCGCGCGGCGCTGCCCGGGATCGCCCTTACCACCGACATCATCGTGGGCTTTCCGGGGGAGACCGAGGACGATTTCGCCGAGACCCTGTCGCTCGTGGAGCGCGTGGGATTCGACGATGCCTATACGTTCAAGTATTCGCTGCGCGAGGACACCCCTGCCGTCCGGCTCAAGGATCACGTGCCGGATGTCGTGGCGGGAGAACGGCTCGAGCGGCTCATCGCCGCGGTGCGGGGGCTGGCGCGCCGCACCAACATGGCGCTGGTCGGCTCCACACTCGAAGTGCTGGTCGAAGGACGCGCGAAGCGCGGCGGCCTGCTGCAGGCCCGCACGCGCACCAACAAGGTGGCGCTCGTCGACGGGCCCGATGCATGGATCGGGACGTACCGGCGGGTGCGGCTCACCGGAACGACCGGCTCCACGTTCACCGCGTGGCCGGCGGAACAGGAGGCTGCCCTCTTGGGGTAACGAACGTCACCATGGAGGCGACCCAGAGGGAGTACGAGCGGCTGCGGCCGCAGTACCCCACCTTCTGCGGCTGCGACACCTGCCGCGGCGACGTGCTCGTGTACGCGCTGAACCGGTTGTCGCCGCATTACGTGTCCACGCGGGCCGGGGAGATTCTCACCGGCCTCACGATGGGCACCGACCAGGAATCGGCGAAGTTCACGGTCATTCTCATCGAGGGCTTCCGCCGTGTGGCACTGGCGCCGCGCTGTGGAGCGAAACCCATCACGCTGCCCTGAGGCAGTGAGGCGGCGGTGCGTCCGCCGCTCCTGTGGATCGCGATCGGCTTCGGGGCCGGCCTGTGGGCCGGCCTCGCGGCGTTTGGCGGGTCGTGGGATGTAGGGACGTGGGGTGTTGAAGTGCCGCTGCTGGCGGGCGCGATCCTCGTTGCGAAACGGGCTCCGGTCGCCGGGGCATTGGGGCTCGCGGCGGTCGCCGGGCTGTTGTGGGGCGCGGCGGCGGTGGCGCGCCGCGACGCGGGCTGCGCCGGAGTCTGGGGACAGGGGACGGCGGAAGGGGGAAGAGTCTCTCGCGCCGCTATCGTGCGGCTGCTCGATCCGGTTTCGGGCGACGGCGGTATCGTGGAGGCGCAGGTGCGCGACGGACGCTGCGGC
>JBGQHV010000029.1:0-24612 GCA_041498155.1 Gemmatimonadota bacterium | reverse complement strand
GGTGCTTGGAGAAGCCGGCGTCGCCCGGCTGGTGGCCCGGTCCACCCTCACCCACACCGACGATCGGCCGCAGCTCGAGTACGTGGCCGCCCGGCGCTTTCTGGACGCCGGCTCCACCGGCAGCATCCTCGACTCGCTGGCCGCGATCGAGCGCCCCGTGGAATCGGTGGACCGCCTCTCCCCCGTGCGTCTCGCCCGGGCGCTCTCGGCCCGTCTCGGCGACCCGGCGGGCACGAGCTTCCTGTTCGACGCGCGCCGCTCCGACCCAGCTGACCCGACATGGAACGTGGCGCTCGCGGCGATCGGCCTCTTCCAGGGAGACTCCTCCCTCGCCGATTCGGTGTTTCCGCCGACGTTCGCGCGCGGAGCGGATCCACGGGTGCTGTTGTTGGGTGGCCTCGTCGCCACCGCTCGCGATCAGCCTGATCAGGCCCGCGTGCTGTTGGGACGCGCTCTCGCCGCCGGAGCCGACAGCGGCCGGGTCTATGCCGCTTTCGCCCGGCTGCATGCGCGCGACAGTCTCTGGGGCCAGACGATCGCCGACGTGCGGACGTCCCTGCGCAGCATCCACAACACGTTCCGGTCGCCCTTCCCGCGCGACCTGCTCTTGCCCACACTCTCCGACCTCACCCTCCGCGGTCCGCCCGCGGCGACCGACAGTCTATTGGTGGAGGTCGTCGCGGCCCGACCGGGCTGGGCGAGGCTCTACGAGCTTCGGGCGGTGGCGTCGCTTCGGGCAGGTGCGTGTGATGCGGCGGCGGAACAGTTCCTCATGCTGCTGCAATTCGGACTGGAGCGGGAGGACGGACCCGGGCTGGTGCAGCAGTGCCGGCGGGATCGGCTCTGAGCCGGGATCAGGACGGCGGGTGCTCTCCCAGCATCTCGCGGACCTCCCCGGCCGCCTCGATGGCGTGATCGACGTCGCGTGACAGTGCGCGGGCCTGCTGGGTAGCCTGCGTCAGATCTCCGAGCACGGCCGCCACACCCGCGGACTTCAATCGGAGCAGGTCAAAGCGCATCGTCTGCATCGCCAGCACGCACGATTCCAGTTGCTCTTCGATGATCTGGCGCCGGCGCAACAGATCGCCCAGCGTCTGGTGCTGCCGCTCGAGCAGCACCACCTGCCGATCGCGCTCGGTGGAATCCGGTTGCTGGCGCAGGCCTGCCAGTCGCGCGTCCAGCCGGTCGAGCGCTCCAGCTTCCACGCCGGCGCTCAGGGTGTGCAACGTCCGCGCCAACTCCTCCGCGCGCTTGAGCAGGGCGTTCGCCGTCGCCGAGACGTCCGGGAGCAGTTTCTGCTCGGACTTCGGTAACCGATCCACCACCCGCATGATCGCCTGGTAGTCTCCTTGTACTTGCTGAATCTGCTCGGAGGCACGGCCGAACTCTCCGGTTGTCGGGGCGGTCAACGCCCCTGGCTTTCCCGGCGCGGCGAAGCCCAGCCGCACATCGGCCGCATCGGCGGCGATGGGTCGGTGCAGCACGTCGCGCCAGGAGTACCCCGCATGCCACATGCGCATGAAAGCCGGAAACAGCGAGAACGCGCCCCATGCGACGGCCCCGACCGTCAGGCCTCCAAAGCCGCCGCCCGTGATGAGATCCAGGACGATCAGTGCGCCGCCGATCCCTGCCCAGTTCACCATCCGGTTGCGAAACTGCGTCACGACCACCGGCTCGCCCGGTGTGGCCGCGGGGACATCCTTCCCGCGGGGGCGGGGGCGCCGGGGAATCGTTGGGCTGCGCGGGATCACCGGTGACGGCAGCGGGGCGAGTCCACCCAGGCTGCGCCGTGCCGCACCCGGTGTGGAGCGACGCGGCCGATAGGGCGAAGCGCTGCGAGATTCGAGCGCGCGGCGCAGGCCCTCCGCCGTCGGCCAGCGGCTCTCCGGCTCCTTCTCGAGACAGCGCATAACGCACGACGCCAGATCGTCGGGCAGGTCGGGAACCCGATCCCCGATGTACGGCGCCGCTTCGGTGATCTGCTTGATGAGGATGCCCGGCACCGTCGGCGCCTGGAAGGGCAGCTCTCCGGCGAGCATCTGATACCCGACAACGCCGAGGCTGTACAGGTCGGATCGCCCGTCGATCTCGCGATCGCCCGCGGCCTGCTCGGGACTCATATAGTGCGGCGTACCGATGGCGACGCCGGTTCCGGTCAGCCCTCCGCCGGTGGTCGAAGACAGGGCCTTCGCGATGCCGAAGTCGGTCACCATCACGCGCCCGCGACTGCCTTCGAGCATGATATTGTCAGGCTTGACGTCGCGGTGGATGATCCCGAGCGAATGGGCGGCGCCGAGGGCGTCGGCAGTCTCCATCAGAATGCGCCGTACCTCCTCGGCCGGGAGTCGTCCCCGCCGCTTCAGACGCGCGGACAGGGGCTCGCCGTCGATGAACGCCATCACGAAATAGACGAGCCCCTCGGGTCCCTCGCCGACGCTGTGGATCGGAACGATGTGGGGATGGGTCAGGCGGGCCGCCGTCTCCGCCTCGCGCAGGAAACGGAGTCGCACCTCTTCACGAAATGCGAGATCGGGGGGCAGCACCTTGATCGCCACTTGGCGCTTCAGCCGCTCGTCCTTGGCTTGAAACACCACACCCATCCCGCCACGCCCGATCTCACCTTCGAGCGTGTACGATTTCCCCAACGCCTCGGTCAACCGCCCGGCGAGCGATCGGTCGGGAGCGGTCATTTGGTGTCGAATCGCATGACGGCCCCTAGATTAGCCCCCACGGCAGGGCCTTGCAACCTTTCAAATCCTCGTCACTTAGCCGTCCCTGACGTAGTCGCGCAGATCCGGTAATGCCAACGTGACGGCGCGCCTCCCGATCGCCGCCGCGCATTTGGCATGGCGTGCCCATTTGGCGGTGAAGGAGCGGAACGTTCCCTCACAGGTTCGCGTTTTGGAGATGGCATGGCCGATGCGTTGGGGCGATGCGATGCACTACTTCTCTTGAGGTGATACCAGTCATGCCTGACCGTTTGACTCTTCCAGTGCTGCCGTTGCGTGACGTCGTGCTGTTCCCAGGGGTGACCACCGTTATCGGTGTTGGACGTCCGGGGACGCTGCGCGCAGTGGAAGCCGCGTTCAAGGCCGAAGGCCGGCTCGTCTTCGCCGTCTCGCAGCGGGAAAACGTCGACCAGGTGAGCCCCGCGGTGCTCTACACCATGGGGACGGTCGCGCGCATCGGTCAGCTGCAGCGTGGGCTGAACGGCGTGCAGCTGCTGCTGCATGGGGAACGGCGCAGCACAGCAGTCCACTACACGGAAGGTGAGGGGTATCTGAACGCCGTCGTGCGGGACGCCCCCGACCTTCCGCCCATCGATCCCCAGGACCCAGCCTTCGTGGCGCTGTACCGTGAGGTACGCGAGCGGGCCGCCGAGCTCGGACAGAAGTCCGGGCTCCCCGAAGAGGTGGTGAAGCAGGTCCTGGATGACGTCACCGATCCCGGCCGCCTGGCCGATCTCGTGGCAGGGCACATCGAGCTCAAGCCGTCCGAGCGTCAGTCGCTGCTCGAGAGCCTGGCCGTCGAGGAGCGGCTGCGCCGCGTGCTGGTGGCTGTGCAACGGCAAATCGGCGTGCTCGACGCCCAGGAGGACATCAAGTCTCAGGTCCAGGAGGAGCTGGGTGAGCGGCAGCGGGAAATGTTCCTGCGTGAGCAAATGAAGGCGATTCGCAAGGAGTTGGGTGAGGAAGACGAAGACGGCGATGTGGAGGAGCTGCGCAAGCGGCTGGCCGCCCTGGAGCTGCCTGAGGCGGCTCACAAGGAGGTCGAGCGGGAGCTGTCTCGCTTGGAACGCGCCAGCCGGGACTCTATGGAAGCGCAGGTGATTCGGACCTACCTGGAAACCGTCGCCGAGCTGCCGTGGAACACGCGCGCCGAGGAGTCGCTCGACTTGAAGCGGGCGGCCGCGATTCTCGAGGAAGACCACTACGGCCTGCAGGACGTGAAGGATCAGGTCCTGGAGTTTCTCGCGGTCCGCCAGCTGCGGCAGCAGCGCCAGGGGGAGGATGCGGCCACCCCGAAGGCCCCTGCGGACGCCGAGTCGAAAGGCTCGATCCTGCTGTTCGTCGGGCCACCGGGGGTCGGGAAGACCTCGATCGCCAAATCCATCGCACGGGCGATGGGGCGCCCGTACGTGCGGATCTCGCTGGGCGGCGCTCGGGACGAGGCAGATATCCGTGGGCATCGCCGCACCTATGTCGGCGCGATGCCGGGTCGGATCATCCAGGGCATGAAGCAGGCCGGGGCCAAGAATCCCGTGTTCCTGCTCGACGAGGTGGACAAGCTGGGGATCTCCTACCAGGGCGATCCCGCGGCCGCGTTGCTCGAAGTGCTCGATCCGGCGCAGAACGACTCGTTCACGGACCACTACCTCGGAGTCCCGTTCGATCTCTCCGAAGTGTTGTTCGTCGCGACGGCCAACTTCATGCAGAACATCCCGGGTCCGCTGCTCGACCGGCTCGAGACCGTCACGTTCGCGGGCTACACCGAGCGCGAGAAGCTCGAAATCGCCAAGCGTTACCTCGTGCCGCGGCAGCTCGCGGAAAACGGACTTTCGACGGGCCAATTGACCGTTACCGACGACGGTCTGGGTGAGATCATCTCCAGCTATACGCGCGAAGCCGGTGTGCGCCAGCTGGAGCGCGAAGTCGGGAAGTTGGGCCGGAAGGTGGCACGGCGAATCGCCGATGGGAACGTCGCAGACGTCACCGTCGATCGGACGGACATCCACGACTTGCTGGGTCGCCCCAAGGTCCATCCGGAGCACAAGGCGGGCGAGGACCAGGTGGGCGTCGCGACCGGGATGTACTACACGCCGGTCGGCGGCGACATCATGTTCGTCGAGGCGAGCCTCATGCGAGGTAAGGGCGACCTCGTGCTCACCGGCCAGCTCGGAGACGTGATGAAGGAGTCGGCACGCGCGGCGCTCACCTATGCCAAGTCCCACGCGGATCGGCTCGGCATCCCCGAGGACGGCCTGGCGGACACGGACATTCATATCCACGTACCGGCCGGCGCGATTCCCAAGGACGGGCCGTCGGCGGGCGTCACCATGGCGACGGCCCTGGTCTCGGCGTTGTCACGAAGGCCGGCGCGCCACGACCTCGCCATGACCGGAGAGATTACGCTCCGAGGTCGCGTCCTGCCGATCGGCGGCGTGAAAGAGAAGGTCCTCGGCGCCGTGCGAGCGGGGATCCGGACCATCGTACTGCCGAAGGAGAACGAGGCTGACCTCGAAGACCTCCCGGAGGACGTGCGCAAGTCGCTGGACGTGCACGCCGTGGAGGAATTGGGAGAAGTGCTGTCGCTCGCGCTGCGCGGGGCGAAGTTCGAGGCCGGGCAGCTGGTCTTCGATGGCCCTGCGCCCGTCGAGCCGAAGATGGTCTCGAAGAACTGACAACGACTCAGACCGCAGGCGCGCGCACGCCGTGGACCACCAGGTCCACGGCTGCGTGGCGCCAGCGCTCCCGCAATGCCGGTTCATCGGCGCCGAGGGGATGGGCGCTGGCCGCGATGAGCGGCTCGAGCCGCAGGTACCCAAGCATCAGCACGAGCGCCTGGGCGGCGGCCATGTGCGGGTCCAGATCGTCCCGGACGAGACCCAGCCCCTGTCCTTCGGCGAGCAGCACGACGAGCCGACGCACCGGTGAGGTGAACGGCGACGCGTCCACGCGCTCGGCATGGGACAGGAGGGCGACCAGCTGGGGGTGTCGCTCAAGGAACTCGAATAGCGCTGACAGAACGTCTCGCAGGCGCTCGAGCGGGCTCCCAGAGGCCATGGGGATCGCGGCGAGCGCAGTTTCGAGCTCGCTTTCTCCCCGTTTCAGGACTGTCTGGAAGAGTCCGCGCTTGGAGTGGTAGTAGTAAAACAGCAGTTGCTTGTTGACGCCCGCCGAGGCCGCAATCCGCTCCATTCGTGCCCCAGCGAACCCCCGTCTCGCGAACTCATCCCTGGCCGCGACGCTAATTCGTAAAGCTCTGTCATTGTTAAGCTTACTGCCCATTTCGCTGTTTTCTCAACCAATTGGTTGAGGAAACATAACAATACCCGAGGCTATGGGCCAGGTCGCACTACCAGATCCTGCGGTGGAGGTGGAAAGCCACGCAACAGGAAGCCAACCAGGGCGCGGTTGAATGCCTCTGGCGCTTCCTCCGGCAGCGCATGGCCGGCGTCCGGGAATCGCAACAGCACCGCACGGGGGAGGTCCGTGGCCATCGCCTCACCGACCGAGAGGGGAATCAGCCGGTCTCGGGTCCCCCACATAACGAGCGTGGGCGTCGCCACCTGCCCCAGGTGACCTCGCAGACGGTCGAAGCGGAACTCACGCAGCACACCTCGCAGGCCGCGGCCGAAGCCCGGCTCGGCGAGGGGCGCGTAGTACTGATCCACGTCCTCAGCCGTAACGCGTGAGGGAGCGGCATACAGGGCCTTCAGGATGCCTGCCGTGGCGGCATGACCGCGGAGGTGATCGAACAACGCACCCACGATCGGCCAGCGGGCGACTCGAAGCATGAACGGCCAGCGCACGCCGAGCCCGGCAGCGTCCACGAGCACCAGGCCGCGTACCCGATCAGGGCGGTCGATGGCGGCCTGGGCCGCGATTGCGCCCCCCATCGAGTGTCCCACCAGCACGGCGTCCTTGACCCCCAGGGAATCCAGCAGGCCATACAGCAGGCCGACGTAGGCGTCGTTGCTGTACCCTCTGGATGGCCTGTCTGAGAACCCGAACCCCCGGTTGTCGAACGCGATGACCCGGAACCCCGCCTGGGCTACCGGCTCGATCGTATGGCGCCAGGAGTACATGGACGCTGCCAGTCCGTGAATCAGCACTACGGCCGGGCCTCTTCCGGCCTCTACGTAGCGGATTCGCGAGCCATCCACGGTCACGTATCGAGCAACCAGGGTCGTACCGGCGGGATAGCGCCGCGACTCGGGAATCGGCGCTGCCCGGCAGGCGAATGAACACCCGAGAACCAGAATCACAGGGAGCCTGCGAATCATCCGATCACCCCAAGCGCCGAGCTCGTCAGGATTGCCACCAGCGGGTCCCCACTCCACAACCCGGCCAGCAGGCCGCTGCCGTCCGGTGCCGCCACCAAGGTGTAAACGCCGTCCACGAGCAGCATCGTGGGATGTCCGATAGGAGCGCCGGGCATGGCCAGGCCCTCGGTTTCTTCCGTTTCTCCTGCAATCCGGACGTTGACCTTCGCCCTGGTCGCGGCGCGCCGCCAGGCGGGCAGGGTCGGACGCCAGAGTTCGGCCGCAATGACGCCATCTACCCGGCGGCTCGCCCGTGCAACGAGTTGTTGCACCACATTCGCGACCGCTCGCGCTCCTTCGATGGACTTCGTGACGGGATCCGCCTGCCCGCCCAGGTCGGCCAACGCCCGGTTCAAACGCTCCAGCCTCTCTCCTTGCTCTGCGGCGAGCAAGAGCAACAAACCGTTCGGGTCCGCGGCGCGGTACCGCGCCGGACGGCCCGCGGCCCGGTGAGCGGCGCCCCGTCGCACCAGGCCCTCGAGGGCGGCATACGTGTTCGCGCGCGCATATCCAGCGGACCGGGCGACGGCGTACCCCGTGGACGGCCCCAGCGCGAGGAGAACGCCGTATACGCGGCTTTCAGTGGGAGTGAACCCGAAAGGCGTGAGATCTAGGATAGTAGTAATGGAAACTACTACTACCGAGTCTCACTCAAAGATGCAAGCCTGCAGGACGTCTGCTAAGCGATGTCGAGGGGGAGCCCCATCAGACGGGCGATCAAGCCAAGCCGGAAGGTGATGTCGGTTTGACGTTGGGCGGGGCTCTTCCCGGGCCCTTCCAACGGAAACCAGTGCGCCGCGACGGGGCTGTCGCTCTTGGGTAGGCCGCGGAGGTTCTTGGGTGTCCAGATCCCCTGCTCGTCACACTCGCTGAACAGGCGGGCCAGAACGCGGCTGGCGCTGGGGATCTGACGCACGATACCCATGCGGGCCAGCAGCTCGAGCCAGTACGCGGCGAAGGGTACATCGGGGACGTGACCCTGCGCGTCCGCGCGGAGGGGATCCCCCAGCAGCTCGAATGTCGGCTTCAGGAACTTCTTCCCGGCGAGCACGAAGAAGGCGCGCTTGGGAGCGGGATTGCTGAAGTAGCCGGCGAGCCGGTCAATGAACCCGGCTCGCTCCCGCTGCACCGCCGGCATGAACGCCAGCATCTCGATGCCGAAAATCGTGGGGGCCGTCGCCGCCGGATCGAGGATCGTCTTTCCCGACTGCTTGCGGAACGGCTTCTCGAGCAGCTCGCTGCGCAGGTAGCTCGAGATATCGCTGGCGATCTTGTGCGCGGCTCCGCGCAGGCGAGGGTCGTCCACATGACCGGCCCGAGACAGAGCCGCCGCGGCGGCCTCGCGATTCATGTTGCGCGCCCAGACGCCAAGTCCCGGATCGGTCTTCGCCGCGCGTTGAAACTCGACAAGGAGCACCGGGTCTTCATCGCGTGACAGCAGGCGAAACAGGAACCGATCGGCCAACCGGAAGGGGTGCTGATCCGCCGTCCATCCCAGCTCCAGCAGGCGTCGATATTGGAAGATCGTGCCGGCTTCCTTCCATCCGTAGACTTTGGATGGGCCGTATCCCAGCAGATTCCCGCCCCACAGACCAGTGTCTTTTTGTTTGCGCGCGATGGCCTGGGCGCCCTTGTCACTGAGCACGCCGGTGCGCAGGGTCGCGACCCGTTCGGGATCGCGCGCGGCGGGAGGGGCGACCTCGGTGAGGGCGCGGTACTGGATCGGTGGGCTCGCGGCCTCGAACAGCCAGGTCAGCGGAAAACGATGGGCAGCCGGGAGTTCCAGATTGCGCTCGGGGTCCGATGATGGAGGTGCCCGGATCAGCGAAAAGCGGCGCAAACTTACCGGCGCACGGCGGCGCGGGCCAGTCCCCTCTCTACCCCACGCTATGGCGTTGCTGCGTAGTGACTTATAATCGGCGCCTGGCGGCACCGTCCCGCGACAGCAGCGCCGCGCTCAACGACGGTGGAATTCCGCGCCCGGAAGCCACACGGGAAGTGACGGGGCGTTCGCGACCGCGATCGCGACGCGCATCGCGACCCGCACCTCCTGAACCATCCCGTCGTAGGCGAACTCTCCCGAGTACTCGTCCGCCGGCTGGTGGTAGCGCTCCTCATTGTAGCGGGTGCTCTGCTCCCGTCCCCAGCCTCCGGGATGCCCGACGAAATCGATCCCCGGCTCGATCGACAGGCCCGGGACACCGGCACGAGCGAACGGAAAATGGTCGGAGCGGAAAAAGGATCCCTTGGTCGGGTCCGGATCACCAGTGGCCACCAGTCCCTCGGCGCCCGCCGCGCGGCGGAATAGCATGCCCAAGGACGAGCGTTCCACTCCCAGCGCCGCGACGTCCCGGGTGCGGCCCCGCACGTTGGTCACGTCCAGATTGATCACGGCCGCGGTCCGGGCGAGGGGCACGACGGGCTGGGTCGTATAACTCTCACTGCCCAAGAGCCCGCTCTCTTCCGCGGTCGTCGCGACGAACAGGACCGTTCGCTTCGGCCGTGGCCGCACCGCCGTCAGCGCCTGGGCGGCGGCGAGCATGGCCGCCACGCCAGAGGCGTTGTCTTCGGCGCCGTTGTAAATGGAGTCGCCGCGCACCACTGGGCCGATGCCCTTGTGGTCCCAGTGAGCGGTGAACAGCACCGCCTCTCGTCCCAGTACCGAATCCGCACCGGGAAGCCTCGCGACCACGTTGACGCTGTTAATATGGCGGACCGTACTGCGCACCGCGATGTCGGCGGTGAGGCCAGTGTGCACCGGCTGGAAATCCCCTCGCCCTGCGGCCTGGATGAGGGAATCCAGGCCCCATCCGCCGGCTGCCAGGGCCGTTCGGGCGGCGTCTTCGGTGACCCAGCCCGCCAGTGCGAGACTCGGAGTATGCGGCTGATCGAGTTTGAACTGCTCGACCGACCACGAGCCACGCACCACCGACCAGGGGTAGGTGGCGCTGGACGTCGTGTGTATCAGAACCACCGCTGCGGCGCCCATGCGGGCGCCCTGCTCGAGCTTGTAGGTCCAGCGTCCGTAGTAGGTGAGGGCCCGGCCCTGAAAGATCGTGGAATCCTGCAGACCGGGATCGTTGACCAGCATCAACAGAACCTTCCCCCGTGCGTCGAGTCCTTGATAATCGTCCCACTGCCATTCCGGCGCCTGAATCCCGTACCCGACAAATACCACTTCGGCGCCCGCCACCCGAACGGCGGAGTCGGGCGTTTCCGCCCAGGCCACGAAGTCGTCGCCATAGTTGAGGCTCCGCGCCTGGCCATTCGCGCCCCAGGAGAATTCGGGTGCCGGTTTCATCCCCACGAGCGCCACCGGTTGAAAGAACGAGCCGTCGGGGCCGGCGGGCTCCAGTCCTAGGGCTTCAAACTGGGCGGCGATGTACTTCGCCGCCAGGGCGCCGCCGCGGGTGCCCGGTCCACGGCCCTCGAGCAGATCATCGGCCAGGTATCGCAGGTGCGCGTCCATCGCCGCCGCACTGGGGGACGGCATCGTCGCCGGCGGATGCTGCGCCGCCACCCGATGGGAGCCGGTCACGAGCAAGAGGACGAGGGCGTACCGCCACCGCAGATTCATTTCTGGTCTCCTGGTTTCTCAGCGCGAACACCGCGCCGTGTCGATAGTCCCGGGCCCGAGCGGGTCGGCCTCGCTCGTGAGCACGAGCGTGGAGTCGTCTCGGAAGTCGATCCCTTCCCCCACGCGTTCCAACCCCCCCAGAGCACACGGCTTTCCGCTCGGCGTAAGCCGTCCCCCCGGTCGTGGCGTGAAAAAGTAGATCTCCGTGTACGTGCGAATGGCCACCAGGTCGCCGGCGGGTCGAATGGCGGCTCCCGTCACGAGCCGACCCGCGCTTCGGTCGGGGACGATGGGGAGCGTCTGGACCAGATCGGCCGTCACCGGATGGTGTGCACTCCACGTCTCGCGGCCCGCGCGGTACAGCCGGACGCTCCCGCCCCGACCTTTGGATACCAGATACACGGCCGTATCGCGCGGCGAAACGTAGAGCGCTTCGACGTCGTGTGCGCCGTCCGGGTAGCGCAGGGTCAGCGTGAGGGCGGCCGCAGTGACCCGTTGGGTGTCGGCGGACGTCATCGGGGGAGTGGGCTCGGGCACGGCATAGACGGTGACACTGTTGCGGCGTTCCAGGTTGTCGCCCGTGTCCCCGATGTACAGGCAGTCCCCGCGCCCGTCGGGACAGGGTCCCAAGGCGATATCCTCCCAGTCGACGGCTCGAGCGCCGGACACCCGCACGGCTCCGCGATCGGTGCCGCGGAGGTCCGTCGCATACAGGTAGGGTCCATCGCCGGAGTCGTTGTGGGTCCAGAGTGTGCCGGGGTGGGCACGGCTCACCGCGACGCCGGAGCTTTCGACGACCCGTGGGCTCTGAAACCGCCCGGCGCGCGCCGTCACCGCGGCGGGAGCGCCGTTCTGCCACAGCAGCAAGAACGCGAGCATGGGAAGTGAAGAAAATGCGCTTGATCGCCCCCAGGCAAGGGGTGATCTTGTGATGATGATCGCCGCATTGCAGGCCCGCCCCGTGCACCGGCTCCCGGACCGGGTGCGCCTCCAGGGACGGGTGCTGTTCCTCACGGAGGACGCGGGGCTGCTGCGTCGCCAGCTGGAGGGTGACGACCTCGAGTGGACTCCTGCCCTGAAGCTGCGCGACAACATTTCGACCGACGAAATCACCCCCGCCTACATCTGCTACTACTACGACGAGACCCTGGGGGACTTCCCCTACCTCGGCCTCAAGTGCGGTGAAGAGTTTCCGGTAGGGCGCGGATCGGTGCGCACCGGTGGCTTCGTCGCGTCGGTGAGCGGAAAGCGTCGCGGCAAGGGCTCGTCCCGCGAGCAATCGCCGTATGCCGAGATGTGCGCCGGGATCAAGCTGGTCGTCGCCGAAAACGTGGAGCGGATCTACCGGGAGAATTGCCAGAACCTGGGCGTGTTGGTGACGACCGACTTCTCGATCATCGATCGGGTGCGGCGCGGTGAAGAGCTCCCCCTGGCGGCGTTCACCGCCGGGGAAGGTGAGATCACCCGCGGCATCATCGAGTACGGGGGGTTGTTCAATTACAACGTCGCCCGGCTGCAGGGGCAAATGCGGGTAACGCCACCAGCCACGCAGGCGCGGCCCATGACGCTGGGGGAGAAGATCCTGGCGCGGCACTGGGTGGTCGACCGCTCCACCGGCGAGATCGGGGTCCCGGCGGTCCAGCCCGGGGATGAAGGGTTCGTCGCGACCGACATTCGGTTCAGCCACGAGTACGTCACGCCGATGGCCGCCATCTTCTTCGAGCAGCTGGTCGGTCCGGACGAGAAGGTCAACGACCCTGGGTCGGTGTTGTTCTTCCGCGATCACCTCACGTTTCTTGGCGAGGCGATGACGCCGGAACGGGTCAAGGAAGGGCTGCTCGACGTCGCGCTGGAGCTCGAGAAGAAGCAGCGCGCCTTCGCTGAAAAGCAGGGCGTCCGGCTGTACGGCGAGTTGACCCGCCTCGGCCTGCACGGCTCCGAAGCGATCTGCCATTCGAAGATCCTCGAGGCGCATGCCCTGCCGGGACAGGTGATCATCGGCTCGGACTCCCACACGCCGCACGCCGGGGCCGTCGGCTGCGTCGCGTTCGGCGTGGGCACGACCGCGATCTTCAACTCGTGGATCACGCGCGACGTGCGCGTCACGGTGCCCGAAACCGTGCGGGTCGTGGTGCACGGCCGGAAGCAGGACAACGTGACGGCCAAGGATTTCATGCTCGAGATCCTGCGCCACCCCTACGTGAAGAGCGGGCAGGCCATCGGGAAGCTGGTCGAATACTCCGGCTCGGCGATCGAGGCGCTGTCGGTCGACGAGCGGGCGACCATGACGAATATGACGGCGGAAGTCGGCGGCTTCACCGGGTACGTAGCGCCGGACGCCAGAACCGTCGCTTACCTGATGGAGTATCGCGGGATGTCCCGCGCCGCGGCCGAACGATGCTGCGCGGACCTCGCCAGCGATCCCGATGCCGCGTATTGCGAAACGATCGATATCGACGCCGCCGCTCTCCGGCCGATGGTCGCGCTACCCGGCGATCCCGGGAACGGGCTCCACATCGATGAGCTTCCCGGTCGCGTGAACGTCGAGATTGCGTACGCGGGTTCGTGCACCGCGGGCAAGAAGGAAGACATGGACATGTACGCCAGGGTGTTGCAGGAGGCGGTGGACCGCGGTGAGCGCGTGGCGCCCGGCGTGCGGTTCTTCATCCAGTGCGGCTCACAGGACGTTAAACGCTATTGCGAGGAGCGGGGCTACCTAGAGGTGTTCCGGCAGGTGGGCGCCCAGTTTCTCGAGCCGTCGTGCGGCGCGTGCATCAACGCCGGGCCGGGCGTATCCCGCGGCAAGGACGAAGTGACCATCAGCGCGATCAACCGCAATTTTCCCGGCCGCTCCGGGCCGGGGCAGCTCTACCTCGCCAATCCCTACACCGTGGCCGCCTCCGCTGTCGCGGGCTACATCACGGAATGGGAGCCCGGGCTCCAGCCGGCGCCGGCGTAACCTCCAGCCTGACCGCTTCGAGCCCGCTCGAAAACGTCCAGCCCGCGCTCACCGTCGTCGCCGAATCCGGAATCAGCTTCGCGGTTACGTGCGTCGCACCCACCAGCGTCCCGCGAAAGCGGGTCCAAATGAGACCCTGCTGGACGAGCGTGCTGGGGCTGCCGTAGGTCGCGCTGCTGACACTCAGCGCCCCGGTGCGGGCGAGCCAGGTTTGCACGCTCGAATCCGGCGCCTGCGCGATCACCCAGGCCGTGCCAGACCCCGGCGTGTCGAACGCCCCACCCGCGCTGAGCGAATCGTCCAGCGGTGGAGTGGATCCACCGCCGATCACGAGGACCACTGAGTCCACCGTCTCGGAGGCCGGACGGTAGCCGCGCCACGCGAGCACCCCCGACAGTCCGGCCGAGAGCGTTCCAGCGGACACCTCCAGCTGGAACGCGGCGAGCTTGGTCGTGTCGCCGGGGCCGTTGGCCAGGGGCGTGGCCTGGTCGATGAAGGGCAGGACGAAGGTCGCCAGGCTCGCGAAGAGACTGTCGCCGCGGAACGACGTGGCGAGCGCCTGCTGGACCGCCGCCTTTTCGGCCAGCGGGATGACATTCGCCGTCGGGGCGGTGCCGCTGTCGACGCCACACGAAAGCGTCGCCAGCGCGGCGACCCATGTGACCGCACGCTTCATACAACGGACTCCTTTGTCGAGACAGGCTGGATGCGGGGTCTATTCGCCGCCGGAGGCGGCCACGCGTCCCACAAAGGAAGGATACGGCGGAAGGGAGGCTCTTTGGTAGACGCTGCGGGGATTCCACAGCACCCAGGACTCGATTCCCAGGTCTTTGGCGGCGCGGATCTGCTCCCGAATCTCAGTCGGTGTGTAGCGGGGCAGACGGCGTCCCAGGGTGAACGCCTGAAGGTAGGGCCGGATCTGGGCCGTGTGCGGGGCTCGGGACCGGGCCAGGGCGTCCGTCAGAGCAAGCCGCACCACCGCATAGGGGTTGGCGTTCGGGCTCTTGAAGCCGAACGCGCCGCGCGTGTAGTGGCTGGGATACACCATCGGCAGCACGACGTCCGCTACGCTCGCGAAGTCCTCCCACACCTGACCGATACCAAGATCGCCTTCCGTGACCGTGGCGGTCAGACCGAAGACATCGAACGTCACCGGCACGCCGAGGGGTCTCACGAAATCGGTCAGCAGGCGGATGTGCCGCCGCACCGACTCGCGCGGGCTCTCTCCCGCGCGCCGCGCGCCGAAGATCGCCGAGGCCATCCGCGAGCGCGGCTCGTCGGGAAAGCGCACGTAGTCGAATTGCACTTCGGCAAACCCGAGGCCGATCGCTTCCCGCGCGAGCTGGCCGGCGTACACCCACACCGAGTCGTTGTAAGCATCGACCCAGGCGCTCCCGATCCGATCGCGCCACAACCCGCCATCGCGGGACTGTACCGACCAGGCGGGCCGGCCCTGCGCGAGCTTCGGATCCTTGGCCACGACGATGCGCGCGATCGCGTAGATCCCGTGCGCGTGCAACGTGTCGAGCCGCGCATGGACGTCGCGCGTGCGGGCGCACGCCCCGGCGCCGATCGCCTGCGCCGTCGGCACCTCGGAACGGTAGAGCAGGCAGCCGGTGTCGTCTTTCACGTCGACGACCAGCGCGTTGATGTCGGTCGAATCGACCAGCCGAACGAGCGACCAGAGGCGGGGCGACCCGAACGCCCACGCGTTCACGTACAGCGCTTTCACCGCGTTGGGACGAGTCCACTGAAATTCGCGCCGGTGCGCGAAGCGGATGCTCATGGGCAGCAATGCGACCCGACTCCCGTCGGCTCCCAGCCGGAGGGGGGGCTCGATCAGCGGCCGGCCGGTCGCGTGCTGCGCAAAAAGGCCGCGATTCGGTAAGATCGCGGCCCCAAGCAACAGCACGCCGGCCAGTCGTCGGAAGCGCATAGGGGGCTAGACCATAGGAAATAACGATAAAACAAGCAAGAGCCCTAGATCACAACTATCTAGTGCAGTTGCAAGCTATTGAACAGCAACGGGTAAGTAGCCAGGCTCTGGCCACGATACTGCGGCCTGAACCCGAACAGGATGACCCTCCCGGCCCCGACCCGAACATCCACCAACGCCGCCCGACCCGCGAGACGCTCCGGATGCCTCACCCAGCCCGACAGCAAGATGTCGGCAGGATCGTCCGGATAGCGCGCCACCACACGCACCTGGGTCGAATCGAGCACGTCGAACGCCGGGCCGCCTTCGAACCAGATCGCCGCATCGGCGGGCCGATCACGGGCGATGGGGTGCGTCTGGTCGAGCTCGACCCGGAAAATGGATCCGGGCGCGTAGAAATCTTCGTCGGGCAGTCCTTCGAGCACATTGCGGACCGGCAGCAACAGGGCTTGGATCGCGAACCGGCTCGCGTCGTTCAACGCCACCAGGGTGCCGCCGTCGGCGACGAACTGACGCAGCGCCTGGATCCCGTCAGGCCCGAGGCCGCCAGGGTACGGTGCCGGGTAGCGGCGCTGGGGTAGCCCCTCGGCGATGTCGCGCGGGGATTGATCGGGGAGGACGAGGACATCCAGTTTGTCCTTGAGACGGCCACTCCGGAAGGTGGAATCCACCACCGAGACGTAGGGGATCTTCCAGGTGTCGAACACCCACCGCGTCCACCCCTCGTCCATAGCGGCCACGTACGAGCGGTACAGCCCGATGCGCGGGGCGCCGGTCGCGAATCCCGGGTATCCCGCCGTAGCGCGCAGGGGAGCGACGGGCGCCGAGAGCGGCACCCGCAGCGTATCGCTCACCGGGAGGGCGGTCAGTCCGAGCAGCAGGGGTAGCGTGTGTGCGGTGACGTCGTACGGGCGTTCGGGCGGCCCGCCGGGGTACAGCCGCCGGTCGGGATAGTGTTGCGGCTCGAGCAGCGTTTTCGCGAATGCCGCGGCCGGTTGCCGCAGGACGATGACGTAGCTCCCGCTCGCCACCCGCTGATTGCCGACCGAGAATGCCTGCTGGGCGACCCGGATCTCGACGTCTCCCCGGGCCATGATGCCGAGCAGCGTCGCGAGGGCGATCGAGTCCTGCTGGCGGGGAATCACGTACGCGTAGGGCCAGCCGCGCCAGCCGCGGACGGCATGCCACTGGATCGAGAGGAAGTTCAGCAACCAGCGGTCGCGATACCGGGCGGCGTGGTCGAGCAACGCCAGCGACGCATCGAACTGATAGCTGACGATGTCGCGCAGCGCCCAGCGTCCTCCGGGCCACGGCGCGGTGAAGTTCCACGAACGCTCGCGCGGATTGAATCCGCGGGCGTTTGGCTCGAGGCGGTCGAAGGGCACCTGCACGGGGGTTGCGAGGTCTCCGCTGGCCGTCTCGGACAGGATGCGGGCGGCGCCGTGGTAGTGCGCGTAGGCCCGGGCCGGCGTCCACGCGTCGTAGATCGCGTTGATCGAGATTCCCGTCTTCCCCTCGCCCGCGAGCGCCCAGGCGATCGCGGTCCCCAGCGTGTTGGTCCCCTCGACGATGAGCGGGTCGACGTTGGGCTCGACCGGATCGAGATACGGCGGCAAGAACATGCGGGAGCCGGTCGATCCCTGCTGGTGCAGGTCGAGCACGATCTGGGGGTGCCAGACGTTGTAGATCGAATCCACGACGACCTGGGTCTCGACCTGCGTGAACGCGTACCAATCCCGGTTGTTGTCGTGCCCGATGTAATGGTGGTACAGCTCGGGCGGGTCGGTTCCCTCGGCGAAGGTCCCCAGCGTTTTCGCATACCACTTCGCCACGATCGTGACGCCATCCGGGTTGAGGGACGGCACGAGCCACAAAATGACGTTGTCCAGGATGCCGCGAATCCGCACGCTGGTATCGGTCGCCAGGCGGTAGGCGAGCACCGCGGGCGTCAGGTTCCCGCCGACCTCGTCGGAGTGGATCCCGCCCGTGATCAACACCATCGTCCGGCCGTCGCGCAACGCGGCCACGGCATCCCGGTTGGAGCGCAGGGTGCGGGGATCGGCCAGCCGATCGTTCGCCCGGCGGTAGACGTCCAGCCGCCGCAGGTTCTGCGGAGAGGAAATGGCGAGGGCGATGAACGGCGCCCCGAGTGTCGTCCTCCCGATCTCGCGGTAGTCGACGCGATCGCTGGCCCGGGCGAGCGCCTGGTAGTAACGCACGAGGGCCGGCCAGTCGGCCAGTTTGCGGTCGTCTCCGGGATCGAAGCCAAGGATCGAGCGGGGGGTCGGAATGCCGGCGCTGGTCTGGGCGGCGAGCGGGGCGCCGGTGAGGACCAGAGCGAGGACAACGAATGAGCGGTGCGACACGGTCGGACCGGGTTCAGGAGCGGGAAAGGTAGGGACATCGACGCCGTGACGCCACGACGCCCCGACACCGCGGTGCGCGGCGTCGGGGCGCGGGTGGTGCGACGACCGTTACGGCAGCTTGTGCAGCTCCACCCTCCGGTTCTGGGCGCGCCCGGCGGCCGTCGCATTCGACGTTGCGGGGCCGGTCGGGCCGAATCCCCGCGCGATCATGCGCGAGGGCGCGACGCCCTTGCGGGCCAGATACGCTCGAACGGCGATCGCGCGCGCCCGCGAGAGCCTGGTGTTCACCGCGGCGGATCCGGTGTTGTCGGTGTAGCCCGCCACCTCGATGTTGATTTCAGGATTCGCCACGAGCGACGCGGCGACCTGGTCCAGCACCGCGAACGATTCGGGCGTGAGCGCCGAGCGACCCGTCTGGAAGTTGACCCCCTTCAGGATCACGCTGGGACGCGCTCCCGGAGTCCGCTCCTCGCGGAACAGGATGACGCAGCCGACCTGGTCCACCGGCGTACCGGTCGGCGTGCCGGGGCAACGGTCGAGATTGTCGGGAACGCCGTCGCCGTCGGAGTCCCGCGCGAGAGGGCAGCCCGTCGCGTCCACCCGTTGTCCCACCGGTGAGTTGGGGCACTTGTCGATCCCGTCGGGAACCCCGTCGTTGTCGCCGTCCTTGGGGCAGCCGGTGGCGTCGACGATGACGCCGGCCGGGGTGTCGGGGCACTTGTCCAGTCCGTCGAACACTTTGTCGCCGTCGGCGTCGCTGGGACAGCCATTCGCATCCACGGTCGCTCCGACGGGCGTGTCGGGGCACTGATCCAGACCGTCCAATACGGCGTCCCGATCGGTATCGGAGGGGCAGCCGACGTTGTTGACGGTCGCGCCGGCAGGCGTGTCGGCGCATTGATCCAACCCGTCGGGGACGCCGTCTCGGTCCGCATCCAGCGGACACCCAGTGGCGTCGATCTTCGCGCCCGCCGGCGTGCCGGGGCATTTGTCCAGACCGTCGAGCACGCCGTCCTGATCGGAGTCGGTGGGGCAGCCGCGGACATCCACTGTCGCCCCCAGCGGCGTCTTGGGACACGCGTCGCGCTTGTCCGGGACACCATCGGCATCCGTGTCTTTCGGGCCCCGGGGGGTCGAGGACGCCCCGCCACTCTGCAGGAACGAGAGGCCCACGAGGGCCATCAGATGCGTCGCGTGGTCGGAGGCAAAGGCGCCCTTGGTGCTCGGCGTGTAGATCGCCCGGCCTTCCACCATCATGCCGACCCGCTCGCCGAGCGGGAGGCGCGCTCCCAGCCCACCGTGGAATCCGCCGTCGGTAAAGGCGAACGGGACGCTTTTGCCGAAGTCGATGCGCGAGTAGCCCGCCACGACATAGAGCAGCGCCGGGAGGCGGACAACCAGGTTCGCGCCGCCGATCAGGGGATCCATGGTGGCCCCGGGCGATCCGGGGACGTTCTGCTCGCGCAAGAACACCACGTCGGCGCCGATGCCCACGCGGCTCGCCAGGTAGTACGTCAGGCGCGCACCACCGCCGATCCCGGCGTCGAGGTTGAACCCCTGATCGAAGCGGGTATACGCCCCGAACACGCTCAGGTCGAAGTCGTGGGCATGTTGCGCCGCGAGCACCCTGGCTCCACCCGCGAAGAGCAAACCGGCGGTCATGATTGCGCGCACTCGAGCCTCCCTCTCACCCCAAGATAGGAAACGCGGCTCCGCCGCGCGATGCCGCGACCCCTCGAGAGTCCCTTCAGCGCTCAGAATCCCCACGCGCCGTCACGGCGCTCGCGGGTGGCGAGATCGATACCGCCGACGACGAGACCGTGTGGCGAGCCGTCGCCGTCCCGCCAGCTCGCTCCCGCCGGACCCACCAGAGTTCCTCCGCCCATCCCGGCGATCGAGTTGGTACCGACCGGGCCGGAGAAGTCGCCGAGTGAGTCTCCGCCGATCACGAATGCCGCGATGGTCTCCACGGGGCTCGTAACCGCGGAGGTATACACCCCGCCCACCAGCAGGAGGACGTCGCCGAGCGTCAGCGTCGCGAACTGCGAGCGACCGGCGGGGAGCGCGGGGCCTCCGGGGGCCCACACTCCTGTGAAGAACCCCGAGAAGAGACTCACGGCAGCGCCATCGCCTGTGGACAGGCGTGTCTGGAGCGTGTCGAGCCCGCCGCCCGGCGGAGCACTGTCGCTGATCCCGCCGAACACGCTCACGCGGGTGTCGAGTGCCACGCCGCCGCCGTACGCGCGTGGGGTTGGGAGAGGCGGCTGCACATACCAGCCGTCGATGTGACCGTCGACGCCGATGCGTCCGACGAACACGTTGGGCTGTGGGCGCCCCAGCGAGTCAGCGCCGCCCATGACGTAGATGCGTCCGCGCCGCACGACGGCGATGGCGCCGGAGACCGGGATGGGGAGCGGCTCGATCGGGGTAAATGGGCCGAGCGCGGTATCGGCGCCAGCGAGGGATTGATAGACAGTGCTGCTGGCGCGCGATGCGGAATCGACCCCGCCGATCACGTAGAGGGCCCGGCCGGCGTAGCGGGAGTTGAAGCGGTTCGCGACCGCGAGCGCCGCGAACGCCCGACGGGCCGGGAGATCGTGGGGCCGGCTCCAAGTGCCGATGGCGCCCCCCGGTATGGCTCGAGCGACAAAGACGCCGGAATCCGGCAGGATCGCGGAGTCCCCGCTCAACGGCTCGGCACCGCCAGCGGCGTATACGACGACGCCGATGCCGGCGCCTGACGGTTCGCTGCCGGCCGCCAGCGCCACGCCGACGGGCGAGCGCGGGAACGCGGTTCGGGCCTGCCAGGTGAGACTCGCGACGTCGAAGACCACATGCGGCAGGAGATGGACGGTGGAGGCCAGCGCCCGACCGTCGGCCGTCGTGAGGACGAGTGGACCGGTCGCAGCACTGTCGGGCACGACGGCTTGCACGGCTCGATCACTCCACCCTGCGGCGGCGATTGTAGCGGCTACCACCCCGCCACCGACTCGCGTGAACTGCACCGCGCCGTTGCCTTGAACGTCCCCGAAGCCGAATCCTTCCAGCACGACCGCCTGCCCACGCACCAGGATCGGCTCGATCGCGCCGTCGACGTAGTCGATGCGCGGTGCGGACGGCGGGGGCCCGACGCCGGGACCGCCGCACGCGAGGGCTCCCGCCAGCGCCCCGCAGGCGACGCTAGCGACGACCCTCGGTGCCACGGATGAAGTCCACGGTCTGCGCCAAACGCTCGGCGATCGAGGAGAGCTCCGTCGCGCCGTGCGCCAGATCTTCGATGGCCCGGAGCTGCTCCGCGGCGGCGGCCGCCACGGACTCCGCCTCCTGCGCCGACGCCGACGCCCCGTTCTGGGCGTCCGCGAGTGATTGGGCCATGCGGGCGGCGCGCTCCACCGTGGACCGCGCGATCTCGGCCACGCGCTTGCCGGAGCGCGCGGTGCCGCCCGCCACCTCGGCGATGCGGTCGAGGTCGGGAAGGAGGGCGGTGGACGTCTCGACGACGACCCCCAGCTCCGCGCGGATGCGCTGCAGCAGCTGGCCGCCGCGGTCGAGCACGCGGAGCGTCTCTTGGACCGACTTGCCAACGTTGCGGGCTTCGCGACCGGCTTCTTCCGCGAGCTTATGGACCTCCTCGGCGACGACGGCGAAGCCGTGGCCGTGGACGCCGGCGCGCGCCGCTTCGATGGTCGCGTTCAGGGCGAGCAGGTTGGTCTGATTCGCCACGAATCCGATCGCTTCCGAGAATTTCTCGACCTGCGCCGCCGCCTCGCGCAGCCGAACCATCTCCTTCGCGCCTTCCGCGGTGGAGCGCCCCAGCTCGCTCAGCCGGCGGACCGCCTCTTGGGTCGCCGTGCGGACCCGGCCGGCCGTCCGCTCCATCTGGTCCCCCGCCTCGCGGGTCTGATCCCCCGCCGTGGTCAGGTCGGCGGCCCCATGTTGGAGCTCGCCCGCCTCTTCGGCGGCCGCAGCCAGCAGCTCAGTCGCCCGGCGCGCCTCCTGGCTCGCCCGCTGGGCGGAGGCGGCGACCTCTTGGCTCGACGCGTGGATCTCCTGGGTCGTGGCGGTGATGGTCTGGACATATTGGGTCGTCTGATCCGAGGCGCCCACCACCGGGCGCACCGCCCGCTCGAGCGCGAGGATCAGCGCGATCTGCGGCGCGGCGAGGCTCAGGATCTCGGCGTCGGATTCCCTATACATCCAGGGGTCGGAATGGCGGATGCTCCAGATGCCGATCAACTGGTCCCCGTGGTACAACGGAACCAGAATCTCCGAGCCGGTGCGATCGGTCCCCGGGGCTACCGCGTCGCCGCGTCCCAGGTTGCGCGCCACTACGGGCCGCCGCGTCCGCAGGGCCTCACCGGAAAGGCCGGCGTCCGCGTCGAATCGGAAAACCGCGTTCACGCCGTCCTTCATCGCCGTATCGGCGACCAGCTCCATTTCCCGCCGCTTCGGATCGAAGCGGGCGAATCCAATGTGCTCCCACGGCACGAGGCGGCGGGTCGTTTCCTGAATGTGGACGAAGGTGTGGGCGAGGTTGATGTCGGTGGCGATGGCGCGCGACAGCCGTTGCACGAGCAGCAACTCGTCAGCGTGCACGCCCAGGCGGATCACGTGCGCCGAGACGAGCGTCGCGCTGAGCAGCCCTGCGGCCACGAGCAGCCAGGCGGCGAGCGGTAAGGGGGTGTGCACCACGCGGAACCAGGCCAGCGCCAGTCCGACGGACGCGGCATAGACGATCGCCTCCCACCGGGCCGTGAGGCGTGCGTCCACCCACGCGATCGACCGGCTGAGGGCGAGCTCCAGATAGAACGAGCCGTTGACGATCACCATCATGAGTACGACGAGCGCCGCGGTTGGCCCGATGTTGTCGGGCTCGAGCGCGAGGCTGCCCGTCGCGCCACCCAGGCGCTCGTAGATGACACCCACCAGAGCCGACCCGGCGGTGAGATGGGAGGCGTTCGAGCCCGCCAGCCGCAACGGCAGCCGGCGCAGCACGACGTCGCCCAGCACCGTGAGCAGCGGAGCCACGATGGCCGCGAATTCCCAGCCACGCTCCATGATCGCGAACGTGGTCACGCCCAAGACGTAGGAGGAGAACCCGTTCCCGGGCAGCGCGATGCCGAAGCGGCGCGTCAGCGCCCCGACGACCACGAGTCCCACGAGAGCCAGCGGGAAGGTGCCGTTGGTGGCGAGGCGACCCGTGGCGTATCCGACGAAGGCGACCCCGACGGCGGCGAGGGAGCCGAGCGCAACGACGACTGGGACGGTGCTGGCGGGCAGCGCCCGGGAACGCGGGAGCGGACTCATGCCGGCCGCGGCATCCTGCGCGAGAGAGGGATGCGCGCAAGCTCGGCCGTGTGGCGCGGCATGTCAAGCGCCGCTATCGTTCCGACCATGCGCGTGACCATAGAATACTGCGTCGTCTGAAACTACGAGCCGCGGGCTGCCGGTCTGGCGGCCGAGATTCGTCGTGCGTTTCCCGACGCGGAGGTGAAGTTGATCGAGTCCTCGGGTGGTGTGTTCGAGGTCGAGGCGGACGGTCGGCGCATCTTCTCGAAGAAGACCTCCAAGCGACACGCCGAGCCGGGTGAGGTGATCCGTCTGTTGCGGGAGGCCGGCGTCGGGTCGTGAAGATCGCTATCTCGACCGGTGGCGGAGACGCACCGGGCCTGAACGCGGTCATTCGTGGGGCGGTGCTCTCGGCGGTCAACCGGGGCTGGCAGTGCGTAGGCGTGCGGCGCGGCTTCGGCGGCCTGCTGGGCGAGGACCTGCTCGTGCCGCTCGGCGCGAGCGAAGTCCGCGGCATCACCCACATGGGTGGAACGATCCTCGGGACGACCAACCGGGGCGACCCCTTCAAATGGCGCGAGCAGCGGCCCGACGGGAGCTGGACCGAGCGCGACCGCTCCGACGAGCTGGTGATCGCCTTCCGCGCCTTCGAGCTCGACGCGCTCGTCGTCATCGGCGGCGACGGCTCGCTCGACATCGCGCGCCGGCTCATGGCGAAAGGCATCCCCGTCGTCGGGGTGCCGAAGACGATCGACAACGACGTCGGCGGCACCGTTGCCACCTTCGGATTCGACACTGCGGTCTCCACCGCGACCGACGCGATCGACAAGCTGCACTCCACCGCCGAAAGCCACGAGCGGGTGATGGTCGTCGAGGTGATGGGCCGGCACGCCGGCTTCATCGCCCTGCACTCCGGCATCGCCGGCACCGCCGATGTCATTCTCATCCCCGAGATTCCCTTCGACATCAACCGCGTCTGCGACAAGATCCGCGAGCGCGAGGCGCAGGGCCGCCACTTCAGCATCGTGGTCGCGGCGGAAGGAGCGTCGCCCGTCGGCGGGCACGAGAGCTATGTCGATCCCGGGGGCCATCGGCTGGGTGGCATCGCGGAGAAGGTCGCGGAGGACATCGAGCGGCTCACGGGCAAGGAGACCCGCTCTCTTGTGTTGGGACATCTCCAGCGGGGCGGCAGCCCCACGACCTTCGACCGCCTGTTGGGACTGCGCTTCGGGGCGGCCGCCGTGCGACTGGTGGCCGGTAAGCAGTTCGGCATGATGGTGGCCCTCCAGCCGCCCAACATCGTCGCCGTTCCCATCGATCAGGTGCTGTCCCGCCCGAAGCGCATCGCCCTCGATTCCGACGTGATCGCCACCGCTCGCGAGGTCGGCATCAGCTTCGGCGATTGAGGCGGGCGGGTGACCTCACGAAGGGACACACCGC
>JBGQHV010000028.1:0-25346 GCA_041498155.1 Gemmatimonadota bacterium | reverse complement strand
TCGCGAGATCCGGGATCATCGGGATATAGAGGTAGATCGTGCTGGCCGTGAAGTAGAGGCAGATACTCATGATGTCCCACAGGAGCGGCGAGCGCAGGTGGGGATGGAAAAACACGTTCGTCAGGCGATCGGGACGCCCCAAGTCGATGATCGGGTTGATGGCCCCGAAGCCGAGCACGAGGACGGTGATGAACTCGGCCGAGCGGGTGATGGAGCGGCGCCACTCAGCCTTGCTCACCCGGAGGATCGCGGAGATCAGCGTGCCTGCGTGGCTGATGCCGATGAAGAACACGAAGTCGATGATGTAGATGCCCCAGTATTCGGGCCGGTTCAACCCCGTGCGGCCCAGGCCGAAGCGCCACTGGAGGACATAGGCGGTGATCCCCCACAGCACGATTGCCCCGAGGATCCCGGCGGCGATGTAGAAGCGGGAGGTGGTGTGCACCAGCGGGCGCAGCAAGACCCGCTCATCGGGCGGCAGCTGCTCGAGTTTGGCGGCGATCTCTGGGCGCATGTCAGGCTCTCGGCACCAGGTAGTAGACCTTGGGCTCGGTCCCCAGGCTCTCCATCAGGCGCATCGCGCGCGGATCGCCCTTGAGGGCCTGCACGCGATGGCGCGGGTTCTCGAGGTCGCCGAACACGATGGCGCCGGTGGGGCACACCTCCGCGCAGGCGGGCTGGTAGTCCTCCTCACGCAGATCGCGGCCCTCGACGCGGGCGTCCTCGCGCGCCCGCTGCAGCCGGTGGTCGCAGAACGTGCACTTTTCGATCACACCCTTGGGGCGCAGCGATACGTCGGGATTGAGATGGGCGCGCTCCGACGCCGGCCACTTCGGGACGAACCAGTTGAAGTACTTCACCGTGTAGGGGCACGCGTTGGCGCAGTAACGACAGCCGATGCAGCGCGGGTAGATCTGGCCCACGATGCCCTCGGGGTTGATATACGTGGCCCCCACGGGACACACCTGCACGCACGGCGGATTGTCGCAGTGCATGCAGGGTCGGGGCATGAACCGCATGGTGGTGTTGGGGAAGTCGCCCGTCACCTCCGTCATGACGCGCATCCAGGCGAAGGCCCGGCCCATATCCGCCTGGTCCGGCGCCACGGTGGCGATGTTGTTCTCGCTCTTGCATGCGACCTCGCACGCGCCGCACCCGGTGCAGCGGTCCAGGTCGATCACCATGCCCCAGCGCGTCACGGCGTCGCCCTCCTCACGCGCGATCGAGGCGCACGGACGTGGAGTACCACGCCGTGAGCCCCGTCAACGAGTCGGTCGCGCCGTCCAGCAGCTGCAACGGATTGGCGAGCTCTCCGCCGGGGTGCTTGAGTCCGTACGGCGCGTTCACCTGCCCCGGGGCCGTGCCGAGGAACAGCCGCAGCCGCGCCCGGTAGCGGCCGCGCGCCGAGACCACCCACACCATCATTCCGTCGCCCAATCCCAGCGCCGCCGCCGTGGTTGGATGCACCTCGATCCATGGCAGCCAGTGCACGTCCAGCGTGAGGCTGGGCTGCTCCGCCAGCCACGGCTCGAGGTGGATCGTTCCCGAGCTGAGGGTGGACATGCGGTAGGGCACGAGGCGCAGCGGAAACGGGGCAGGTGCTGTCCCGGCCGCGGCGGGCGTGGTGGATGCCTGTAGCGCGGTATACGGCTGCCGGTCTTTCCCCTCGGCCCGCAACGCGCGCAGCAGCGCTTCCGGCATCAGCTCGATGCGGCCGCTCGCGGTGCGGGCCAGCCGAGCCGGATCGGTCCCGTCGTACAGCTGATCGGTCCACCCGCCTTGCTCGACGATCGCTTTCCAGAAGGCGTCGAAGTCCGGTTGCTCGGCGAGCCACCAGCCGCGCTCCTCCATCTGGCGGTAGTGGGTGCGCTCGAACATGTCTCCCAGCGTCATGCCGCGCCCGGCCGCGAACAACCCCCGGGCGCGGGCCTGGAGCAGCGTCGGCATATCCGCGTACGGGAGGCTCGGGGCGACGCTACCGCCCAGCGCCCGGGCGAGGGCCAGTAGCGCGTCGGCTGTGGCCAGCGTCTTGTCGGGCGGAGCAACCAGCGGTTGCGCCACTCCCCATACCGGGTATGGGTAGGAAGACGGGGTGGGTGCGTCCTGCCAACGCTCGTAGGGCAGGAGGTCGGGCAGTACCAGATCCGCGAAGCGCGCCGTCTCGTCGAGGAACGGAGAGAAGCTCACGACGAGCGGAATCCGCTCGAGCGCGGCGCGCCAGTCGTCGGGGCGAGCGGCGGAGGCCAACGGGTTGCTGTAGTACAGCAGCAGGGCCTCGATCGGCCCGCCGCCCTGGGCCGCGGCGGCGGCGAACTGCCGCGCCGGATCACCCATCCCGAACGGTGCCGCGACATGCGCCACCGGCGGCCGCGCGACACCCGCCCGGGCGACGGCGTCGAGGCGCGGCGCGGCGAGCGGCGCGAGCGGCGGATCGTCCCCGAACAGCACTCCGCCAGGCCGGCTGATGTTCCCCATCAGCACGTTCAAGCTGTGTACCGCCAACCCGCTCAAGAGGCCGTCGGATGCGTGCAGTACGTCGCTGCCGCATACAGCCACCGCGCCGGGACCGGCCGCGAAGCCCCGTGCGAGCGCCACGATGCGCTCCACCGGGACCCCGGTGATCGCCGACACCTCTTCGGTCCGGTAGTTGCGCAGCACGAGCGAGCGGTAGCCAGCGCGCGGGCGGCCCGCGGCGTCCACGTCGTCCTCGAACCCCGTCACATGCCGGGCCACGAAGTCGGCGTTGAACGTCTGCTCCTTGATCAGCACGTAGGCGAGGCCCAGCGCCAGCACCCCGTGCGTTCCCGGCGGCACGCCGACCCACTCGTGGGCGCGGGCGGCGGTGCGCGAGAAGCGCGTGTCCACCTGCACGAAGTGGCCGTGCCGGGACTGTTTCGCCGCCGAGCCGCCGAACGCGAGAAACGCCTGCACCGGCGACCACCAGGACTCGAACAGCGGGGCGCCGAAGGACAGCACGAGCCGCGCGTTCTCGAGATCGTAACCCGGACGGCGCGCGATCCCGTGCATCAGACCCATCACCGCATCCATGCCGTCCGGGTACTCATCCGTCACGTAGTTGGGCGAGCCGAACACCCGCAGGAAGTGACGCCACAGCTCGTCCATCGTTCCCGCGCAGTAGCCCGCCACCACCGCGAGCCGCTCCGGCCTGCCGGCCGTGCGCAACGCCCCGAGGCGCTGGGCGAGCAGCGCCACGGCTTCCTGCGACGAGATCCCGCGCCACTCCCCCGCCCCGCGCGCGCCCACGCGGACCACCGGGGCCGCGATCCGTTGTGGGTGGTAAAGCGCTTGCACGCCGCCGACCCCGCGCGGGCAGAGTCCTCCCTGACTCATTGGGTGCAGTGGATTGCCGTTGATGCGGACCAGCTGCCCGTCCACGGTGCGGCCGCGGATGCCGCAGCGCGCCGGGCACACAAGACACACGGAGCTCTTTCGCTCCTCGATCCCGGGCGCCCAGCCTTCCTGTTCCTGCGGGGAGCTCCACTGGTAGTCCTTCAGCTGGCACGCCGCGGCCGCCGCGGCCGCTGCTGCCGTCCACAGGAACTCGCGACGATTCGGGGTCACGGGCGCTCGTTGCTCCTAGCGGTGGCAGGCGACACAGTCGACCGATTGCCCGTCGAGCTGGTGGCAGCCGAGGCACACCCGCATCCGAATCCCGACGAGCGGTCGTTCGGGAGGGCGCTCCGTGTGGGCGATCGCGCCGTGGCACTTCTCACAGGGGAGCTTCGCGATCCCGACGTGCCGGCGGTGAGTGAAGTACACGTAGGGCGGCAGATGGAAGAGCTTGTTGAAGCGGAGCGGTTCGCCGCGGGCGAGCAGGGCCGTCAGGCGCGCGGCCTCGGCTGTCGTCCCCTGAGGCACCTGGTGACACATCACACACGTCTGGGCGCTCGGCAGCCCGGCGTGGGCGCCCGTTGCATCGTATTGATGGCAGAGCTGGCATGCGATCTTCAGCTGCTCGGTGTGCTTGCGGTGATTGAAGGCCACCGGCTGTCCTACGGAGGGCGTTCGGAACAGGATCGAGTGCGCAACTGCGAAGAGGAGAATGACCAAGGCCATCGCCACGCTGGCTCTGAGCCAGCGCGCCGACCTGAGCCGTGCAGACACGCCCGCCGCGACCTGCCTCAGGCTGTTGACAAGACCTCCGGATGCCGGCTCAGTGACTGCGTGTGACGGAGACCTCAGCTACTGCTACGACAATTCAGTGGAAGAAACCATGAAGGCCTGATGAAACGCCGTGAGGGCGAAAGCTGGGTTAGGTTACTCCCATGACTGCGCACCCCACGGCGTTCCGCGTGAACCCTCCGCGCCCGCGTCGTAGCCGCCTGCTGATCCTGGTTTTCGTGGCCATCCTCCTCCTGTTGCTCTTGCCCAATCTGGTCACGCTCGCCGCGGAGTGGCCCTGGTTCACCGCCCTGGGCTACCAACGCGTGTTCGCGACCCGGCTCCTGGCGAAGACGATCCTCGGGGTAGGGGCCGGCGTCGTGGCGTTCGCCTTCCTCTACAGCAACCTGCGGTTCGCCCAGCGCGGCGTCGTTCCAGACCCGCTTGTCCTGCGGTTCAACGAGGGAGGCGCCGCCCTCGATGTGACGCGGCTGCTGCGCCGGCTCGCCCTGCCGGCGGCGCTCGGTCTGGCCCTGCTGTTCGGCCTGGCCGCCACCGGCGGGTGGCTTGGCGTGCTCCAGTTCCTGCACCGGACGCCGTTCGGCGTATCGGATCCGGTCTTTGGCCGCGACGTGGGCTACTATGTGTTCACGCTGCCGGTCGTGGCGAGCGCCATCACCTTTCTCACGGTGCTCACGTCGGCCGCGCTGCTCGCGACCATCGTGCTGTACGTGTTTCGCCAGGACGTCATCGCGCTGCGACGCCGCGTGACGGTGGAGCCGTCGGCCCAGTGGCACCTCGCGGGATTGATCGCGCTCCTGTTCCTGCTGGCGGCGTTGCGGGCGTACTTCGTGCGCGTCCCGGGACTGCTGTACTCGACGACCGGACCGCTGGTGGGCGCGAGCTTCGCGGATCTCCACGCCGAGCTCATCGGCTTGCGGATCGCCGGGGTGGCGGCGGTCGCCGGAGGAGCCCTGGTGCTGTGGGGGACCCGCACCCACCGCTTGGCCTGGGCCACCCTGCTCGCCCTCGGGATCTACCTGGGCGTGTCGCTGCTCGGCGTCGTCGTGTACCCCGCGATCGTCCAGAAACTTGTCGTGGCACCGAACGAGCTGGCGAAGGAAACGCCGCAGCTCGCCTCCCATATCGCGGCGACGCGGCTGGCCTGGGGACTGGACAAGGTGGTCACGCGCGACCTGACCGGCGAGACCGGGCTCACCCAGCGCGACATCGCCGCGAACCAGGCGACGATTCAGAACGTCCGGTTGTGGGATCGCGAGCCGCTGCTGCAGACGTTCGGGCAGCTGCAGGAGATCCGCACCTACTACGACTTCGTCTCGGTAGACGATGACCGCTACTGGATCGACGGGCAGTACCGCCAGGTGCTGCTCTCACCGCGCGAGCTGAACTCCGGCTCGCTGCCGACGCGGACGTTCATCAATGAGCGGCTCACCTTTACGCACGGGATGGGACTCACCCTCGGGCCGGTGAACCAGGTGACGCCGGAGGGGTTGCCGGTCCTGTTCATCAAGAATCTGCCGCCGGTGTCCAACGTGTCGCTGCGGGTGACGCGCCCGGAGATCTACTACGGCGAGCTCACCGATTCCTGGGTGTTCGCCCGCACCCACCAGCGGGAGTTCGACTACCCCTCGGGCGAAGAGAACATCTACACCTCCTACGCGGGGGTTGGCGGCGTCCGGGTCGGCTCGTGGCTGCGCCGGCTGGTGCTCGCGACCTACTTCGGCTCCCTGAACGTGCTGCTGTCGGGCGACATCACCAACGACAGTCGCGCGCTGTACATCCGCAACATCCGGGAGCGGGCGCGCACGGTGCTGCCGTTCCTGGCCTTCGACGGCGACCCCTATCTCGTCGTCGGAGACTCGGGCCGGCTCCGCTGGATCCTCGACGCCTATACCGCGACCAGCCGCTACCCCTATGCGCAGCCGGTCGCCGACGGCACGAACTACGTCCGCAACAGCGTGAAGGTGGTGATCGACGCCTATGATGGCACCGTCACGGCCTACCTGGCCGACGCGGCCGACCCGCTGGCGCACACCCTGGCGCAGGTGTTCCCCGGCATCTTCCAGCCGCTCGACGCGATGCCGGCGGAGCTGCGCGCGCACCTGCGCTATCCCGAGGACTTGTTCCGGATGCAGACCGACATGTACGCGACGTATCACATGGCGGAGCCGGATGTCTTTTACCACCGGGAGGACCAGTGGCAGCGGCCGGTGTTGTCGCGCGCCAGTGAGCAGCGGGATCCATTCCTGCGCCACATCGTGATGCGGCTGCCCGAAGAGCGGCAGGCGGAATTCCTCTTCATGGCGCCGTTCACGCCGAGGGGCAAGGACAACCTGGCCTCGTGGATGGTGGCGCGGAACGACGGGGAGCACTATGGCCAGCTGATCGTGTATCGCTTCCCCAAGCAGAGCCTCGTTTACGGGCCGGCCCAGGTCGTCAACCGCATCAACCAGGATCCCGAGATCTCCCGCCAGGTTTCGCTCTGGGACCAGCACGGCTCCGAAGTGATCCGCGGCAATTTGCTCGTCATCCCGATCGAGGAATCGCTGGTCTACGTGCAGCCGCTCTATCTGCGAGCCGAGGGCGGCGGGATCCCCGAGCTGAAGCGCGTCATCGTCGCGTATCAGAACCAGGTGGTGATGGAGGAGACGCTCGAAGCCGGATTGGCACGGCTGTTCTCCGGCGCGGCGACCGGAGCAGCGCCGGCGGCGGAGCCGTCTCCGTCCAGCGGGCCCGGCGGCGGTCGGGCCGCGGATCTCACCCGCCAGGCGGTCGAGCTGTATCAGAGTGCCGTCGAAGCGCAGCGCGCCGGCGACTGGGCGCGCTATGGAACGGAGCTCGCCCGGCTGGGGGAAGTGCTGCGTCAGTTGCAGGCGACCGTCGAGGGTAAGCGACCCTAGTTGTTTCGCCCAAATCCGTGTCAGACGGAGACTGACCACCTCGCGCCGATTGTTTAGCGATTGACCATCGATGCCTAACGTGGGCCGCTTCACCGCTCACTCAGGAGGCACCGATGATCCGACCGTACATCACCACGCCGGTTGTGCTCACGCTCGCACTAGCGTGGCTACCGGTGAACGCATCCGCACAAGCGCGGGACAGCCTCGCGTACGAGTACGCCATCAAGATCGTGTGCGGGATGCCCGCGACGAAGGCGCTCGCGCCCGGCGTGTACTTCACCGCGATCAACGTGCACAACCCCGGCAGCGACACCGTTGTGTTTCGCAAGAAGTTTGCGACCACACTTCCGGAGGAGCGTCCCGGGGCCATTTCGCCGTTCTCCCGCAACGTGCTCACACCCGACCAGGCGTTGGAGATCGACTGCACCGACATCTTCCGCCACGCCCATCTGGAGCGCTGGGCCAAGGGGTTTGCCGTGATTCAGAGCCCGCAGCCGCTCGACATCGTGGCCGTGTACACGGGGGTGGGCGCGAGTAGACAAGTCGACGTGCTCGCGTTGGAGCGCGTGCCGGCCCGTCGGATCGGCAGTGGCGGCGGCACCGGTTGTCCCGACCTCGTCGTGGATTCGATACTCACGCCGGTGTGGGACGCCGCGAACCATCGATCGGTGATCACCGCGTCCATCAGCAACATCGGGAACGCGCCGGCCGGGGCGTCGCTCGCGCGCGTCGTGGATCCCTCCACCACGGACACGAGCGGCGTGCCGTTCAACGCCATCGCCCCGACGCCACCCTTGGCCCCCGGGGCCTCGGCGACTGTGGTCTTCTATCTGCCCTATTGGGTGTTCAACCCTGACGCGGCGCTCGACGTCACCGCCGACTACAAGGGGATGGTCACCGAGTGCCGTGAAGACAACAACACCAAGAGCTTCTCGGGAATAGGGTGAGCCATGAACTCGACGACACGCAGTCTCATCGCTGTGCTTGCCATGACTGTGAGCTGGGCCGGTCTGGCAGTGGGACAGGAGCAATCGGCCAGGTTTACGCGCAGTCTACATGTCGGCTCGGCGCATCCACTGGGAGAGCTCGATTCGCTCAGTGACGCCAACATTCACGTCGATGTGGACCTGAGCTATCGCATAAAGGGCCGCACCCCCGTTGGGGGAGCGTTGTTCGCGAAGCTGTATGTGGGGTTGAACCAGTTTACGGCGGAGATCATCACGGGGATCAGCCATCCCCGTTGGATCAACGTCTCGTTCGACCTCCAGGCCGTCTCCGCCCCGTCCGCGACGGGGTTACGAGCGTACCTGCAGGCGGGCCCCGGCGTGTACTGGCCGAAAACGGGACCGTCGAAGCTCGGGTTCAATCTCGGAGTCGGTCAGCAGGTCCCGCTGGGCGCCGCGTTCAGTCTGGAGTTCGGGCTCGATTTCCACCAGATCCAGACGAAGCCCGCCACGCGGTTCCTGACGATCCAGCTGGGAGTCCTGTACCACTGATTCGGACATATGGAAGAGCCGACGCGCTGTCATGGCCATGGTTGAGGGCATGGCAGCGCGACGGCCAGAGATCTCGCGGCTACTCGGCCCTGAGTACCGTAGTCGGATTCACCCGCGCCGCCCGCCAGGCCGGGACCCAGCTGGCTCCCAGGGCGACCATCAACAGCAGCGTAGTGACGACCGCGTACGTGAGGAAATCCGTCGGTGGCACGTCGAACAGCAGGGCGCCCATGAGGCGCGACAGCACGAACGCCCCGACCAGTCCGAGCGCGATGCCCAGCCCCGAGAGTCCCAGTCCCTGCCCCACGATCATCGCGAGAATATCGCGGCGCGACGCGCCGAGCGCGGAGCGTACGCCGATCTCGGCGAGCCGGTCTGTCACCGTCCCCGAGAGCACGCCGTAGACTCCCGCGGCCGCCAGCAGTAGCGCCACGGCGGCGAATGCCGTGAAGAGGAGGAGCGTGAAGCGACGCTGCGCCTCCGATTGCGCGGCGAGCCCCTCCATCGTGGCGACTCGCAGGATCGGCTGATCCTTGTCCACGCTCCACACCGCCGCACGGACCGCGGGGGCCAACACCGCGGGGTCGCCGCGCGTCCGGAGCACCAACGACATGGCGCCGTCGGCATAGGGCCACTGGACCTCGGGGAGATAGATCCCGTCCGCCTGCTGGGCCGAAAGACTGAGTTGCTTCACGTCGCCCACGATTCCCACGATCGTCCGCCAGGGACCATGATCGGCCGCGCCGATGCGGACCCGCTGACCGATCGGATCCTCGTTGGGCCAGAATTTCCGCGCGAAGGACTCGTTGATCACCGCGACCGGCGGCTGATCGGCGCGATCACCCGCGGCCAGGAACCGCCCGCGGCGCAACGGAATCCGCATCGCCTCGAAGAACCCCGCACTCACGCCATAGCGGAACTCGCTGGGGTCCTCCTCCGGGTTGGCGCGGGGCTTCGTCTCGATGTGGACGCCATACCCGTCGTAGTCGCCGCTCAGCGGCAGCTGGCTGGTCAACGCCGCCGACTCCACGCCGGGCACGGTTCGCGCGGCGGCCAGCACGCGATCGAAATACGCAAACGTGTAAGCGTCGTCGTCGAAGGCGGGGCCGGTGGTTTGTACCTGCATGGTGAGCAGGTGGGCGGCATCGAACCCGGGGGAGACCGCAAAGAGGCGAATCATGGTCCGCACCAGGAGTCCGGAGCCGACCAGCAGTACCAGCGCCAGTGCGACCTCCGAAACCACGAGGGACGAGCGCATCACCCGGTGCGTGCCGATCGACCGCCTCCCGCTCTGCTTCAGGCCCTGGTGCAGATCCTGGCGCGTCGCGTGCCACGCCGGTACCAGGCCGAAAACCACACCGATGATCGTGACGACGGCGACGGTGAAGAGCAGCACCGGCCCATTCACGCCGATCGCCTCGACGCGAGGCAATTCTGCCGGAGCGATGGCGACCAACGCTTGCACCCCGAAGACAGCGATTCCGATTCCCAAGACGCCGCCAGTTCCCGTGAGCACGAGGCTCTCGGCCAGGAGCTGGCGGATCACACGTCCGCGGCTGGCCCCGAGCGCGGCCCGTACCGAGAACTCCCCTTCGCGCAAGGCAGCGCGAGCCAGCAGGAGGTTCGTCACGTTGGCGCAGGCGATGAGCAGCACCAGCGCCACGGCGCCCAGCACGGCGAGGAGGGCGGGACGAACGCCGCCGATCACCTGGTCCTGCAATATCGGAACGAGCATGCCGGGTGCGGCATACTCGGTGGGATAGTCGGCGGCGAGGCGCGCCGAGATGGCATTCAGCTCGGTGAGGGCGGCGGTCAGCGTGATGCCCGGTTTGAGGCGGCCCACCACGCGCAGGTGATGGCAGGTGCGGCAGGCGTAGGGCAACGAGACGTCGTAGCGGAGTGGGGTCCAGATCTGGGTGGCGGGCGCGAGGACGTTCTCGAACCCAGCGGGCATCACGCCCACGACCGTGAACGCCGTGCCGCCGAGAGTGATCGTCTGGCCGATCAGTCCGGAGTCTCCCCCGAAGCGGCCCCGCCACAGCGCGTTACTGAGGATCGCGACGCGGGGCGCCCCCGGCCGGTCTTCCTCGGGCGCGAAGTCGCGACCCAGCGCGGGCGATATTCCCAACGTCGAGAAGTAGGTGAAGGAGACGTGCTCGCCGGTGAGCTGCACTGGAGTGGCGCGTCCCGTCAGCGCGGGTGTCCACATCGTGATCGCGGCCAGCCCTGCGAACGACCGGCTCATTTTTCCGATGTCCTGCACCGTCGCGAAGCCGATCCCGGCGGGAGAGCCATCCTTGCCCCGCTCCTGGACGGTGACGAGACGCTCGGCGTGCGGATAAGGGAGCGGCGCAAAGAGGATCGGATAGACGGCGGAAAAGATGGCCGTGGTGGCGCCGATGCCCACCCCGAGAATCAACACCACCAGTGCGGTGAAGCCGGGGCGACGTCCGACCAGACGAAGGGCGAAGCGAAGATCCGCGAGCATGGAAGTCATGGGGCCGTCTCCAGAGCGGGCATGGGGCATGGGAACAGGCGTTCGTCGGTGTGCGAAGGGGCCGCGCAGGGCCTCGCTCCAGTACCAGCGCCGCGCGGCACCGGGACCGCGCGTCTCCAGGATCTCGCGGAACCCTTCCTCGAGATCACCCAGGAAGGGTTCCCGCACCTCTGCAGGGAGCAGGCGCGAGAGGAGCCAGGTCGCGAGCGGCGGAGGCGACAGCATCATGGCGCGTCCCAGGACGGCGCGAGGCCCCGGGTCATGGTGCGCAGGACCTTAAGCGACGCACTTAGGGCAAGCCGTCCGGTCGGGAGGATGCGGAAGAACTTCTTGCGCCGTCCACCGCGCTGCGGCGTGGCATCGCCCAGCCGCGCGGTGACGAGCCCCTTCTCTTCCAGCCGCGCCAAGGTGGCGTAGACCGTGCCGAAGGAGGTCGTCCGCCCGGTGCGCCGGGCGATCTCGCGCCGCACCGTAACCCCATAGGCGTCGTTGCCGAGGTGGATCAGCGCCAAGAGGACGAGTTGTTCGAATTCGCCGAGGCGAGTGGGCATGCCGGCTCCGATTTATTCGTCTTGATGGAATATATAGACGAGGCGAAGCCGGGAAAGGTTGCAGCGGTGGTGCGAAGCGCCTTACCGTGTAAGGACCGTTCTCCGGGAGACGCTGTGAGGACTCTGCTGGCCGCGGCCCTGTTCGTACAAGCGACGACCTTCGACATCGCCACCTTCTCGGCGCCCGCCGGCTGGCAGCGCACCGACCAGAACGGAATGGTGCAGCTCCAGACGACGCGGACCGTGGGCCGCCGCTCGACCTACTGCCAGATCTTTCTGTTCCCGAGCCACCCCGGGTCCGCCGACGCGATGCAGAACTTCGGCGCCGAGTGGGCGCGACTGATCGCCCAGCCATTCGGCGTGATCGCGGCGCCGCGGCCCGAGTCGCGGCAGTCCCCCGACGGGTGGACCGCCGTGACGGCCTCGGTGAACGTGATGCAGCGCGGCATTCCCGTCACGGCGATCCTCTTTACCGTGACCGGGCACGGCCGAGTGATGAGCATCGTGATCAACGAGACCGGGCAGGACTACACGGCGGAGATCCGCGGCTTCATCGGGTCATTGGTGTTCCGGGCACCCACGGCCATTCAAGCACCAGCGCCCGTCGCGGACAACCCACCGTCGCCCCAGGGTTCGGGCGCACCCAGCGCACCCGCATCGCTCGCCGACTACGTCTATACCATTCCGCAGGGGTGGGCGCGCACTGTCTACCCCGACGGAATCGTGTACGGGTCGCAGCTGTTCTCGAACGGCGAGCGGTGCCAGATCAGCGTCTTCCCGCCCCGGCCGGGGACGGGCAACCTCCCCGGCGACGCCAGGAACGCGTACGCGCAGATCTTCCAGACCGACCCGCTGCAGAACAACGCCTACCCCTACCCCCCCGCAACCTTCACCCGCGGCATCTCGGCGGACGGGTGGAGCTACTTCATCATCCGAAAGTCGATCCACGGCCAGTCGGGGGACTACGGCACGCTGCTCGGCACGCGACTCATGGCGGTGCAGCTCGGCAACCAGGTCGCCGTCATCACGAGCACCGGCAAGGACCCGGAAGTGAGCATGTGCTTCGGGGAGATCGTGCACGACGAGTGGCCGCCGTTCTTCTATAGTATCCGCTTCAAGAGCTGGACCCCGGCGTCGCAGGATCGCGAGATGCCGCGTCGCTTCGCGGGCACCTGGACCACGGCGACCGCGAGCGTCGCCGACCGCTACACCTTCGCCCCCAACGGCCGCTACGCCAGCGCCGCGGCCGCGATGAACCGCACCCGCATCTCCCAGACCGAAATCCTCCAGACCACCAACGCCTATTTCGGGAACGGGGCGTACGCGATCCAGGGAAACACCATCACGCTGACATCGGATGGAGAGCGCGCGAACCCGAAGCACGGGTGGGTCCGCTTCGAGCAGGACAGCAAGGACGGAGCGACATGGACCGATCGGCTCTGTCTCCTGTTCCAGGAGAACGGGGGAGATGTGTGCTACGCCAGGGATGTGGGTCCGTAGATTCTCCTCCCCATGCCCCCCTATCGCCCCAGCTCCACCCGCTACGACGCGATGACTTACCGCCGCTGCGGGACGAGCGGCGTGCTGCTCCCCGCGGTCTCCCTCGGCCTGTGGCACAACTTCGGCACGGTCGATCCCTTCGCCACGGCGCGCGCCACCGTGCGGCGCGCATTCGATCTGGGCATCACCCACTTCGACCTCGCCAACAACTACGGCCCGCCGCCTGGCTCTGCCGAGATCACGTTCGGGAAGATCCTGGAGCGCGACCTCCGCGGCCATCGCGACGAGCTGATCGTCTCCACCAAGGCGGGCTATCTCATGTGGCCCGGCCCCTACGGCGACTGGGGCTCGCGCAAGTATCTGCTCGCGAGCCTCGATCAGAGCCTGGCGCGCATGCAGCTCGATTACGTCGACATCTTCTATCACCACCGGCCCGACCCGGACACGCCGCTCGAAGAGACGATGGGAGCGCTGGCGGACGCGGTGCGCTCCGGCAGGGCGCTCTACGCCGGCATCTCGTCCTATCCGCCCGACCTCACGCGCCGCGCGGCCCAGATCCTGGCCGGGCTCGGTACGCCGTGCCTGATCCATCAGCCCAAGTACAGCATGCTGGTGCGCGACATCGAGCGCGGACTGCTCACCACCCTGCAGGAGCTCGGCGTGGGATGCATCGTCTTCTCGCCGCTGGCCCAGGGGCTGCTGACCGATCGCTATTTCAAGGGCGTGCCGCAGGGCTCGCGCGCCTCCAAACCGCATGGCTTCCTCAAGAAGGAACAGGTGACGGAGGCGGTGCGGGCGAAAGTGCTCCGCCTGAACGACATCGCGCAGGCGCGAGGCCAGACTCTGGCGCAGATGGCGGTGGCCTGGACGCTGCGCCATCCGACCGTCACGTCGGCAGTGATCGGGTCAAGCAAACCGGCGCACGTCACGGACGCCGTGGCTGCGCTCGACCATACGACGTTTTCGACAGCGGAGCTGGCGGCGATCGATCGGATTCTCTCCGATACTGGCGCGCTCGCGCCACGATCGTCCTCATGATTCTTTGTTGACATCCCATCCCCCACGTCGTAGCATCGACTCCCGCTCCCTACGGCCGACTCTCACACAGCGCAGGTCGTCGTCCTGAACGCCACTTGAAAACGCGACGGGCTTGGGCCGCCGCTGCCCTCGCCGCGGCCGCGATGGGGATGTCTCCGCGACATGCCCCCGGCGTCGCGGCGCTGCGCACGCCAGCCGACACCCTGCGCGAGCCGCCGCTGCTGCGCAACCGCTCGCGCGTTCCCGGCGTGGTGGAATTCGATCTGACGGCGGCGCCGGCCAAGCTGCGGCTCTTGCCGGGCGGTCCCCTCGTCAACGTCTACGCGTACAACGGCATGATCCCCGGCCCGACGATCGATGTGCGCGAGGGCGACAGCGTCATCATCCACTTCCATAATGAGCTGCCCGAGAGCTCGACGGTGCATTGGCACGGGCTGCACCTGCCCGCCGGAATGGACGGCAGCGTGTTGGATCCGGTTCCCCCCGGCACGACGCGGGATTACACGTTCCGCCTGGCGCGCGGCTCGGCGGGCACGTACTGGTACCACCCCCACCCCGACGTGCGCTCCACCTATCAGGTCACGATGGGCCTGTTCGGCGGCTTCATCGTGCGCGCGGCGGACGATCCGCTCGTGGCGCAGCGCATCCCCGAGAAGCTCTTTATCCTCTCCGACAACCGCTTCGATTCCGCCGGGCAGGTCGCGTTCCCCGATCCGCGATCGATCGCGGCCGAGATCGATCTCGAGAACGGGCGCGAGGGCGACGTGCTGTTCGTGAACGGTCAGGTGGCGCCCACGATCCCGATCGCGCGCGGCGCGCTGCAGCGCTGGCGCATCGTGAACGCCGCGGCGTCGCGGGTTTATCGCCTGGCGTTGCCGGGGCGCGCGCTGATCAAGGTTGGGAGCGACGGCGGCCTGTTCGAGCATCCGGCGGAGGTGCCCGACGTGGTGTTGGCCAACAGCGGCCGAGTCGAGCTGTTGGTGCGCGGCGACAGCTCGACCGTGTTTCAGGATCTCCCATACGATCGCTACATGCCACAGACGCGGCCCCCCGACTGGGACAGCACGCGCGTACTGCTCGCTGTTCGTGTGCAAGGCCCTGCCGCCGTCCGTCCCGTGGCGGTCCCGGCGGTACTGCGGCCGATCCCCGCGCTCGATACGACGCAGGTCGCCGTGCGGCGCGTGATCGTCATGTCGCAAGGCCAGCTGGACGGCAAGCGGATGGACATGCACCGCATCGACATCCGGGCGCGCCTCAACACCACGGAGATCTGGACGATCCAGAACGTGGTGGGGATGGACCATCCGTTTCACCTGCATGGCTTTCAGGCCCAGGTGCTCGACCGGGGCGGCGTGCCGGAGCCGTACCCGAGCTGGAACGACACCGTCAACATCCCCAAGCACTCCTCGGTGCGCATCGTGCTGCGCTTCGACGATTACCCGGGGCGCTGGATGTATCACTGCCACATCCTGGATCACGAAGACGAAGGAATGATGGGCGTTCTCGAACTCTCCAACTGAAGGGAGCCGTCAATGAAGTCAGGGTATGTCATGCCCGCGCTCGCGCTGGTCGCGGCGGTGGGGCTCATGGCCGCGCGCGCGGGCACGCGCTATTCCGGTCCGCGCTCCACGCTCTCCAGCGCCTCTGCTGCCGACACCATCGCGCACGGCCGCTATCTCGTGATCACCCACGATTGCGGCGGGTGCCACGGCGGTGTCGATCCGGCGGCCGCTGGTTGGCTAGCGGGTGAAACGACGCCCGAGATGCAGTTCCTCATCGGCCCCTGCTACCTCACGCCGGGGGCGAAGCCGTGCTTCCACACCCACCCGCGCAACCTCACGCCCGACAACGAGACCGGTCTGGGTCGCTTCACCGAGCGCCAGATCTTCAACGCGCTGCGCTACGGGCTGCGCCCGGAGGAGACCCCGGACGTGGAGATCAGCGGCACGACGCCGGGCGCGGGCAATTTCCCGCTGCACCCGCGCTACTTGGCGGTGCCGATGCCGTGGATGGCGTGGCGGCACATGCCGGACGAGGATCTGTGGTCGATCGCGGCGTACCTGAAGCGGGGCGTGCGGCCGGTGCACAATCTGGTCGTGGAGAGTGAAGGGCCACCCGACTTCTGGGCCAGTGCGTACACCGTGGACAAGATCGGCGCGTATCCGGTGCCGGCGTTCCCCACGAAGAACGAGCAGGCGCCGTAGCGCGCGGGTCACCGGGCGGCGGAGAGAACCCCAGCGTGTCTCCGGGTTAGCAGGACCCTGAACGCCGGCCAGGAGGCACTATTGGGAACAGGGATCGCATTCTCTCCGTCGTTCTCAGCGCGGCGGTGCTGACGTCCGTCAGTCTCAACGGCTGCGTCAGCCGCGACCGGGTGGCGACCCGCGGGATGGGCGAGACGGAGCTGATCGCCGGCAACGACAACGAGCGCGGTCGCGAGCTGAACCGGCGGGTGGAAGTCGCGATCTACGCCAACAAGCAGTACCGGGCAGGCGTGGCGCAGCGCTGAACACCAAAGGAGCGTCGATCATGCGAAGGCTATTGAAAATGCGCCGCTGGCTGTTTGCGACGGCTGCGCTCGTGTCGCTCAGCTGTGGCGGTGCCACGTCGATCAAGACCCTGCTCGACGATCCGCAACGGTTCGATGGCAAAACCGTCCGGATTGCAGGGGACGTGCAAGTTTCGGTGGGCGCCCTGGGCTTCGGGGCCTACCAGGTGAATGACGGAACCGGGACGCTGTCCATCGTGAGTGAGGGCGGCGGGGTGCCGCGGCAGGGGGCGAAGGTCGGGGTCGAGGGGACCTTCCGCTCGGCGTACACGCTCGGAACGACAACTGTGGCCGTGCTGGTGGAACAGCGCCGTTACACTCCCTGAGTATTCGCACCTGATCGTGTAGGGAAGGGCTGTGACCGCGAGCAAGGTCACAGCCCTTGTCTTTTCTCGATCGAGCCGGCCGATCAGATATCGGTCCGCCGGTGCACCACCAGCCTGAGGAAGCCCTTCACCGCCACGTGCAGCAGCAGGTAGGCGACCAGGGCGATCACGATCGGCAGGGCGAGCGTGCTGCCGTCTTCCCCCACCGGACTCGACACGATGCCGCGAAACATCCCGTAAAAGGGGTCCGTGATCGTCCGGATCAGCTGGACGAAGCCGGTGTTCGAGTTCGCCGCGATCAAGGCCAGCGACAGCCGGATCCCCAGCAGGCCATACAGGACATAGAAGCAGTAGTCGACGTATTGGGAGAGCCGCGCCAAGGCCCGCTCGCGCACCACGGCGCGATCGGTGGTCACCACCTGGTCGATCGCTTTGTCGCGCAGCGTGCCGGCCACTTGCTCCATGCGCTGCAGCTCGGCCGTCGTCGCGTGCTCGGCGCGCTCGGTGATTTCCGCGTTCACGTCGCGCTCGAGGCGTGACTTCATCGATCCGTGCAACGCCGCCCGGCGCGCTTCGTCGGCGGCCACTTTGTTGTAGTCCATGTGGATCCTCCTCGCGCGGGAATGGGTCGTCACGTCACGTTCGACCGCGCCATTTGCAGCTACCCACATGGGACCGGAATTGTTGCCCGTGCAGCGTCCGCGCCGACGCGAGGTGAGTGCCGTCACACCGTTCCCGGTGCCTCTTACCACGTCACGACTTCCGCAGCATCCAGTAGACCAGCCCGTTCAAGTCCGCGATCCCGAACGTCAGCGCCATCTTCTTGCCGTCGTGGATGGCCGAATTGTTGCCGGGGAGGATCCGGAGGCCGATGCGCAGCTTGTCGGCGAGCAGGTAGGCGGTGAGCGGCACCGCCCAGACCGTGGCTTCCCGGTCACGGCGCCAGTTGCCGAAGTACTCGAAGCCGGTTTCGAGGCCTGAGAAGACGGCGCTCGAGCGCTTCCAGTGCAGCGTCGGACCGATCACCCAGTGCAGCCGGTCGATGCGGGTGGCCGAGCCACCGGTCACGTGCAGCGGCGCGGCCGTCAGGCCGACGGCGAACGATCGGCCCAGGTGCACCGTCGGCCGGTAGCCGACCTCGAACGCCGCGTTCAACAGGCTGACCGTCGCGTAGTTGGGGACCAGCGTGGCGATCCAGCCCCGGCCCGAGCCACGCGGCACCGACGATGTGTTGGGCTCGAGGCCGCGGCGGTAGTGGTAGCCGATGCCCGACTGGTACAGCGCCTCGCTCAAGGTGGCGACATCGGTCCACGCCGGCTCGCCTTGCCGCCGGCGGGCCTGCTCCACCCGCCACATCTGATGCAGCATGAGGCCGATCTTGCCCGCCATGAACCGTTCCGGGTTTTCGACGAACGCCCGGAGACTCTGGCTGGCGTCGCACCGGGCCGGTGACTCAAGCCAGTTGTCGGGGGCACACTCTGGCCGCGCCGGGGTCGAGTCAAGCATGGCGTGCACACCGGAATCGGCGGCCACGCGGCGCAGCATCTCGCGAAAGCCGTCGCGGCACAGCATCCGAGTGACCGCGTCACCCGTGCAGCTCAGGTTGTCGAACGGCTTCGCGTTGTCGAGCGCGAGGTGCGCCTCGAGCAGGGCGCGCAGGAACAGCTCGCGCGGCGGTGCGGTGGAATCGACGGGGACGCTGGCCGGGGCGGCGCCGCCCGGATGCTCGCGCTCGTACAACGCGCGCAGCAAGGCGCGTGGCAGCGGGCGCGTCCCCAGGTCGAGCTGCGGCGCTGCCACCAGCGCGCGCAGCCGGTCCGACAGGCACGTGGAATCCACGCCTTGATCTCGTCGGCAACCTTCGCCGGCGATGAACGCCAGCGCGTCGTAGACGCCCACGTAGAAGTCGTATTCGCGGAACGGTTGCCCCAGAAACGCGGCGAACGCGCCCAGCTGCTGGCCGACCACGACGAAGCGGCGATTGGTCACCTGGATGTTGTCGCGCCGGAACACCTGGGGCGCGCGGGCGAGCAGCCGCCCGAACGCTTGCAGCTCGTACTGCCGCGCGGCGGGCACCGCTCCCGCGAACAGGTCCAGCAAGGCGGAGATGCCCCCGGTGGCGGGCGGCTCGCGTTTGCGCTCCTTCTCGACCGTCGCGAGCCGGCCGCGCAGCGCCTCGGGGTCGATGAACAACAGCAGGGCGTTGGGGTCGGGCCGATCCGGGTTCTTCCACACGGCGTCGGCGTAGATCCCCGCCACGAGATCGATCGGGTTGTTGTCGAACAGGCCGCCGTCGGAGAACAGCGCGCTCGTATCCGAGGGAAGGCCGCCGCCGCACCCCGTTCCAGGGGCTGCTTCGTGGCGCAGCGACACCGGCGCGAAGGCGCCGGGAAACGCGGAGGACGCTTCGATCAGCGAGAACACGTCGTCAGGATCGATGGCGCCCGCGCAATCGGGCAGCAGCAGCAGCGCACCGAGCCGGCCGTCGCCCAAGAGCTCCGTGGGTGGCGCCCGGAAGCGCAGCGTGCTTCCCTGCCGGTTGACCAGCACCGCCGTCGCGTAGCGTTGCGTCACTGCCGTGATGCCGCGCGAGATCGAGATCTCGCCCGGCGTGAGCTTGGTGATCGTGACGCCAACGGGAATGGTGCAACCATCGAGCGCATCCGATCGGGGCGCGTCGCGCATCGCGGCGCGCACCGTATCGAACAGCACCTGCTGGAAGTAGCGCCGACTGAACAGCGCCCGGGTCGAGTCGGGCTGGTTGTAGCGCTCCAGCGGGAACAGCTGATCGAACCCGGTGCGCACCCAGATCTTCCAGAAGAGACTCTGCTCGGGGGGCGTCGGCTCCCGGGTGCGGCACCATTCGACGGCGGCGAGGAATCCGTTGATGTTGCCGGCCGAGGCTCCCGCCATGGCTTTCAGCTCGTAGCGCGGCAGGTTCCAGGCGCGGCGCAGCGAATCCTGGGACGTGAGCTTGAACAGCTCGAGCAGCCCCCAGTTCAGTCCGGCTTCGTAGGAGCCGAGGCTGATGCCGCCGCTGATGGTGAGGAGGGCGGAGACCTGTTGGGTGTCGCGGCGGGCAATGGGCGCCTGAGCGGCAGCCTCGCCCGCTAGGACGACTATGAAGATCAGGAAACGAGTGAAGGTCCTGAGCATGGGCAGAATCTGAGGCAATGTAGCGTGTCCCGATTCGCGGGCTCGCCGCCCCCTTCGCGTGCCCCTATGTTCTCCCGGTCATGACGACCTTCCGGGACAGCCTCGCTGAAGCGCTGGCAGACCGGTACCGGCTGGAAGGGGAAATCGGGCGCGGCGGGATGGCCACCGTCTTTCTCGCCCACGACCTCCGTCCTGAGCTGCAGCGCCGGGTCGCGATCAAGGTGCTCCATCCGGAGCTCAGCTCCGCGCTCACCGAAGAACGATTCCTGCTCGAGATCAAGGTCGCGGCGAATCTGGTCCATCCGCACATCCTCCCGCTGCATGATTCCGGGAAACGGGAGCACTTCCTCTTCTATGTAATGCCCTACGTCGAGGGGGGAACGCTCCGCGCCAGATTGACCCGCGAAGGGCAACTGCCGATCGAAGAGACGGTGCGGATCGCCTGCGACGTCGCCGCGGCGCTCGAGTTCGCGCACGCCGCGGGAGTCGTGCATCGCGACATCAAGCCGGACAACATCCTGTTTTCCGGTGACAAGGCGATCGTCGCGGACTTCGGCATCGCGCGGGCGCTGCGGGCGGCGAGTACCGAGCCCCTGACCGATCCACACGTGCAGATCGGCACGCCCGCGTACATGAGTCCGGAACAGGTGTCCGGAGAGAACATCGACGGTCGATCGGACATCTACAGCCTCGGATGCGTCGTGTACGAGATGCTGACGGGATCGGTCCCGTTTGACGGCTTCACCGCTCAGGCCATCCTGGCGCGGGTGCTCGCCGATCCGGTGCCCTCGATCCGCACGGTTCGTCCGACCGTGCCGGCGAGCCTGGAACGGGTGGTGCTGAAGGCCCTCGCGAAAGCGCCGGCGGATCGGTTTGCGACGGCCCGGGAGTTCGCGGAGGCGCTCCGCACCCACGCGGCGCCGTTCTGGGACGACCTGTCCAAGGAATCGATCGCCGTGCTGCCGTTCGACAACCTGAGCTCCGACCCCGAGACCGACTATTTCAGCGATGGCCTCACCGAAGAAATCATCAACGTCCTCGGCCACGTCTCCGGGCTGCACGTCGCCGCGCGGACCTCGTCGTTCGCCTTCCGAGGGAAGGCCGTGGATCTGCGGGAAGTCGGCGCGAAGCTCAAGGTCGCGACGGTGGTGCGCGGCAGCGTGCAACGGGCCGGCCATCACCTCCGGGTCACCGTGGACCTGAGCAACGTGGCCGACGGGTTCCTCCTGTGGTCGGAGCGATACGACCGGGAGGTGCGCGACGCGACCGACGTGTTCGCGATTCAAGACGACATCGCCAAGTCGGTCGCTGCGCGTCTGCAGCTGACATTCGGCGGTGTCGAGCGGTCACTGCTCAACACCCCGCCCACCAACAACCTCGATGCCTACAATCTGTACCTCAAGGGACGCTACTACTGGGCGCAGCGTGGAGTGGGGCTGGAAAAGGCCCTCGAGTGCTTCGGACACGCGCTCCAGCTCGATCCGAACTACGCGGCGGCACATGCCGGACTCGCCGATTCCTGCGTCCTCCTGGCGGAGTATGGGGTGGTTCCGCCCGCGGTCATCCTGCCCAAGGCTCGCGCGGCCATTCAGCGGGCCCTCGAGCTGGCTCCCGACCTTGCCGAAGCGCATTGCGTGTCTGGAGAGCTCGCCCTGGTCTTCGACTGGGATTGGGCCCGGGGCGCGCGAGCCCTGTACCGGGCGATCGAGCTGAGCCCGGGATACATCACCGCCCGGTTCCGCCTCGCGCTGTACCTCAGCCTGGTCGCGGGGGAATTCACCGAGGCCGTGGCTCATGCCCGACGCGCCGTCGAGCTCGATCCGCTCGCCCCGCTGCCGAACATGCAGCTGGGCGTCGTGCTGATGGGGGCCGGGAGGTACGACGAAGCGATTGCGGCGACGCAGCGCGCGATCGAGCTCGGCCCGGCCATGCTGGTCCCCTATCTGAGTCTCGGCGTGCTGTACAATCATGTCGGCAGGACCAAAGAAGCGATCGAGTGCCTCAACACCGCCGCGCGCGCGTCCGGGCGGCACCCCACGACGCTCACCGCCCTGGCGACATGCCACCGATCACTGGGAGAGACAACCAAGGTCCAGGCCATCTACGAGGAACTGTCCGCGCGCGCCAAGGGAGAGTACATCCAGAAATCGACGCTGGCGGTTGCCGCCGCCGCCGCGGGGCTGGGGGATGATGCGTTTCGCCTGCTCGACCAGGCGTGCGACGATCGCGATTCCATCCTCATTTACGCGAAGCGCCACCCCGGTTTCAGTCTGTTGCAGGCGGACCCTCGAATCACGCACATCCTGCGCCGCATGGGGTTCCCGGATTAGGGTCTGTCTCCTCGACCGAGGGGAGCCCCGCGGAGGTGCCGACGCGAGCTAGAGAATGGCGGCGAGCCGGCAGGCGAAACCGGGGATGACGTCCTCGCCATCCAGCGTCTCTTCGCTGTCGATGATCCGCTCGGTGCCGTCGAGCACGCCCCGCACCAGCTCGACGCGTTTGTCGGAGATGGAGCTGCAGCAGCTCTCGGCCGTCAGCAGGCCGGGGGGCGAGGTCATGGGCGGAACGTATGAGGGCTCGGCGGCCATCGCAAGCCAAAAATGGGTGCCGTGCGTCAACGATCGTTCAACGGATCGTCGGTGATGGCTCGATGCACCGGTTTACGGGACCAACTGCGACAGCGCCTGGATCGTCATAGCGATTGACCGGCAGTTGACCCGGTGAACGCTACTTCCCTTCGGCAACAGTTATTCGAGGAGAGCGTTCCACCGCAGATCACTCCAGTCGAGGCTCCCATGAGCTTTTGGTCCCGCGTCAAGAACATCGCCAAGAAGGCTCTACATATCATCAAGGCTGTTGTTCGCGTCGTCGTTCGTATCATTGCGATAGTTCTGAGCATCCCTTTCAAGGCCTTCGACCTCGTATTCGGGTGGTTCGGGTGGCCCAGGAAGAAGCTGAAGATTCATATTGCCGTTCTGCGAACTCCGAACGGCCCGTTAATTCCGTACGACAAGTTGGAGACGCTCTGGCCCTCTATCGATCTGCTCAAGAAGACATTCAAGGACCATGGCAACGTCGAAGTTCGGCCCTATTCCTCGGGCAACAAACGTGAAATCGACAACTGGGCGCAGATCGTCGAAGACGTGGCCCCACACGCAGCGCTGAACGTGGATTGTGGCTGGGGCTCGCTGTGGAACGAATTTGGGGAGGCAGGCGATTTCTTTGCCAAGCACTCTGCGGGTTCCGTGGGCGGCATTCCGATCAGCCTCGCATTTCCTGTGACCATCTTCGTGGTCGAGGACGTGCTGGACAAGGCCGGTTGTGCCGTTCCACTCGTGACCGACTACTGCACGGTTGAATACACGCAGTTCATGCCCATCGATGGTAGCACGCCTGCGCACGAGGTTGGTCATCTCTGCAATCTGTGGCATTCCGGGCAGCACGTGAACCTGATGTTTGCCAACCGCCCCGAACGGTATGAGCCGTACTGGCTGCACTGGTGGCAAAGGAATCTTGTTCGTTCGTCGCGTCATGTCACGTACTTGTTCTAGCTCGGGCGTGCTCACGCGACCAACGCGAAGTCTTTCGCGCCGTATCCCCGCACGCGCTGGCAGACCTCGTATCCTTCGCGCTCGCCCGAGTCGTTCGTGTTCCCCTCGATCGTGTCGAGCGTCGCCGCGGCCGCGGAGATGACCATGCCGGTATGGACCCAGTCGAGTGGGGTGCGGCGCAACAGGAACAGCGAGCCAGGTCCTGGTACACCCGGCTGGGGCAGCGTCCGGCCAGCGACGAAGGTGCCGCGCTGCTTCGCCGCCGCGGCCAGCGAGTCACACGAAAACGTGTACGGCAGCGGCATCGCGCTGCCGAGCGTGCGCGCTGCCTGTTGGAGCAGGTAGCAGACGAAGCCGGCACACCAGGCCCACTCGCTGCCCTCGTTGCCCTTCATGTAGAGCCGCACCCAGGGCCCGCGGTTCTGGCCGCCCACCTCCCGCGGTTGTTGCGCCAGGTGCTGCTTCGCATAGGCCACCGCCAGCTCGCCGAGACTCCGCTTCCCCGGGGGGATCTCGGTCACGGCGTTGGTCATGGGCTCGACCAGCGCGGCCCAGGTGCTCTGGTTCACCGTACCCGACGCCGGGAGCCCCGCGCGCGATTGAAACGTCTGCACCGAAGCCCGCGTGGCGGGGCCGAAGTCACCGTCGATTACGACGTTGACACTCTGCAGGCAGAGCCATTCCTGCACCCGGAATGCGGGTCGGCCCCTCGCGCCCCTGGCGATGGTGCCGGGGAAGTCCCATTCGGTCATGTACCACCCCCGCTCATCTCGACCACCGGTTTCCGTTGTCGAACCGACCGGATACAGACATTGCGCACATCCTTCCGCGGGTAGAGCCCGTGAGCGAGGGACATGATGCGGCGGGTGGATCAAGCGCGGGACAATTGGAAATGCAGTGGGTGGGGTTGTAGGACGAGGACCGACAGTAACGAAGAACGCCCCGCCCGAGGAATCCGGGCGGGGCGTTCTGTCAGGCAGTGTGACTTACGAAATCGGCTGCTGCTGTGCGTCCTTGCGAATCAGCGCATAGCCCACGTTGTTGAAGTTGTACGTGGCGACCTCGCGCATCAGCTGGTTCCCCTTGGTCTTCTCGCCCGCGCCCGCCAGGGCGACGGCGTACTGGAACTTGATGTAGGGGTCGTTGAGGTTTCCCTGCGCGAACTGGGCAGTGGCCTCTCGGAAATTGCCCTGGTACAGCGCGATATACCCCTTCAGCTCGTGCAACGGCTCGAGCTTCCGCGGGTTCTGGTCCTGCGTCACGAGCGCGGCCACTCGGTCGGCCGCCTTCCCTGCCGCGACGTAGTCACCCTTCCGGGCGGCGAGCCAGCTGTCGAAGTAGGCGACGTTCGCTTCCGCGCCGCGCTGGAACGCCGCGCTGCCCGACCCCGAGGCCTGCTGCATCAACAACGGGGTGCGCTGCGCGAGCGCCTGCTCGGCAGTGGCGAAGTCCTTGGTGTGGATCGCGATGACGGCGACATCCGACAGCGCGGCGATCTTCACCGCCAGCGCCCCCGGGACGTCCATCGCATCGACCCCGGCCACGAGCCGGTTGAGCTCGGCGATCGCTTCCTGCGGAGCGCCGGCGTAGATGCTCACGTAGGCGCGGAATGGGGCAAACCCGGCCCGTTCGTTGCCGCG
>JBGQHV010000027.1:0-25451 GCA_041498155.1 Gemmatimonadota bacterium | reverse complement strand
TCGGCGTGTCGACCGGAACGATCACGGCGAGCAGCGGCTCGAGCGCCACGACGATCACCGTGACGGCGCACGATGCGTTCGACAATCCGATCCAGGGCGCCACGGTCGTGCTGGCCGCGCTCCCGAGCACTGGGAACTCGCTCGCGCAGCCCGGCTCGACGACGAATTCGAGCGGCGTCGCGACAGGGACACTGAGCTCGACCAAGGCGGAGGGGAAGACGGTCTCGGCGACGATCAGCAGCGTCGCGATCACGCAGACGCAAGCCGTCACCGTCAATCCTGACGTCGCCGACCACCTGGTGTTCCTCGTCCAGCCGTCCAATACCGGCGCCGGCGGAACGATCGCCCCGGTCGAGGTCGAGATTCGCGACGCGTTCGAGAACCGGGTGACCACCGCCACCGACGATATCACTGTAGACATCGGCACCAACGCGGGCGGCGGAAACCTCACCGGAACGCTGACGGTCTCCGCTATTGCGGGCGTGGCTACATTCAGTGACCTGAGCATCGACGCGGCGGGATCCGGGTATACCCTGGTTGCTGCCGCCTCCGGACTGACGGGGGCGACCAGTAACCTCTTCGATATCAATTGATGGAGTATCGAGCCTCGTTCGTGCGCACCGGACCAGCCGTGAGCCCCTCGCGATGATCTGCCCCCGCTGCTCGGTCGGCGAGATCTCCGAGGCCACCCAGGAGTGCCTGGTGTGCGGCTTCTCGCGCACCGGCGGCGTGGTGGTCGAGGCGAGCGACTGGAACCGCCTCGACGACCCGATCCTCCCCGCCCTGGAGCGCCAGTTCCAGGTCGAAGGGGTGCTGCGCCGCGGCACCACGTCACGCATCTACCTCGCGCGCGACCAGGTGACCGGCCGGCTCTGCTCGCTCAAAGTCCTGCCGCTCTCCGATGATCTCCCCGCGGGGCTGATCGACCGCTTCCGCAAGGACGCGCAGCGCGCGGCCGCGCTCGACCACCCGCACCTCGTCTCGATGCTGAGCTTCGGCGCCACCGACGAGGCCGTGTGGTACGCCATGGAATACGTGCAGGGCCGCTCGCTCGGCGACCTGCTGCGCACCGCCGACCGCATGGACCTGAAGACCTGCCTGCGGCTCGTCGAGCAGATCGGCTCCGCCCTCGAATACGGACACCGCCGCGGCATGGTCCACGGCAATCTCAAACCGGCCAACGTGCTGGTCGACCCCGAAGGCTGGGCGCGCGTCGCCGACTTCGGCGTCAACGCCGCCTTCGGCACGCTGCCGCGCCGCGCCCCCGAGCAGTCGATCGAGGAGAACTTCGGCCACACCGCGCCCGAGCAGTTCGGCGACGCGGGTGAGCTGGGACCAGCAGCCGATCAGTACGCGCTCGCGGTGCTCGCCTTCGCCTGCCTCGCGCGCCGCCCGCCGTTCGTCGGCGAGACGTTGGAAGAAATCACGCGCCATCACCTCGAGGGACAGGTGCCGCTGATCGCCGAGTCACGGCCCGACCTGCCGGCGTACGTGTCGAGCGCCCTGGCGCGCGCCATGCGCCACGCCCCGGCCGATCGCTTCGCCGGCGTGCTCGACTTCGCGACCGCGCTCGCCGGCGTGGCCCGCCCCGAGCCGGCCCCCGCCGCGGTGCCCCTTCCGGAGCCCGTGTCGAAGCCGGTCGAGCCCGCGATCGCAAGCCTGCCGGTGCCTGAACCCGAGCCCGAACTCGTGCCCGCTCCTGCAGCGATGGTCGCGGAGCTGCCGCGCGCACCCGAGCCGGTAAAGCAGCCCGAGCCCGAGCCGGAACCGGTCGCGGTCGCTCCGGTGAAGCTGGAGCCGCCGACCGTCGAACCGGAACCCGCGCCGGTCGTGGCCGAGGCGGCGGCAGCGGCAACCGAGGAGCCCTCGCGTCCACCGCTGCTCTTCGTGGAACGCGGCGGTCGGCCTCGCCCGCGCGACGAAGACGAGGACGAAGACGACGAGCTCGAGCGCAAGATCGCCCTGGCGCGCGACGTCCACCGCCAGGCGACGGCCGCCCAGGACGACGAGGAGTCGGAGCGGGAGGCGAAAGCACCCGAGCCGGTATTGCTCTGGCCCGGCCCGCGGGAACGCGCCCCGGCCGCGCAGACAGCGCCCGCACCGGCGGCGGCGGCCGCGGCCGGCGCGGAGCGCGAGCGGCCCGCGTCGTTCGTCTTCCTGGACCAGAACCATGTCGCCGCGCTGCCCCCGCGACTGCGGCAGCTGGCCGAGGAGTTCTGGCGGCTGACCGCCCGCTGGCGTACGCTGCCGCGCAACATCCGCTACGGCTCGCCGGCGGCCGCGGCCGTGGTCATCCTGGCGCTCGTCTGGTGGCGCGTGGCCCGCGGGCACGAGGAGCGAGGAGGCCCCAGCTTCGTGACCGAAACGGCGCCAATCGGGCTGGTGGAGTCCGGTACGCCGCATCCGACGACGCCGCGTGGCGGAACGCCGCGCACCCGTTCCACGACGCCGCGCGGCACCACGCCGGCCGGGGGCACGACCACACCCACGAACCCCGCCCCCCGCGACAGCGGCAGCCGGCGGCCCCCGCCCGGTCCGACGGGCAGCGCGCAGGAACCCGCGCATCTGTTCATCGCCGCGTCCCCCTGGGGAGTGCTCTTCGTGGATGACCGCCAGATCGGCAACACCCCGCAGGCGGACGTGAAGGTGCCGCCCGGCACGCACAGCATTCGCATCACGCGGGACGGGTACCTGCCCTACGAGACCATCATCGCGATCGAGGCCGGCGAATCTCTGCGGCTCACCGATATCGTGCTGCAGGAGAAGCCGCAGTGAGCCGTGTGCGCGCGGCGGCAGCGGCGCTCCTCGCTCTCGGGATCGCCGCCGGTCCGGTGCGGGCCCAGGATTCCACGGCCCAGGGCGCCGCGGCGGGCGCGGCGCTCGCCAGCGGGTTGCGGCACTACCAGTCCCTGGAATACGACTCGGCGTCGATCTACCTGCGCCGCGCGCTGGCCGGCGTGGCGGGAGACACCCTCAGTGACTCCGGTCGAGTCCGCGCGCTCACCTATCTCGCGGCGGCGGAGCTGTTCCGCGGCCGGCGCGACTCGTCGTTCGCCACGTTCCGGCGCCTCGTGGTCTACAACCCCCGCGCCCGCCCTGATCCGCTGGTGTTCCCGCCCGAGGTCACAACGATCTACGACTTCGCGCGTGAGGCCACGAAGGTGGTGCGAGTGGAAGTGCCGCGTGACACGTCGATCCGGCTCGGCGCCGACCGCTTCCGGGCGCGCCTCTACGCCAGCTCGTTCCACCAGGTGATCGTCACGCTGGAACGGGAAGATGGATTCACGGTGAAGACGCTGTATGCGGGTCCGATCAGCGACACCCTGAACGTCTTCTGGACGGGCGAAGATACGATCTTCCTGGCGAACGACTCCGGACGCCTCGTCTTCTCGGTCACGTCGCTCACCAACGCCGGGCGCCAGGGCCGCGTGATGCGGCTGCCGCTCGATCTGGTGCTGGGGCCCCAGGACACGCTGCCCTCACCGCCGCCGCTCCCCGATTCGCTCTTCCTGCCCGAGCGGGAACCCGCCGGTCGCGGGCTGGGCGCACTGGGACGCGGCGCGGGCGTAGGCCTCGCCGTGGCGCTGCTTCCCGGCCTGGTGGCCGGCGGGAATGCCCCCTCGGGCAGCCGCTACTTCGTGGCGGGAGGCCTGAGCATCGCCGGGCTGGTCGGGTTCTTGAAACACCGACCAGGCCGCATGCTCCCGGACAACATCGCCGCCAACCAGTCGCTGCGCGAAGGGTGGCAGGCACAGGTCCAGACCACGATGCAGGAAAACGTGATCCGCGCTCAGCAGAAGCGGCTCGACATCCACATCGGTCCACCGGAAGTGATCGGCGGCGGCCCATGACGCGCGCCGCCACACTCGTCCTGTGTCTCGCGGGCGCCGCCGCCCCGCTCGCCGCCCAGAGTCCATGGCGCTGGGACGCCGCGCTGTCGGGCGTCGGCATGCGGGTGAACAGCACCACGGGACCGGCGTCACAGAAGCTGTCGGGCGCCGTGTTCGGGTTCCAGGGCCAGGTGGTGTACAGCGGGCTCGTCACGGTCAATCTCGGCTACTGGCAGGGCCAGCTCACGCCGGCCAGCGGCTCGACTGCGACGATCGCGAAGCGGGACGTGGTGGAAGGGTACGCGCAGCTCGGCGCGCAGCCGCTGTCATGGCTGTCCGTGCGCTTTGGACCGCACGCCTGGACTTACATCAGCAATGCGGGCCGGCAGCGCTGGTTCCTGATGGAAGCGCGGGCCCGGGCGCAGGGCGAAATCGTCCCCGACATCCAGTCGTACATCGAGCTGTGGCACGTCTTCTCGGCGAACGTCAACGTGCCCCAGGGATTCCAGTCCGGCGCGGGCGGCGAAGGCGGCATCAGCTTGCGGCTGCGGGACGTTCCGGTGATCCCGGAGCGCTTCCCGGTGCGGATCCGGGCGGCCTACGGCATCGAGCGGGTGCGCATGAACGCGGCGGGTCGGACGGAAGTGGTGGACCGGCTGTCGCTCTCGATCGGCATCGAGAGCCGCTGAATCAACCGGCGGTCACCGGTCGGGCACGATCCGGTAGAGAATCTCCCCATTGCGAATCAAGCCGAACTGCTCCCGCGCCGCCCGCTCCTGGGTGGCGGGGTCGTTCTCGAGCGCGCGCACCAGCCGCGCCAGGGAATCGAGACTCGCGCGCAGCGCCGCGACGGAGTCGCGCTCGTCGGACAGCTGGCTCCGCAGCGTCAGCCAGTCGAGCGTGCTGTACTCGCCGGCGAACACCGCCACCAGCAAGAGGGCGACGCCGCCGCCCAGCCCGATGAGCCGCGCGCGGTTCACAGGCCGTAGAGATCCCGGCCCGGGTAGTGGCCCACGTCGCCCAGCGCCTCGGCGATGCGCAGCAGCTGGTTGTACTTGGCGACCCGATCGGTGCGCGAGCCGGACCCCGTCTTGATCTGCCCCACCCCGCTCGCCACCGCCAGGTCGGCGATGAAGGTGTCTTCGGTCTCTCCCGAGCGGTGCGAGATGACGGCGCCGTACCCGTTGGAGCGCGCCAGCTCGATGCACTGCAGGGTCTCGGTGAGCGTGCCGATCTGGTTCACTTTGATGAGAATGGCGTTCGCGACGCCTTCCTCGATGCCGCGCGCCAGCCGCTCCACGTTGGTGCAGAACAGATCGTCGCCTACCAACTGCACACGGCTGCCGAGCGCTTCGGTCAGCTTGGCCCACCCGGCCCAATCGTCCTCGGCAAGGCCGTCCTCGATCGAGACGATCGGGTAGCGGTCGATCCAGGACTTATAGAGCGCGATCATTTCCTCGGCCGTCTTCTTGCCGGCGCCGCTCTTCTTGAAGACGTAGGCACCGTCCTGGTAGAACTCGGACGCCGCCGGATCGAGCGCGATCGCCACGTCTTTCCCCGCCTCGAAGCCCGCGCTCTCGATCGCCGCCATGATCGCTTCGAGCGCCCCCTCGTCGTTCGGCAGATTGGGAGCGAAGCCGCCCTCGTCGCCCACCGCCGTCGAGAGCCCGCGCTTGGCGAGCACCTTTTTCAGGGCGTGGAACACCTCGATCCCGGTGCGCAGCCCTTCGACAAAGGTCTCCGCGCCGATCGGTACCACCATGAACTCCTGGAAGTCGATCGTGTTGGAGGCGTGCGCGCCGCCGTTCAGGATGTTCATCATCGGCACCGGCAGCACGTGCGCCAGCGGGCCGCCCAGGTAGCGGTACAGCGGGAGCCCGGAGTCTTCGGCCGCGGCACGCGCGGTGGCCATCGACACGGCGAGGATCGCGTTGGCGCCGAGGTGGCTCTTGTTCGGCGTGCCGTCGAGCTCCAGCATCGCATAGTCCACGGCGATCTGATCGGCGGCGGCGAATCCCTCGAGCCGGGGCCCGATCACCTCGTTGACGTTCTTCACCGCTTCGAGGACACCCTTGCCGCCGAAGCGCTGCTGGTCGCCGTCGCGCAGCTCCACCGCTTCGTGCTCGCCGGTGGAGGCGCCGGACGGGACCGCCGCCCGGCCGCTGGCGCCGCTCGCCAGGGTGACGTCGGCTTCGACGGTCGGGTTGCCCCGGCTGTCGATGATCTCGCGGGCGTGGACTGAAATAATCGTGCTCATCGTGGCGCGAACCTTAAGGGACGGCGGGCACGGCGTCAACGCGCGCGCGGAGGGCGGCGATGGCGGCTTGCGCCCGCTCCCGGAGCGCGTCCCGGTGGTGCCGCGTCAGACCCGTCGTGGGGATGGGATCGCCCACGAGCACGCGGATCGGCGTCGGCCGCAGCCGCCAGGCGCCCTTGGGGAGGATCCGGAAGGTCGCGTGCACGTACAGCGGGACGAGCGGCACCTGCGCCGCGATCGCGAGGCTGAACGGCGCGTTCTTGAACGGCAGCAGCTCGCCGGTGCGGCTGCGCGTCCCTTCCGGGAACACCACAATCGAGACGCCCCGCTCGCGGATGCCCTGCGCCGCGAGGTCGTACGCCTCCATCGCCTGCGAGCGGTTGGTACGATCGATCGTGACGTGGCCCGCGGCCAGCATGGCCTTGCCGACCAGGGGGATGCCCGCCAGCTCCTGCTTGGCCACGAAGCGGATCGACCCCGGCAGCGCGGCCGCCAGCGCCCAGATGTCGAACATCGACGAGTGGTTCGACGCGTAGACGACCGGTCCCGCGGGAATGCGGTCGCGACCTTCCACGATCACGGGCGTGCCCGCGCCCCACAGCACGCGGCGCGCCCAGACCTGCGTCCCCCAGTCGTACACGCCTCCCGGCCGGTGCTTCACCCCGAAGAGGCCGGCGATCAGGGTGCCAGAGGCGTGGAGCACCGTCACGACGACCAGGACGACGTAGTACCAGAGGATCCGCAGCATCAGGCGGCGAAGTGATCGTAGCCGACCGGGGCGCTCACCGGCGCGCCGCGGTCGGTGAAGTGGACACCGGCCCCCGCGGTGCACGCGCCGACGCGGGTGAGCGGCAACCCGACGAGCCCCGCGAACGCGCGGGCCTGTGTCTCGCCGAAGGCCGGCGGCAGGGCCACCAGCAGCTCGTACTCTTCGCCGCTCGCCACCGCCACGAGCGGCGGCGCGCCCGCCCAACACGGGATGCGCTCCAGGGCGATCTCCACCGCCACGCCGGAGGCGGCGGCGAGGTGGCCCGCGTCGGATGAGACGCCGTCCGACACGTCGATCATCGCGTGGGCTCCCTGGCTGGCGAGCCACTGCCCCGCCGCGAGTCGCGGCTCGGGCCGCGCGAATCGTGCCGCGAGCTCCGGCGCCGGCGCCCGGCCGGCGAGGTAGTCCCGCAGGGCGAGCGCCATACCGCCGAGCTGACCCGTCACCCAGACGCCGTCGCCCGACTCCGCGCCGACCCGGCGCACGGGACGCGGGGCGGTGCCGACGGCGCACACATCCACGATGAGCTGCGGGGCGCGCGACAGATCGCCGCCCAGCACCTTCGCGCCCGCCAGCGCGGCCGCTTCCCCCACGCCGCCCATGATCTCCGCCGCCTCGCCCGCCGGACGGTCGGCCGGCATGGCCAGCGAGACGAGCAGCCCGGCCGCGCGGGCGCCCTCGGCGGCGAGATCGGACAGGGCCGCCACCGCGGCGCGATAGCCGATCTCGGACAGCGACAGCCACTCGCGCCGGAAGTGCACGCCCTCGACGCTCAGGTCGATGCTGAGGGCGATCGTCGCCTTGTCGGCGCGCAGCAGCGCGCAATCATCGCCCAGACCGTAGGCGGCGGGTCCGAGTCGCGCGTAGATGCTGCGGATGCGGTCGAACTCCGCGCCGCCGCCCAGCCACAGGTGCTCGTTCACCGTCGCCCCGACCGCTCCCCGGTCACCGCCTCGCGCGACAAGCGCACGGCGCCCGAGTCGGTGGCGACCCACACCCAGGGTGCCGCCGCCGCGACGTCGCGCACCGGTCCGGGGAGATCGCCCGGCACGGCGAGCGTGCGGTAGACGCGGCCCGCGATGTCCCACCAGGCCACACCGATCGCGCCCGCCAGCCACACGCCCCCGCCCGGGACGTCGCCGGCCGCGGCGCGCAGCGGGCCGAGCGTGGCGCGCGGCCGCTCCACGGTCCACTGCGCCGTGGCGGGATCGCGCCACGCCACCTGGTCCTCCAGCACCGCCACGAGCGTATCGCCGGTACGCGCCAGCGCCACGATCGGCGCGCGCAGGGCCGGTTCCGCCTGCACGTCGGAAGGAATGACGGGGTCCGTCCCACCGGGCAGCAGCACGCCGAGGCCCGCGGTGCTCCCGACCCAGAGGGTGTCGCCCACGGCGAGCAGACTGGTCACCGGCTGGGCGAAGGTACCGACGCGCACCACATGATCTCCCGCGATCACGGCGAGCCCGCGCGCCGTACCGACCCACACGCCGTCGGGCGCGCGAGCCAAGGCGCCGATGTCTTCGGACGGCAGGCCATTGCCGAGCGTGAAACGGCTGGTGCGGCCGCTCCCTGGATCCATGCGGTAGACGCCGGCGTTGGTGGCGATCCACAGGGCGCCGCCGACCGCCAGCAGCCGGCGCACGCTCGCCGCTCCGAACCCGGCGCCGAGGGCCGGCTCGATCGGCGTCGTGGACGAGAGATCCGACGGCAGCCACGTGACACCGCTGCGCCCTCCGCTCCCGGGCGCGACGCCGCCGGCCACCCAGACACCGTCGGGGCCGAGCGCCAGAGCATCGGCCTGCATGCCGAGCAGCGTGAACGTGAGCGGCTCCCACTGCGCCACGGTGCCGTCGATGCGCACGAGTCCCAGGCCGTTGGTGCCGAAGAACAGATCGTTGTCTTCCTGGGTACGGGCGGCGCTGGTGAACTGGTAGGAGCGCAACCGGGGATCGGTGAGGATCAGTGCGCGCAGCGCCTGGGCCATGGGCGCGGTGGCGAGCGCGGTGCGCACGTCGAGCGGCTGGATACGGCGCCCGGGCGGCGGCAGCGGTGTGCCGGATATCGGCAGCAGGGCGCCGCGCGGGAGAAACTGCCACCCGGTGAGATCCCGGAGAAACACGCCGCTCGCCAAGTCGGCGGCATCGAGCAGGAAATCGGACACGCCCCCCGGTGTGGTGCCCTGATCCCAGCGGCGCTGGTCGGCGTCGTAGCGGGCCCATCCGGATTCGGTGCCGAGCCACACGGCGTTGCCGGCGGGATCGGCGAGCGCGATCCGCACGCGGGTAGTGGGATAGCCATCGAGCGCCGTCACGGGCAGCTGCCAGGTGCGCGCGCGGCGGTCATAGAGCAAGAGACCGTGCCGCGTCGCCGCGTAGACGATCCACGGCGAGGCCGCGACGGCGTCCACCATGGAGAAGTCGGAGATGAGCACGCGATCTTCGGGGCGCCAGAACCGAGACTGGGCGGAAAGGCGGATCGGCGGATAGGCGGATTGAAGGGCGATGACGAGGGCCAGAAGCCATCCGCCCATCCGCCGATCCGCCCATCCGCCGATGCTCATACCGACTCCGGAAGCTCCAGCACGGCAACCACCGGAGGTCCGAACGGACGCACCGCGGACCAGGCGCGCCACACGTCGGGGAGTGCGGCCAGCACGTCGGCGGGGCGGAGACTGCGGGCGGTCCAGGAGCGCGCGCCCAGTTCGGCCGCGCGGCCCAGCGCGTGAGCGCCCAGCGCCGCGGCCTCGGGCGCCGGGAGGCCGCGCGCGAGAAACGCGCCGACGAACCCCGCGAGCACGTCGCCCGACCCACCGGTCGCGAGGCCCGGATTGCCGCTCGCCACGACGAGCGTCGGGCCGCGCACGTCGGCGATGACCGTGGGCACCCCCTTCAGCAGCACGCAAGCGCGCAGCTTCTGCGCCGCCTTGGCCGTCGCGGCCCAGCGATCGTTGGCGGCCGCGTCGGCGAGCTGGTCGCCGGCGAGCGCGCGAAACTCGCCCAGGTGCGGCGTGCACACGATCGGTCGCTCGGCCTTGCCGTCGTACAGGGTGAGCGCGTCGGCGTCGAGCACCGTGGGGACCGCCTTGCGGGCGAGCGCCGCCGCCAGAAAGCTCCCGCGCGCTTTCTCACGTCCCAACCCAGGGCCGATCACCACCGCGTCGGCCCAGTCGAGCGCCTCGGCCACGGGCGGCTCGAGCTCGGGCCCGAGCCGCGACTCGACGGTGAGCAGGTCGGGGAGACTGGCCCGGGCGGCGTCGAGCGTCTCTTTCGTCGCCACGAGCTTGACGAGTCCCGCGCCCGCCGCGAGCGCGGCGCGCGCTGCGTGCAGGGCCGCGCCGGTCATGCCGGGCGCCCCACCGACCACCACCACGCGCCCGCGGTCGCCCTTGTGCATCGCCGGGAGCAGCCGGGGGAGGCGGAGGGCGGCCCACGCGTCGGTGACCAGCACCGAGGCGGCGGGATCAGGCGGAGGGAATCCGATGTCCACCACGATCACTCGGCCGCACCACTCGCGCGCCACGAGGTGGCCGCGCCGCGCGCCGCCGAAGGTGACGGTGACGCGGGCACGGATCGGCCCGTGCGTCTCGCCGCTCGAGAGGTCGAGCCCGGTCGGTCCGTCGAGCGCCAACACCGGCAGGGCGCTCGCGGCGAGGCGCTCCGCGGCGGCGAGCACTTCACCGCGCGCGGGCCCCGTGGCGCCGGTGCCGAGCAGCGCATCCACCGCCACGGCGGCGGCGGGCCACGGCTCGTCCCTGGCCAGCTCCGGTACCCCGGCGACGCGCGCCAGCGCCCGGTTGTCGATCGCGTCGTCGGTCTTGGGATCGAGTCCCACGACCCACACGGGCAGGCCCGCCCCGTGCAGCGCGCGCGCCAGCACCCAGCCGTCGCCGCCGTTGTTCCCCGCCCCGGCGACGATCAGCACGCCCCGCTCCAGCGCCTCGGGAAACTCCCGCGCCAGCACCGCGGCCGCCGCCCGGCCCGCGCTTTCCATCAGGACGCGGCTCGGGATGTGGTACTGCGTGCGCGCCGCGGCGTCCCAGGACGCGGCCTCGGCCGCCGACAGCACCGGTATCGTCATCACGGAATCACCACCCCCCCATAACCGACGACGCGCGCCTCGTCGCCCGTGACCCAGCCCGAATGGCGATAGTCGACGACCTCGGCGCGCACACTCCCCAGCATCCGGGCGGCGGCCAGCACGACCGCCGCCGGAGCCCGGCCGCACATCGAAATGCGTTCGACGCGGCAGCGGCGTAACAGCTCGGCACCGTCCAGCTCCCGAATCGCCGCGAGCGCCTGCGCATCCTTGATTTCCGTCACCGGTCCCGGCTCGTGATGGTTCAAGTCGCTCGAGGCGAGCAGCAACACCGGCTCGGCCCAGCCCCGCACGAGTCCGGCCAGCGCCTCGCCCAGCCCCCGCGCCGACTCCCAATCGTCCCAGGCGAGCACCAGCGGCACGATCGCCACGTCCGGGCGCCGCACCTGGAGGAAGGGCAGCTCCACCTCGATCGCATGCTCATCGCGATGCGCCGCGTGGTCCACGCTCACGAGCGGCGAGGCCGCCTGCAGCGCGGCGGCCAGATCGGCGGCGATCTCTACCTGGCCGAGCGGCGTGGCGAAGGCCCCCGCCTCCCAGAGCGACGCGCCGCCGGGCGCCCGGCACACCCCGGTGTGATTCGGGGCGAGGATCACGACGAGCCGCGGGAGGGCGAGACGGGCGAAGACGTGGGCGGCCGTGTGACCGGAGTACAGGTAGCCCGCGTGCGGGGCGATCGCCGCGCGGGCCGCGGCGGGGTGCGCCACCGGCTCCACGGGCGCCAGCAACGCCCGAACCTCGCGCTCCAGCGCGTCGCCGGTGGCCGGGTAGAACCGCCCGCTCACGGCAGGCTGTCGAATCGCGCGCGTTCCTATTTCTGGCTCTGGCCGATCGCGCGACCGAACGAGATCTCCCCGTTGTCGATGCGGACGTTGAAGCCGCAGTCGGGACTGGAGCACACCCATGCTTTGTAGGTGATGGGGGCGCCGTCTCGCCCATAATCGGACAGCGGGATCAACACGCCGCGTTGGCACTTATGACAGGCAGGCCACTCTTTACCGTCCATCGCTCCACCTCACTTCCCCGTTCTACGCCCGCTCCAGACCGGGCCAGCGGTAGCCGGCCCCGAACGCTTCGCCGAACTCATACACCCGCTCGAAGTCCTCGATTCGGTCGCTCGGCTGCCGCGCCAGGAGGCCTGCGTCGATCAGGGCGAACACGATCGTCCCGAAGTGCTCGGTCCGGTGCACCCCCCAGTACCCGAGGACGGTCGGGGCCAGGAGGCCGAATTGCTCGAGGGCGAAATCCCGGCAGGCCCAGGCCAGCTCCCCGCCGGAGAGGTGGCGCCGGGCCGGGAGCCGGCCCTGGGCGTACTCGAGCGCGGCCAGGACGAAGAGATAGGCGCGCTCGTGGAACCGCCCGTCGCGGGCGCCGATCTTCTGGAGCGCGTCCTCGAGCGCGGCGTAGTCGCTCACGCGCGCGCTCCCTGGGCGACCCGGGCGGCGCGCGCGCCGCTGCGAGAGCGGGTCCCGCGCGGCGCCGCTTCCGGCTCGAGCAACGCGAGGGCGAGCACCTCGTCGAGCGAGTCCACCGGGCGGATGTCGAGCAGCTTGCGCACCTCGTCGGGGAGCTCGACCAGATCGGAGCGGTTGCGCTCCGGCACGATCACCGTGCGCACCCCCGCGCGCGCCGCCGCGGTGAGCTTTTCCCGCAGGCCGCCCACCGGCAGCACCCGGCCGCGCAGCGTCAGCTCGCCCGTCATCGCCACGTCGTGGCGCGACGGCCGCCGCCCCAGGAGGGACGCGAGCGCGGTGGCGATCGTGATCCCGGCCGACGGCCCGTCCTTGGGCACCGCGCCCGCGGGCACGTGCAGGTGTACGTCGGTCGCCACGAAGGTCTGCGGCGGGATGCCGAGGGCGCCGGCGCGGGCCCGCAGCAGGCTCCAGGCCGCCTGCGCCGACTCGCGCATGACGTCGCCCAGCTGTCCGGTGAGGGTGATCTGGCCGCGCCCCGGCATCTGGATCGCCTCGACGAACATGATGTCGCCGCCGGACGGGGTCCACGCGAGGCCCGTGGCGACGCCGATCTCGGGCGCCCGCCCCGCGACCTCGTTCAGGACTTTGGGCTGTCCGGCGAACTCTTCCAAGGTCTTGGCGGTCACCTTCACGGCCGCACGCCCTTCCTCGACCACCTGACGCGCCGCCTTGCGCAGCACGCCCTGGATCTCGCGCTCCAACTGGCGCACGCCCGCTTCGCGCGTGTACTCGCCGATGAGCCGCTCCAGCGCGCCGTCGGCCACGCTCGCGAGCTCGGCCGCGAGCCCGGTCTCCTTGAGCTGGCGCGGCAACAGGTAGCGCTTGGCGATCGCCAGCTTCTCGGCCGGGGTGTACCCGGCGAGCACCAGCACTTCCATGCGATCGAGCAGCGGATCGGGGATCTGGGCCAGACTGTTGGCGGTGGCGATGAACAGGACGCCCGAGAGGTCGAACGGCAGCTCGAGATAGTGATCCACGAACGCGTGGTTCTGCGCCGGATCGAGCACTTCGAGCAGGGCGGCGGTGGGATCGCCGCGCACGTCCGAGCCCATCTTGTCCACCTCGTCCAGCATCAGGACAGGGTTGCGCGTTTCGCCGCGCTCCAGCGCATGCAGGATCCGGCCCGGGATCGCCCCGACGTAGGTGCGGCGGTGGCCGCGGATCTCGGCTTCGTCGCGCACGCCCCCCACTGAGACGCGGACGAACTTGCGTCCCAGCGCTTCGGCGATGCTCTGCCCCAGCGAGGTCTTCCCCACCCCGGGCGGCCCCACGAGACAGAGGATGCTGCCGTGCGCGTCGGGGTTCAACGTGCGCACCGCGAGGTGCTCGAGGATGCGATCCTTGATCGGCGCGAGATCGTAGTGATCGCGGTCCAGCACCTCGCGCGCCGCCTTCAGGTCCAGCCGGTCCGGTGACATCCGATCCCACGGCAGTGCCCCGATCACCTCGAGGTAGGTGCGCGCCACGTGGTACTCGGCCGACTGCGGCGACATCTGTTTGAGACGCCGCAGCTCGCGGTCGGCCACGCGGCGCGCCTCGGTCGAGAGGCCGGCGCCGTCGAGTTTCGCGATCAAGTCTTGGAGGTCGTCGTCGCTCGCGTCTTCGCCCAGCTCCTGCTTGATGACCCGCAGCTGCTCGCGCAGCACGTACTCGCGCTGGTGCTCGTCCAGCTTCGCCTTGACCTTCTCCTGGATCTGGCTGCCTACCTCCAGCACCTGCAGCTCCTCGGCGAGCAGCTCGGCCAGCCGCTCGAGGCGCCGCGGAATGTCGCCCAGCGACAACAGCTCGACCCGGGCCGGAAGCGCGAGATCGAGGTTCGCCGCCACGAAATCGGCGAGCTTGCCCGGATCGGTGATCCCCTCGAGCACCTCGTGCAGCTCGTCGGCCAGGTAGGGGGCGAGGTCGATGACACGGCCGAACTGGGCCACCACGTTGCGCTTCAGCGGCTCCACCCGCGGATCTTCCGCGCCCACCGAGACGAGCGGCTCGTAGGCGGCGACGAGATACCCCCCGTAGGGCTCCGGCTGCTGCAGCGAGACGCGCTCGACCCCCTGGATCATGACGCGCATCGTGCCGTCCATCAGCTTCAGCATCCGGACGACGAGGCCGAGCGTGCCGATGTCGTAGAGGTCTTCCAGGTCGGCGTGCATCACAGGACCTTCGTCGGTGTCCCGGTTATCGCGCGGCCGCACCACGCCCAGCAGCAGCCGCTTGTCGCCCTGGACCACCTCGTCCAGCAGCTGGATGGCGCGTGGATCGCTGATGGACAGCGGCAACACGACGTGCGGATACACGACGAGCTTGCCGAGCGGGAGGATCGGGAGGCGTTCCACCTCAGGTCACTTTCACGGTGTGCGGGCCGGAGGGCCGCTGCGGCAGCTTGGTGAGGTGGACCTCGAGGAATCCCTGGTCGTAGGTGGCGCGGAGGCTCGTCGGATCGACCGGGACGGGGAGGCGCAGGCGCCGCTCGAACGGGCCGATCTGCACCTCCATCGCGTGATAATGCCGTTTGCCTTCGCCCCGGGCCGGCCGCTCCCCCGCGACGGTGAGTACGCCTTCGGCGTATTCGACCGTGAAGTCCTCGGGCCGCACCCCCGCCACGTCCATGTGGACCACGATGTCGGTCGCGGTCTCGTACACGTCGGTGGGGGGCTTCCACTTGGGGGAGGCCACGAAGCCCACGGGGCGGCCGTGGGCGACCTCGTTGAAATAGACCTCCAGCTCGTCGGCCAGGTGCACCGTGGACGCGCCGGAGCCGCGGGAGGGGCGGTGAGAACCCGAATCGGCCATGGGCAAGAAGATAACGCTTTTAGAACGCCTGGTCCCAGCGGATCGAGAGTCGGACCGCCGACCCGATGATCCCTTCCATACTGTAGGTCTGGACGAAGTTGCCCCATTGCTCGCGGCTGCGCGGGTCGATGTGCTCGGCCAACAAGCCGTGGCGGTTGCGACAGGACAGCAGGTTCTCGAACAGGGCGCGCGCCTCGTCCCGGCGGCCCAGAGCGGCGAGGGCATTGATGTACCAGAAGGTGCACACGATGAAGGCGTTCTCGGGCTTGCCGAAGTCGTCGGGTTCGACGTAGCGGAAGATGAAATCGCCTTGCCGCAGCTCGCCCTCGATGGCGCGGACGGTGCCGGCGAAGCGCGGGTCGTCGGCCGCGAGAAAGCCGATGTCGTGGAGCCGCAGCAGGCTGGCGTCGAGCGTGTCGCCGTCCATCGCGCCCACGAAACTGTCGCGCTTGGCGTTCCACGAGCGCCGGCACACGACGTCGTGGATGCGCGCGGCGTGGGCCGCCCAGTAGGTGGCGCGCTCAGGGAGGCCGAGGTGGGTCGCGATGCGGGCCAGCCGGTCGCACCCGGCCCAGCACATCACGCTGGAGAACGTGTGCACGCGCTCGGTGCCGCGCAGCTCCCAGATGCCGGCGTCGGGGCGGTCGTACAGATGCGCCGCGCGCTCCCCCAGCGTCTCGAGCCGGGCGAACAGCACCGCATCGCCGTGGTGCGCCAGGCGGCGGTCGAAGAACACGTGGGTGGCGGCGAGAATCGCCGAGCCGTACACGTCGTGCTGCACCTGCTGGGCGGCCTGATTGCCGAACCGCACCGGCCCCATGCCGCGGTAGCCGGCGAGCGAGGCGACCGTGCGCTCCTCCGGGACCGGACGGCCGCTGATGCCGTACACCGGCTGGAGCCGGCCATCGGGCGCACCGGCGACGACGTTGACGATGTAGCTGAGGTAACGCTCCATTGTGCGCGTGGCGCCGAGGCGATTCAGGGCGTTGACGACGAAATAGGCGTCGCGTAGCCAGCAGTAGCGGTAGTCCCAGGTCCGTCCGGTGCCCGCCGCCTCGGGGATCGAAGTCGTCATCGCGGCGATCACGGCGCCCGAGTCTTCGTATGCGTTGAGCTTCAGGGTGATGGCCGCGCGAATCACGGCTTCCTGCCATTCGAAGGGGATGCCGAGGTAGCGCACCCATTCGCGCCAGTACGCGATCGTCTCTTCGACGAAGCGCCGCCCCACGTCGGCGACCGAGCCCTGCACCGTTTCATCCGGCCCGAGCAGCAGCGTGATCGTATCCTCGAGAAAGAACGGATTCTCCTCGCCGATCGCCGTGATGGAGGCGTCGGTGGTGAGCCGCAGCACGAGGTCGGTGCCGATGTAGCGGATGTGGTTGCTGCCGCAGGTGGTGGCCATCGCCTGGGCGCCACCGTGATGGGCGGGGCGCAGCCGCACGCGCACGCGCGGGTTGCCGGCGACGCGCCGGATCTGGCGCACCAGGGTCATGGGACAGAACATGCGCCCGAACTGGCGGAAGCGCGGGGCGCAGTCGGTGATCTCGACGGCGCCGCCGAGGCGGTCGTGCAGCCGGGTCACGAGAATCGGGGTGTTGGCGAGGTACTCCTGCTCGTGGCCCGCGGCGTCGATCACGTCCACGCCGAAGAAGCCGAAGTCCGATCCCCCCCCCGAGGAACGCGGTTGCAGCAAGGAGCAGAACGCGGGGTCGCCGTCGAAGCGCGGAAAGCAGGTCCAGACGATTTCGCCCGCGGGGTCGACCAGGGCGCCGATCGTGCCGTTCCCGACGAGCGCGAGATCGAGTGAGGTCACGTCCGGCCGGCCACCCCCACCGCGAGGTCCCGACCGGCGTAGAGCGGATACGCATCGGTCAGCGCCCGGACTTCGCCCTTCACCCGCACGAGCGTCGCGTCGTCCTTGTGGGTCAGAACCTCGTCGATCAGCTCGGCGACGCGGGCCATTTCGGGCTCGCGGAAGCCGCGCGTCGTGACCGCCGGCGTCCCCAGGCGGATCCCGCTCGTCACGAACGGCGACTGCGGGTCCCCGGGAATGGTGTTCTTGTTCACCGTGATCCCGGCCCGATCCAGCAGCTGCTCGGCTTCCTTCCCGGTGAGCGACTTGGGGCGCAGGTCCACGAGCATGAGGTGCGTGTCGGTGCCGCCCGATACGATGGCGTAGCCACGCCCCAGCAGCGCCTGCGCCAGCGCCTGCGCATTCTTCACCACCTGCGCCGCGTAGGTCTTGAACTCGGGCCGCGCCGCTTCGCCCAGCGCCACCGCCTTGGCCGCGATGACGTGCTCGAGCGGTCCGCCCTGCGTGCCCGGGAACACCCACTTGTCCACTGCCTTGGCCAGCTCGGCGGTGCAGAGGATCATGCCGCCGCGCGGGCCGCGCAGCGTCTTGTGGGTGGTGGTGGTGACGATCTGGGCGTGCGGCACCGGCGAGGGATGCACGCCGCCCGCCACGAGCCCCGCGAAATGCGACATGTCGACCAGAAACGACGCGCCGATCTCGTCGGCGATGGAGCGCAGCGCCGCGAAATCGAAGATGCGCGCGTACGCGCTGCCGCCCGCCACAATCAGCCGCGGCCGCTCGGCGCGCGCTGTGGCGCGCACGTCGTCGTAGTCGATGCGCCCCGTGTCCTCGCGCACCCCGTAGGCGACGGCCCGAAAGAGTACTCCCGAGAAGTTCACCGGCGATCCGTGCGTCAGGTGGCCGCCGTGCGGCAGCGCGAGCCCCATCAGGGTCTCGCCCGGCTTCAGCACCGCCAAATACGCCGCCATGTTGGCCTGCGCGCCCGAGTGCGGCTGCACGTTGGCGTGCGCCGCGCCGAACAGCGCTTTGGCCCGGTCGATGGCGAGCTGCTCCACTTCGTCCACCACCTCGCAGCCGCCGTAGTAGCGCTTTTTCGGCACACCCTCGGCGTACTTGTTGGTGAGGGCGGTGCCCATGGCTTCGAGCACCGCGACGGAGACGAAGTTCTCGCTGGCGATGAGCTCGAGGCCGTGTTCCTGTCGCTCCACTTCGCGGCGGATCAGGCCCGCGATCGCCGGATCGACCTGGGCGAGCGGAGCCAACCGGTCGGCGAGGGTCACTGGTCGATTTTCTCCACGCGGCGCTCGTGGCGGCCGCCTTCGAACGGGGTGCTGAGCCAGCGCCGCAGGATGGCGAGGCTCTCGTCGTCGCTCATGTACCGCGAGGGCAGTACGAGCACGTTCGCGTCGTTGTGCTTGCGCGACAGCTCGGCGATCTCGGGACTCCACACCACCGCGGCCCGGACGTGGGGATAGCGGTTGGCGACGTAGGACATGCCGAGTCCCGTGCCGCACGTGAGGACGCCGCGCGCCGCCTTGCCGGTGCTGACGGCCTGCGCCACGGGCTTCGCGTAGTCGGGATAGTCGTCGGAGGGATCGAGCGTCGCGGGCCCCACGTCCACCGGCTCGTAGCCCAGGCGGCGCAGCTCGCCGACCAGCTTCTGCTTCAGCTCGAAGCCCGCGTGGTCGGCCCCGACGTACACCGTCTCAGACAAAGTTCTGCCTCACGGCGGCCACCGCGGCGATGCGCTGCTCGGCCAGGCGGTCGGCCGCCTGGTAGCTCGGGATGCGCTCCTCCTTCGCGATGTCGAACACCCGGAGGATGGTGTCGTAGATCTCCCCCGCCTTGTTGCGCGCGCGCTCGAGCGACCAGCCGTGCAGCTCGGCGTTCACGTTGATCAACCCGCCCCCGTTGATCACGTAGTCCGGGGCGTAGAGGATCCCCTGCGATTCGAGCTGCTGTCCGTGCCGGTCCTCGGCCAGCTGGTTGTTCGCCGCCCCCGCGATGATGTCCACCTTGAACTGCGGCAGGGTCGTGTCGTTGACCACCGCGCCGAGGGCGCAGGGGGCGAAGATGTCGGCCTGCTGGCGGTACACGTCCTCCTCCTTCAGGGCGACGGCCTTGAAGTCCTGTACCACCGTCTTCACCCGCTGGGGATCGATGTCGGCGACGAACAGCTTGGCGCCGTCCTCGAATAGCAGCTTGCAGAGGGAGTAGCCGACGTGGCCGCACCCCTGCACCACGACGGCCTTCCCGCTGAGGCTGTCGGACCCGTAGCGCACGTGCGCGCACGCCTTGATGCCGCGGTACACGCCGTAGGCGGTGACGGGCGACGGGTCGCCGGATTTGCCGAGCAGCCCGGTGACGTGCTCCGTCTCGGCACGGATGAACTCCATGTCCGTGGTCGACGTCCCCACGTCCTCGGCGGTGATGTAGCGGCCATTCAGCGATTCCACGTGGCGGCCGTGGGCGCGGAAGATCGGCTCGCGCCGCGTGGTCTTGTTGTCGCCGATGATCACGCTCTTGCCGCCGCCGAGGTTCAGCCCCGCCACCGCCGCCTTGTAGGTCATGCCGCGCGACAGGCGCAGCGCGTCCACCAACGCCTCGCGGTCGTCGTGATAGTTCCAGAAGCGCGTGCCGCCGAGGGCGGGCCCGAGCCGCGTGTCGTGGATGGCGATGATGCCGCGGTAGCCGCTCGCGGGATCGTGGTAGAGGCTGACCTGCTCGTGTCCGTGCCCGGACAAGAGCCCGAACAGGTCGGTACCGGAGGCGGCCGTCACATCAGTCGCGGTAGAGGCTGCGCGCGATGACGATCCGCTGGACTTCACTGGTGCCCTCATAGATTTCGGTGACCTTTGCGTCCCGGAAGAGTTTTTCCACGGGGAAGTCCCGCATGTAGCCGTAGCCGCCGAACAGCTGCACCGCCTGCGTCGTGACCCACATCGCCGTCTCCGAGGCGAACAGCTTCGCCATGCTGGCGGCCTGGCGGATGTCTTCGCCCCGGTCCTTGCGGGCCGCCGCCGCCTGCGTGAGCGCCCGCGCCGCCGCGATCCGCGTCGCCATGTCGGCGAGCTTGAACTGCACGCCCTGGAACTCGCGGATCGGCTGATCGAACTGCCGCCGCTCGGCGCAATACGTCACCGCATGCTCGAGCGCCCGGCGCGCGATGGCGACCGCCTGGGTGGCGATCCCCAGGCGTCCGGCCTCGAGCCCCTCCATCGAATAGACGAAGCCCATCCCTTCGTCGCCTAACAGGGCGTCGGCGGGCAGGCGCAGATCCTCCAGCGCCACGGTCGTCGTGTTGGACGCGCGCAGCCCCATCTTGTCCTCCGGCGCGCCGGCGCGATAGCCCGGAGTCCCGGTGGGAACGATGAACGTCGAAATGCCCTTGGGGCCGCGCCGCGATTCCGCGGCGTCGGTGCGCACCATGACCATCATGAGGTCGGCGGTGCCGCCGTTGGTGGCCCACGCCTTCATGCCGTTCAGCACCCATCCCCCCGAGGCGTCGCGCACCGCCTGGGCCCGCATCGCCGCGGGGTCCGATCCGGCGTCGGGCTCCGAGAGCGCGAAGCCCACGAGCAGCTCGCCGCGGGCCAGCGGCTTGAGCCAGCGCTCCTGCTGCGCCGGCGTGCCGTGGCGCACCAGCATCGTGGCGGGGATCGCGTTCTGGATGCTGATCGACACGGCGACGCCAGCGTCGGCGGCGGCGATCTCCTCGAGCGCGAGGAGATAGGTCACGGTATCGAGTCCCATGCCGTCGTAGCGCTCGGGGACGGTCATCCCCAGGAAGCCGAGCCGGCCGAGCTCGTCGATCACGCCGCGGGGGAATTCCTTGGTGCGGTCCCACTCGGCGGCGTGCGGCGCGATGTGCTCGCGCGCGAACTCGCGCGCCAGCTCCACGATCTGGCGCTGCGTGTCGCTCAGCCCGGCGGGATGATCAACGACCGTAGTCAAAGAACCCCCGGCCGCTCTTGCGGCCCAGCCGGCCGGCCGCCACCATCGTGCGCAGCAGCGGGCAGGGCCGGTATTTGTCGTCCCCCAGATCGCGGTGCAGCACCTCGAGGATCGCGAGGCAGACGTCGAGCCCGATCAGATCGGCGAGCGCCAGGGGGCCGAGCGGATGATTCATGCCGAGCTTCATCACGGTGTCGATGGAGTCCGGCGTGGCCACCCCTTCCATCACGCAGAAGATCGCTTCGTTGATCATCGGCATGAGCACGCGATTCGACACGAAGCCGGGGGCGTCGCGCACTTCCACCGGCGTCTTCCCGAGCGCTTGCGCGATCGTGACCGTCCGCGCGGCAGTCGCATCGGTGGTCTCGAGCCCGCGGATGATCTCGACGAGCGGCATCACCGGCACCGGGTTCATGAAGTGCATGCCGATCACCAGTCCCGGGCGCGCGGTCTGCGCGGCGATCGCGGTGATCGAAATCGACGACGTGTTGGTGGCGAGGATCGCCGCCGGCGGCGCCGCGCGATCCAGATCACGGAAGATCTGGAACTTCGTCTCGCGATGCTCGGTGGCGGCTTCCACCACGAGCTCCATGCCCGCGGCGCTGCCGTCGAGCGTCGGTGCGGTCACGAGCCGGCCCAGCGTGGCGTCCTTCTGGTCGGCCGGGAGCGAGCCCTTCTTCACCTGGCGGTCGAGGTTCGCGGCGATCGTCTGTCGCGCCCGCTCCAGCGCCCCGGGGGCCGTGTCCACGAGCACGGTATCCCAGCCGTGCTGGGCGAAAACGTGCGCGATGCCGCTGCCCATCGTGCCCGCGCCGACGACGGCGACGCGACTCACGCGGCGGCTTCCCGGAGCGACGGCCCGGGCCGCCGCAGCCCCCCGCCCAGGAGGAGGAGCATGCCGAGCAGGAATACCACGGTCCCGATCACGCCGCCTTCGGGACCGAAGCGGCCGCCGTCCAACCAGGCGTGCGCCCCGGGCGTGTAGTCGACGCCGGGAACGTCGAAGGCGAGGCCCGACACCGGCGCATCGAACACGAGGCTGAGCCCCGCGTTCCAACCGAGATGCAGGCCCCAGGCGAGCGCCATGCCGCCGCGCGTGAAGAACGCCACACCGAGCCACAGTCCGGCGAGGGCGATGTTGACGGTGGAGAGCAGATTGGTGCCGGGGTTCGAGAGGTGCGCCGATCCGAACCCGATCGCCAGGATGACCGTCGCCGCTCCAGGCCCGATGGCGTCGGCCAGGCGGCGTAGCGGGTAGCCGCGCCACATCAACTCCTCCGAGAGCGCGGCGGTGCAGAGCCCCGCCGCCAGCGGTCCCGCGACGTAGAGAAATCCAGCCACCCCGGTGACGCGCAGCTCGGCGCCGTCGGTGACCACGGCGAGCAGCACGGCCAGCACCGCCATCACGCCGCCCAGCGCCAGGCCGCGCAGGAAGTGCCGCGGCACGGCGGGCGGTCGCCGCCACCCCATGCGGTCCCAGCTGTACTGGTTCGCCAGCCGGCCCACCAGCCAGGTCGCCCCGAGGAATCCGGCGAGCTGATACACGCCGTTGCGCGCCATCCACCACATCGGTCCGCCCAGGCTGGGCATGAAGCCGGCCAGGGTGAGGGTCACGGCGAGCCCCACGACGGCGAACAGCGTCAGCCAGAGTAGCGCGGCGCCGATCTCCCGCAGCCGGGCCAGAAACGAAACGCGCGCCATCAGAGGCGCGCGCGGACCGGGCGAATCATCGGGCGCAGGATCAGGACCGCCGCCCCGAGCTTGATCAGATCGGGGAGCAGGAACGGCAGCGTGCCGAACCGGGCCGCGGTGGCGATGCTCCCCGTGAGCAGCAGCAGCTGCGCGAGCCCACCCAGATACACGAGGGCCAGGCCGCCGAGCGCGGCCAGCGCGATGCGTGTGGTGCTGGAGCCGTCGCCCGACAGCCGGCCCACGGCGTACGCCGCGAGCGGATACGCCAGCAGAAAGCCGCCCGTCGGCCCGATGAGACGCAGCACGCCCGGGAGCCCCACGGGGGTGAACACGGGGAGTCCCGCGGCGCCCAGGGCGAGATAGAGGATCAGGCTCGCGGCGCCGAGCCACGGCCCCAGCAGGCCGCCGACGATCAGCACGGCGAGCGGCTGCAGGGTCAGCGGCACCGGGGTGCCCGGGAGCGGCACGGCGACCTGCGCCGCGGCCGCGACCAGCGCGGCCCCGAGTACGGCGGCGACGGCGCGCCGCCAGACCAGCGCCGAATTCCCCAGGACGATCGTCTGTTCCATTTACATCGCCTCCACACTGAGGGCGACGGCGTTGCCGCCGCCGAGACAGAGCGTCGCGAGCCCGGTGCGTTTGCCCCGGTCCCGCAGCGCCGCGAGCAACGTCGCCAGCACGCGCGCGCCCGAGGCGCCGATCGGGTGGCCGAGGGCGATCGCGCCCCCGTTCACGTTGACGCGCTCCCAGTCCCACCCGAGGGCGCGCCCGTCGGCCAGCGCCTGTACCGCGAACGCCTCGTTGGCTTCGATCAGATCGTAGTCCCCGATCTTCGTCCCGGCCTTCTGCATCAGGTTCTGGACCGCGACGATCGGGGCGAAGAAGAGATCCTTCGGCTCCCCGCCGCCCGTGGCATAGGCGGTGATCCGCGCCAGCGGCGCGAGACCATGCGCCTTGGCGAAGGCGAGCGAGGTGACCACGAGCGCCGCGGCGCCGTCGTTCAACCCCGGCGCGTTCCCGGCGGTCACCGATCCGTCCTTCTCGAAGGACGGCTTCAGCGCGGCCAGCGCCTCGAGGCTGGTATCGGCGCGCGGCCCTTCATCCTTGTCGATCACGGTGGGGCCCTTCTTCCCCGGGATCTCCACCGCCACGGTCTCCGCCTTGAAGCGGCACGCCACCATCGCGGCGACCGCCTTCTGGTGACTCGCCAGCGCGAAGGCGTCCTGGTCGGCGCGCGACACCCCCGCCTTCTTGGCCGTGTACTCGGCCAGGTTCCCCATGTGCTGGTTCGAGAACGAGTCCCACAATCCATCGTGGATCATACCGTCCACAATCTGCTGGTTCCCCGCCTTTACCCCGCCCCGCATCCCATAGAGATAGAAGGGGGCGTTCGACATCGACTCCATCCCGCCCGCCACCAGGCACTGCGCGTCGCCCGCCTTCACCGCCTGCGCCGCGAGCATCACGGCCTTGAGTCCCGAGCCGCAGACTTTGTTGATCGTGAGGCTCGGCACGGTGCCGGGGAGCCCGGCATGAATCGCGGCCTGCCGGGCCGGCGCCTGACCCACTCCGCCCTGGAGCACGTTCCCCATGATCGCTTCGTCGACGGCCGCGGCATCGACTCCGGCGCGGCGCACCGCCTCCCGGATCACCAGGGCGCCGAGCTTCGGGGCGGCCAGCGGCGCGAGACCGCCCAGGAACCGCCCGATGGGGGTGCGGCAGGCACTGAGGATGACAGGTGTCGTCTGGTCGTTGCTCATAACGCCCTCGGGGGAACCATTCAAATTAGCGGGGTGAGGGAGCGGGTGCGAACTTCCTCGCTCAAACGGCGCACCGCTTCGTCTATCGCTAACACCGTCTGCTTCTTTCCGGCTCCCCGGGCCCGCATCGCCACCGCACCCGCCTCGGCCTCCCGCTGCCCTACCACCGCGAGATAGGGCACCTTCAGCACCTCCCCATCACGGATCTTGTAGTTCAGCGTGTCGCTGCGGTCGTCCAGATGGACGCGCAGGCCCGCCTTCCGCAACGTCTCGGCGATACCGCGGGCGGCCTCCAGCTGGGCCTCGGAGATCGGCAGCACGCGCACCTGCTCCGGAGCGAGCCACAGCGGGAACGCCCCGGCGAAGTGCTCGATCAGAATGCCCAGGAGCCGCTCGAACGAGCCGCTGACCGCGCGATGAATGACCACCAGACGGTGCTCGGTGTTGTCTTCGCCCACGTACTTCAGGTCGAAACGCTCGGGCGCCTGATAGTCCAGCTGGATGGTCCCGAGCTGCCACGTCCGGCCGATGGAATCTGCGACGTGGAAATCGATCTTCGGACCATAGAACGCGCCGTCGCCAGGGTTGACCGCATAGGCCTCGCCCGTCGCGTCGAGTGCGGCTTTGAGTCCCGCCTCGGCGCGATCCCACAGCGCGTCTTCGCCGATGCGCACGGCCGGCCGGGTGCAGAACTTGAGCTGCGGCACCAGCCCGAAGGTCCGATAGTAGTTGAGGATGAAGTCCGTCAGGCGCTTCACCTCCGCGGCGATCTGGCTCTCCATCAGGAAGATGTGGCAGTCGTCCTGGTGGAACTGCCGCACCCGCACCAGCCCCGACAACGAGCCCGAGACCTCGTTGCGATGCAGCACGTCGAACGTGGCCAATCGCAAAGGGAGCTCGCGGTACGAGTGCTTCCCCGCGTTGAACATCAGATAGTGCGACGGGCAATTCATCGGCTTGAGCGAGAAGTCGGGCTCGCCCGTCTCCTTGTCCAGCACCAGGAACATGTTCTC
>JBGQHV010000026.1:0-25546 GCA_041498155.1 Gemmatimonadota bacterium | reverse complement strand
TCCTGCACCCTCGGATGGTCGCCAAGGCGGAGGCCTCTTATGGGCAAAGGCTTGGTACGGCAACGGATGCGGGCGCGAAGAATGTAGCGCGACCGCCGAACGCCGCACAAGTCCCGCTCAGTCGGGCCGCGACAGCAGATGGTGCTTCAATTGGATGACGCCGACGAATCCGTCCACCGTTTCGAGATCGGGAAACTCCATCCAGCACCAGCGCACGCCGTCCGCCACCTGGCCGTCGCGGACCGCGTGCTTCACCGCGCGCGGCAGGCCGTCGGCGAGCACCAGCTCCTGCTGCTCGGCGTCGGTGAGGACGAAGGTGCCACTGATTCCGGACTCCATTGGATGCAAGAACCCGAGCTTCCGGCCCCCGACCTCGTACATCCACACCCACTTCCAGGCCGTGCCCATGAACACGATCTGCTCGGTCACGTGGCGCAGCGCGCGAATGTTCTCCCGCGCGCGCCGGAAGCGCCCGGCGGCCAGTTTCGGCAGGTCACGGGTCGGCGCGTCGGACTTGGGACGGGTGTGCGGGCTGTTGTACAGGTTGGTGGCCCAGTACCCACTTGGCTGTCGGGACATCGGCTCTCTCGGGTGTCGGCTTGGGACTGACTGCAGGGCACAGAAAGCTACGGGTGCGGTCAACACACCTCCGGATGTGCTTTCGTGGCAATCACTTGCCCAATGACGGCAGCCCCGCCTGGTGTAACCGGCGTCCCAGTGCCGCCACCCCCGCACCCTGCACCGTCCGCCAGCGATCGAGGGCACCGGCGAGCCCGCGCTCGATATGAGTCAGGGCACCCTGCGCCTGCGTCGTCGGGGCGGCGTCCGTGCCTTCGATCACGTCGTACAGCCCGGCGAGGTCGTCGGCCAGATGCGCGAGCCCCCGCTCGGAGGATCCACTGCCGGCTTCGAGTCGCGCCAGATCGCCGGCGAGCGAGTCGATCGCGGGACGTAGCGAGTCGGCGCCGGCCCGGCCCCGCACCTCGGCGAGTCGTGCGCGCACCACTCGCACCTCGGACAGCGCCGCGGAGTCTTGCCGCACACCGGTGACGATGCGCTGCGCGAGCGCCAACTGGAGGGCGAGACCTGCTCGGGGCGTCGCCACGCGTGGATCCATCCGCACGCGCAACGGCGCGCGGTAGGTCCGGCCGTCGACCGTGAGAATCGCGGTGTAACGCCCCGGCACGACCCACGGACCGCGCGGCTCGCTCGGCGTTTCGTGGGAGACCGCGGCGATCGGGTACCCCAGACTGGCCACGGCCGGGCGGGCGTAGCGCAAGTCCCAGACGAATCGGTGGGCCCCGGCAGCTGCTGAAAGGGTCTGCGACGGCCGCACCCAGTAGAGCGGAATATTCGCGGTCGTGTCCGCCGGCTCGGGAGTATCGGCGCTCGAGTAGCGGCGCACGAGACGCTCCGCGGAATCGCGAATCTCGAGCGTGACCGGGGCGGTGGCCGCGGCGGCGAGGTAGTAATCGATCATCGCGCCGTCCGGCGGGTTCGGAGCCGCGGGCTCGTCGGGCGGGAGCGGCGTATCGGTGTTGCGGCTCCAGCGCACGCGCGTGGCCGGCGCCGGTTGATACAGGGTCGTCGGCGGCGGTGTGGCGAGCGCGTCGATCTGCCGCAGCGGTGTGATGTCGTCGAGAATCCAGAAGGACCGCCCATGCGTCCCCGCCACGAGGTCGCTCTCATGGATGGCGAGATCGCGCACGGCCGAGGGCGGCAAGTTGAGTCGCAACGACTGCCAGTAGTCGCCGTCGTCGAACGATACGTAGACGGTCCGCTCGGTCGCCGCAAACAGCAGCCCGCGGCGCACCGGATCCTCCCGCACGGCGTTGACCACCTCGTGCTCCGGAATCCCCGAGGTGATATCGGTCCAGCTGCTCCCGCCGTCGCGCGTCCGGTACACGTGGGGCCGGAGATCATCCAGCCGGAATCGGTTGATCGCCGCGAACGCCTCGAGGGTGTCGTAGTGGGATGCTTCGATCACAGATACCTTGCTCCACGGCGTCAGCGCCGGCGGCGTGACGTCCGTCCAGGTCCGCCCCCCGTTGTGCGTGACCTGAATGAGACCGTCGTCGGTCCCGATCCACAGCAACCCCAGACGTTGGAACGACGGCGCGATGGTATAGATCACGCCGCGGTGCTTGCCGTGCTCAGGATCGAGACTCGTGAAATCGCCGAGACTCGGCGGCACCTCGTAGCTCTGCCGGGTCAGGTCGGGACTGAGTGTCCGCCAGCTCTGCCCGCCGTCGGCGGTCGCCCACAGCACGTTCGTGCCGAAATAGAGGGTGTGGGGATCCACCGGAGAGAACAGCAGCGGCAGCGTGCGCACGTAGCGGTACGTCCCGCTCCGCACCGCCTCGGGTGCCACGTCCTGGACGTCGCCCGTCGTCCAGTCGAAGCGTTGCACCCGGCCGCCGAACACAATGTTCGGGTGCAATGGATCGGGCGCGATGTAGCCGTATTCCTCGGCTCCAACGGGGTGCCACTCGCGAAACGTGATCTGCCCGTCCGTTCCCCGGCTCGCGACTCCCGCCGACCCGCTCTCCTGCTGGCCGCCATAGACCCAGTAGGGAAACCGGTTGTCGGTCGTGACGTGGTAGAACTGCGCGGTGGGCTGATTGTACCACGAGCTCCAGCTCTCGCCGCCGTTCACCGTGACGATCGCGCCCTGATCGGCGACCAGGAGGATCACCCGGGGATCCTCGGGGTCGATCCACAGCCGGTGGTAGTCGTCGCCGCCGGGCGCGCCGCGCCAGCCGACGAACGTCTTCCCGCCATCGGTGGACTTCCAGGTCACGACGTTGGCGACGTACACGACGTCGGGATTCGTGGGATCGACTTTGACTTCGTTGAAATCCCCATCGCGGCCCCACAGGCGCGGGTCCGCGTTGGCGAGTCGCCAGGTCTCGCCGCCGTCATCGGAGCGATACAGGCCGCCGCTCTTGGTGGCACCGAGGACGGCATACATGCGGGTCGAGGCGCTCGGGGCCACGGCGATCCCGATCCGGCCGAGCCCTTCTGCTGCTGCAGGGAGGCCAGTCGTGATCTGCCGCCACGTCGTGCCGCCGTCGGTCGATTTGTAGAGCCCGTTGTCGGCGGAGATCGTCCAGGAGCTGCCGATCTCCCACGGCGCCTGACGGGCGGCCCAGAGCACCGCGAACACCGTCTGCGCGTTGGCCGGGTCGAACGCCAGATCCATCCCGCCCGTGTTGGCGTCCTTGTAGAGCACCTTTTGCCAGGTCGCGCCGCCGTCGGCGGAGCGGAAGATCCCCCGCTCCTCGTTGGCGCCATAGGGGTGACCGATGGCCGCGACGAACAGTCGGTTGGCATCGGATGGATCGACGATGATCTGGGCGATCTGCTGCGCGTCGGTGAGTCCCAGGTGCCGCCAGGTCGCGCCGCCGTCGGTCGATTTGTAGACGCCATCGCCGCTGGAGAGATCGGGGCGCTGCAGTCCTTCGCCCGAACCGACGTAGATCGTGTTCGGATTCGACGGGGCCACGGCGATGGCGCCGATCGAGCCGGTCGCCTGATCGTCGAAGATCGGGGTCCAGATCCGGCCGTAGTCGGTGGATTTCCAGACGCCGCCATTATTGACGCCGATGTACAGCGTGGTAGGCCGGCCGGGCACCCCCACCGCGGCGACCGTGCGACCGCCCCGATAGGGACCGATGAGCCGCCAGCGCAGTCCGGCGAAGAGCGCGCTATCGACGTGCTGGCCGGACGCCGCTGCCGGCAACCCTGCCGAGAGCATCGAAACAACGAGAAAACGCCACCGCGCTGCTGTGCTCACGTGCATCCTCCCGGGAAGGCTCATCAAGGTAACCGCCGCGTCACCGCGCGAAACCGCGTCGCATCCATCAAGCGGGCGGCCGCCTGCTCGGGCACGGCCATCCGCCCATCCCGTCCCATGGTCAGCTTGATCACGTCCTGATTCCGTCCGTACCACCGCGCGCTCGGCTCGAGGTCCGACGGATAGGCGCACAGCGGCAGCGCGGCCACGGCGAGGGGCGACTGGGATCCGATGCCCGACTCGGGCATCGTCCCCGCCCACAGCTCCGCCCCGTACGCCTCGGCGATCCGATAGATGCGGCATACCTCGGTGAGTCCGCCCACCCGGTGCACCTTGATGTTCCAGATGCGCGGCCCCTCCAAGTCCACGACCTGACGCGCGTGCACCGCGCTCTTCAGGGTCTCATCGAGGCAGAGCGGCGTCTTGAGGACGCGTGCCAGGCGGGCGTGCCCCACCAGCTCGTCGGGCGCCAGGGGCTGCTCGATGTAGAGCAAGCCGGCGTCGTCCAGAATGCGCAGCGGACGCTCGTGCGCAGGCCATTCGTAGGCGCCATTCGCATCCACGGTCAGGGGCAGGTCCGCGCCGGCCATCGCATCGCGCGCGGCGCGCACCGCCACGACGTCCCATTCCGGCATCACCTTGATCTTCACCCGCCGGTAGCCCAGGGCGAGCGCCGCGGCGATGGAGCGTGTCAGCGTTGCCGGCTGCCGATCGTCCGGGATGCCGAGTGCCACACCGCATGGGATAGTCGTCGCTCGCGTCACGCGGAGCCGCTCGGCCAGGAGCGTCGCGAGACCGGTGTTTCGGCCATGGGCTTCGAGGTCCCAACCGGCCGTTTCCACACCGGCCCGGGCGAACGGGTTGCCGCGAACGCCGATGCGCAGCGCGGCATCGAGCGCCTCCGGATCGGCGAAATCGTGATGCACTACCCGAGGCAGCAGCACGCGGGCGATCAGGTCTCGGGCACCGGCCAGGGTTTCTTCCGAGTAGAAGGGCAGCTCGAACGGCGGCGACTCGCCGTACCCTACGTGTCCGGCATCGTCGTGCAGCGCGACGATCAACGAGCGGCGCTCCGGGATCGCGCCGCCGGAGATGATGAACGGCTCGAGGAACGGCAGCGTGAGCTCGAAGAGCTCAGCGCTTGTGATGCGCATGCGGCAGATCGAGGAAATGCAGCTCACCGCTCCGGCGGTGGACGACCCCCTGCCCTTCGAGGCGCCACAGCTCCGCGATCAAGCCGTTGTGCGGATGAAACACGAGCTGATGCAGGGCGCGCTGGGTGCGCGATCCGCTGCGGGCGGTGTACTCGTCGAGCGGAAGCTGGAAGAACGTATGGAGCTGCACCGCCTCGCAGCCGGCCTGCGCGTACGCGAGCACGTCGCGCCCGGAGCTGATGCCGCCGGTCCCGCACAGGCCGGGCAGCGGCGCCTGACGCTCCTCGCCGCCCAGCCAGGAGAAGCTGCCCAGCACGCGGAGATTGCGCTCGAGCAGATCGGCGCCGCCGTAGGCCACGCCGCGCGCGGCGTCGAACAATCGATTGAAGCAGACGAGCGCGTCGGCTGCGGAGGCCGCCAGCATCATTTCGTGCTGGAAATCTTCCGGGAAACGCGCGTTCATCAGCTTCAGGCTCACGAAGGTCTCGATCGGGGACGACCAACGCACCAGCTCCGGCGTCTCCCGCAGCCACCGGAGAATCTGCTCGCGATCATCGGCCAGCGCGTCACCGGCGAGCGTGGGCGAGAAGTCTTTCTCCAACAGGAGCGGCGGGTCGCCCCAGGCTTCGGCCAGGGCGGCGGTGGTGAACCGGTACTCCGACTCCACGAACGGGACGCCGAGGCGCGGCAGGTGGTATTTCACCGACGGGAGGACGAGCAGCTCCCCCGCCCGCGTGAGGTCGCGGCCGGCGCGCACCAGCGCGAGATAGTCGTCGAAGGACCGGTCCCAGCCGCGGCCCTTCCAGGTCACCGTCCACCCGCGATCGGCGTCGCCGACGATGCGGCGCTCGACCTTCATCTTGGTCTCGTGGATCGCCCAGGCGGCCATCGACTGCACACCCGCCGCATCCTGGGCGATCAGCGTCTTCAGGACCACGAACGCCAGGCCGGCCGCGGCATCCTCCTCGAGCTGGCGCTCGTTAAGCGACAGCTGCCCCGATCCCTTCCCGATAGGATGGGGCAACGATTGCCCCAGGTAGCGGGCACTCAGGTCGATGCGATACGCTTCGCGCACGTAGGCCGCGAAATCCCGCGGCAGCTCGTCGCGGAAGCGCTCGAAGTCAGCGGTCAGCAGCGCGCGCATCGTGCACGGCCCGGATGACGGCGTCGCGCTCGCCGGGCGCCTCCGGAGGCCCCCAGGGGTCGTCGCAGGCGTCCGCCGGGAGGACCCCGTCGGCGGCCGCAGCCCAGAGCATGCGCCGCACGTACCCCTCCATCGGGGATACGAACGTGGCTTGGGCGAACCGATCCAGGATGCCCAGCAAGCGGTTGAACCGGACCTCGTCGCCATCGACGCGGGATCGCAGCAACGCGCACTGCAGATCGGTGAGGGCCGCGCCCATGCCCACGAGCGCCGCCCGCGCGCCCATGAGGATCGAGTAGCCGAGGAACCGGTCTTCGCCCGTGATCAACAGTTTCCCCGAAACGCCACGCAACAACGCGGCGATCCGCTGGAACGTCATGACCGAGTCCAGGGTCGCCACCTTGATGCCGATCACGCTCGGCAACGCCAGAATTGCGGTGAGCGTCGCGTCGTCATACGCGACCCCGCCGGCGGCCTCATAGAGATAGAAGGCGATGACGGGCAGCTCGGCTCCCAGCGCGGCGTGCCACGCGACGGGATCCACCGCGCGCGGAAAGGCGAGCAGGGCGTCGGCCCCGCCGGCGCGCGCGGCGCGCGCCGCGTCGAGTGAGGCGGCTCCCGCCACAACCACGCGATCGGGGAGCGCGGCTCGCCAGGTATCGAGTACCAGGCGACGCTGACCGGCGTCGAGATGCGGACCCCGCCCGGTATGCGCCCAGACCGCGACGCCCGCGACTCGCTGCCCCGCCATCCACCGCGCGTAGGCCTGCTGGGCCTCCGCGGCGATCGACGCGCCGCGAAACGGCACCGGGACGGCCGGGATGAGGCCGTCCGCGAGACGCGCAATGAGTGAGCCCGGGTCAGCCGACGACGAGGTCACGCAGGTTGCCCGCCTCGATCCGCGCGCGCGCACCGGCCGGAAGGTCGAGCAGATCGAGCTTCGCGACCGCGTTCTCCGGCAGCCGCAGCGGCTGACCCGTTCCGAACACGAACCGCTCCGTGCCGATCGTCGCGAGCAGCGTCGCCAGGTGTTCCTCGGGGGGACCCCAGATCCAGCTGATGTCCCACCAGATGCGCCGGGCTTCCGCCGGAGTCGACCCGAAGTGGACATCCTCCACGAACGCCCGATCGGCGTGTGTGACGACGAGCCGGAGATCCGCATCGCTGCGAATCAGGGCGCGGATCGCGGCCGCCGGCAGCTCCCCCACGACGTCGTTCGGATGGCGCTGCCGTCCGTCTTCGAGCCGGACCGCCATGAGCAGCGGCAGACGCGCCGCCCCGCACGCCGCCGCGAGCACGCGCAGCTCCGGTCCCGCCGGGGGCAACCCGAGGTAGAGTGGATCGCAGCGCAGCGCCGGCACGCCCAGCGCGACCGCCTCGTTCAAGACATCCTGCCAATGGGCGAGGCCCGGATGCACGGCCGGCACCGGGCGCAGCCGCGGCAGTGTGCGGCAGGTCTCGTACAGCCAGGGGTTCCCCTCCGTCGGGTCGCGCCAGAAAAGACCTGGGAGGTGTGTCACCCAGGCGGCGTCGATCCCCGCGCGATCCATCGCGGCCGACAGCGCTTTGGGGTCGGTCCCCGGGACGCGGCTCCACGGGTAGGCGCCGAGGAAGGCGTTGACGTCGATGCGCATCAATCTCTCGGGAAGCTGCCCGTCGGGAAGACGCGGGCGGCGTTCTTCCACGCGACGAGCTCCAGGTCGGCGGCGGGCAGCAAGTGGGCCAGATAACGCAGTTTCGCCCAGCCGGTCTCCATGGTGATGTCACTGCCCCAGAGGAGCCGATCGGCGCCCGCGGCCGAAAGGCACGCCTCCAGCATCCCGCCGTCCACACCGCTGCCCGACAGATCGAGATACACGTTCCGGTGGGGGCGCACTTCCGCCAGCGTATGACGCCAGTCGCCTCCGCCGCCCACATGCGCCAGGATGAAATTCACTTCCTGGTGCCGCTTGGCGAGCTGGCACAGCTCGGCGCCGTCGGACGCTTCCTGACCCGGCCAGTCGCGCCGCCGCCCCTGCCAGATGTGATGCAGGATCGGAAGGCCGAGCTCGCGGGCCCGCCGGCAGACGGGGTCCAGCAGCGGATCGTTGGCGCGGCGGCTCGCGGCGAGCTTGATCCCGATCATCCCAGCCGAACGACAGCGGGCGATCTCGGCCAGGGCGTGATCGGTGTCGTTGGGGCTGACGCAGGCGTAGCAACGTACGCGGTCGGGATGCTCACGCTGCAGGGCGAGCGAGAAGTCGTTGCCGTACACCACATCGGCCGGGGACGGAAAGTAGGTCGGGGAGCGGCGGCCGAAGGTGCCGAGGGTGGAGGTGACGTGGATCGTGACGCCGATCCGTTCGCCCGCCCGCAGCCGGCTGGCGTTGTACTCGCGCCAATCCGCGCGCAGGCTCTGCTCTGGAAAGAAGTGGGCGTGGACGTCGATCAGCATGAGGGAATCTGGGGCGACTTCAGCACGTCCTCCAGTATCCCCAAGGTGGAGGCGATGTCGGCCCCACCGTGTGCCAGGGAGACGAAATTGTACGCTGTTCGTTTGAACAGCAGACCGCGCCTGGCGCATCCCGTCGCCACGGCGCGCGACACGTCTTCGCTCGCATAGTGCAGGAAGCACATTTCCGCCACGCCGCCCACCCCCGTCACCGCATGCCGGTATTCGTGCTGCAACCGATGCAGGCCATGCAGCAGATCCGTCCCCACACGGTGCAGGTGGGCGCACACCTGCTGCTGCTCGAATACGTCCAGAGTCGCCAGGGCGGCCGCGAGGGCGACCGATTCGGTGGCGAGCGTGGACGAGATCCACGTGCGATTCACTCCGGCCATCACGTCCGCCCGGCCCCCGACGGCCGCCAGCGGGAAGCCGTTGGCCAGGGCCTTCCCGATCACCATCAGGTCCGGGACGACTCCGTAGCGCTCGGTGGCCCCCCCCACCGCCAGCCGGAACGCCGTTTTAATCTCGTCGAACACGAGCACGGCGCCCGCGTCCCGGGTCTCGGCACGCACCGTCTCGAGCCACTCCCGGGTCGGCTCCGCCACCACCACGGGCTCGATGACCACGGCCGCGAGCCGATCGCTGCGATAGCGGATCATCTCGCGCGCCCGCTCCGGATCGTTGAACGGCAGCTCCGCGAAGATGGCACGCGTCCCCCGCGGGACCCCTTCGGCTCGCCCCTGACACCAGTCGAGCCAGCCGTGGTACCCGCATCCCAGCACCTCCTCACGTCCCGTGACGACGCGCGCGATCCGCACCGCCGCCGCGACCGCCTCCGCGCCGGTCTTGAGGAAGCGGACGCGCTCCATCCACGGCATGCGGCGCGCCAGCGCCTCCGCCAGGAGCTCCTCCTGCACGGGCGGCAGGGGCCCGACCACGCCGGCGGCGAGGGCATCGCCCGCCGCGCGCTGCACCGCCGGATGCCCGTACCCCAGGGCCACGGCCCCGAGCGCCATCACGTAGTCGAGGTACTCGCGCCCCTCCGTGTCCCACACGCGTGCCCCCGCGGCGCGCGCCATGCGGCTGGGCAGCGTCGGATCGTCGCCCACGCCGAACAGCGCCTCGGGGCGCTTACTGCCGGTCGACGTGAATCCCGGAACGCGCCAGTCGCTCACGGTATTTCACCACCTCGATGGCCATCGCGCGCAGCAGTTTCGCTTCGCGCTGGTCGAGCGGCACCCGGTGCACGATTTCGCGCACCGTCCGCATGATGTGCTCCCGATCGCGGATCTTGAAGAAGTCGATCGCCGCCAGCGCCTGCTCGGCATCCTGGAACAGCCGCTCGATCTCCTCCGCCGTGGCCGCCTGCGCCGGACGTCTGGGGTCCTTGAACGGGCGATCCTCCTCACCCCGCGCGAGCGCCAGCTCATACAGCATCACGACGACCGCGTGCCCGAGGTTCAGCGACGCGTAGGCCGGCGCGGTGGGAATCGTCACGATGCGATGACAGCGATCCAACGCCTCGTTCGAAAGCCCCTTGTCCTCCCGGCCGAACAGCAGGGCCACGGGTCCCGCGGCGGCGCCGGCGAGGATCTCGGTGGCCGCGGGTCGCGGCCGCTGGAGATTGCGTTTCGCTGAGCGCTCGCGGGCGGTGAATCCCACCACGTGCACGCAGTCGGCCAGTGCGGCGTCGAGGGCGTCGAACAGCGCGACACGGGACACGACATCGTGCGTCTGGTGCGCGATGCCCTCGACGCGGTGCGGATCGTACTCGCGCGGGCTCACCAGACGGAGGTCGCGCACTGCGAAATTCTTCATCGCCCGCACGACGTGGGCGATGTTGACGATCTCCTGGGGCTCCTGAAGCACGACGACGATCATCCGACGAGCTCCAGTACTCCGAATCGCCCCGGATCCTGCCGATCGCCCCGCAGCCACACCCAGCCGTTGCCCCCGCTCCAGACGAGCTGTCCGGCCCGCCGCTCGCGCCCCGGCAGGTGCTCGTTCACGATGAGGTCGAAGCCCACCCGGCCGCCGACGTGCGTGAGCAGTCCTTCGGGCCACGCGATCGCGAGCGTCACGCAATACCCAGTGTCGGTCCGACGCCAGGCGCCGCGCACGGCGGCCGGGTCGCCCGCCGTGCCGGAGACCGCCCGAACCCGGAGTGCGGTCCCCCGCGCTTCGGGCACGATCAGGAACCCCGTCGCCCGCGGCTCGGCACTCGAATCCGAGAGATACACCTGGAGGCCATCGGAGTGGATGTCGTCGGACTCGTTATCCAAACCCAACGGCGGCGCGTCGCCGGGGCGAAACAGCACGTCCGGCTTCGTGACCTCCACCGCCAGGTACAGCGCAGCCTCGTCCCAATTGGCGTAGCACACCGCACCGAATTCGTCGTGTCCGGGATACGGTTCCTCGCTGCGGCGATACTGATCTTCCAGGTCGAGCCGCAGCGGCTCGGACGCATCGAAGCCAGCGGTGGACCCGTCGAGTGGCGGCGGCTCATCCGAACGCAGCGCCGCGCCGGTGGGCCGACTCGGCGGCTCCAGGTCGAGCAACGTATCGAAACGCAGCGGCGGTGACACGGCGGCGCCCAGAACCACACGCCCGGCCGGCGCTTCGATCAGCCAGTCCTTGCCCGTGAACCGGTGGCGCTCGATGCCACTCGCCGTGTCGATCTCGACGATCTCTCCGCGCACGCGCACCGCCCGCACCACGCCGCCCGGGGCCCCGAACTCGAGGACCGTCACGAGGCGAGCGTTGCGCGCCCGGGTACGCTGCACGTAGAACGTCTGTCGCTCACCGCCGGGTGGGCCGGGCGCCTCGGCCCGCAGCAGCTCGACGGGTGACGCGAAATGGACCGTCAGCCGACGGCCATCCGCCGCCCGCTCCGCCACGACCGGCGCCGTGGGCACTGGTGCGAGCCGTTCGATGCGCGTGACGAACTCGTCCGCCTCGGAGAGGGTGCCCTCCTGCCACGTTCCACCGACGATGTCGCCGCGCCCCTGGAAATGCCACGGAACTTCGAGCAGGCGCTCCTCACTGCCCATCAGATCCACGACGTCCAGCAGGTAGCCGGAGCCTACGACCACCGAGCGCGTCACCGGTCCGAAACGCGCGCGCGCCCAGGACCACCCCTCGCGCTCGTCGAACCCTTCGACGCGCGCTTCGGCCAGGGACTGCGACACGCCATCGAGCCGCGGCGCGTTGTGCGCCAGCGTCGAGCGGTACCAGAACAGGTCGCGGGTGACGTAGGACCCGGTCCCGAAATCGGGGAGCCAGTAGACGCCGTCGGCGTGGAGCATGAGGTTGAGCCGATCGGGGTGCCCGTGGCCGCCTCCCGACGGGCCACATTCGACACTCACATAGCGGCCGGCGGTCCGCAACACCGCGAGCCCCTGGCCAGCCATGAACACGCTGGATGGCGACCACGGCTGATCCGGCGCAGGCAGCTCCGGCGCCATCTCGAGCAGGGACCACCAGGACAACGCACGGCGGGAGTGGGGAGTGGGGAGTGGGGCGATCGGGGCGTCGTGGAGAAACGAATCGAACGACTCGCAGCGCACCGGCCCGGCACCGTACAACGCCCGCAACCACGGCGCCAGGTCCTGCTCGGGATCACCCACTCCCCGCTCCCCACTCCCCAGCCGTCCGAGGCCGACCTCCCACAGCTCCAGGTACATCGGCTGGGCGAGCGACACACCGAAGCGCGCATCCTTGCGCGCGGGGAACGTGAAATCGGGTAGCGCCGTGAGGGCGGGCGCCCGCAGTGCGGTGGCGAGCGCGTGGGCCAGCTCCGGCTCGCTCCAGAAGTCCATGCCAGCGAGCCCCGCCCATCCCGCGCCCAGGAGCATGCCCCGCAGCGCGAACAGGTGGTAGTTCTCGCCCTCGTACCACAGGCCGTCTTCCCGGTAGCCGCGGAGGTGCGCGATGAGCCCCGTCTCTCCCTGCACGGCGCGCCGGGCCAGATCTTCGTCTTCGAACCAGACCGCGATGGCGGTCAGGGCCGCATTGTTCCACGTCTGCCGGTTGGAAAACCCCTCGTCGAAATCACCGATCAGGTTGGCGGCCTCCTCGGCGACGCTGTGGACGGCGCGCGCGGTGGCGTCGTCGAGCCGGTCCGCCTCGCGCAGCAGCGCGGCGGCCGAGAGGTAGTTCAAAATCCAGATCGACTCGAGATACGTGGAAAAGAACAGCCGGGACGGCCCCAGAACATTGTCGCGGTTGGGGTAGCGGAAGTAGCGCTCGCCGTACGCCCGGAGCAGCTCCGCGGCCCGGCGCGCGGCGGCGTCCGCGGCATGATCGGTGAGCGCCGCGAGCGCCGCGAGCTCGACGGCGCGCTCCGCGAGCCAGAGATGTTGGAACTTCGCCCAGGCCCGATGGTGGCGTACACCCGATTGGCGCTGCCCACAGCGCGGGCACACATGCGCATCGGGACTCCAGGGGTCGAAACCGAGCACGGCGCCATCGGCGGGACAGCGGCCGCCGTCGATGGACAACAGCGCCTTCACCTCCGGGACGGGCGGTACGCGATCGAGCACCGGCGCGTTGCGCCGCGCGATGTGTGCCGCGAGCGCGGCGAGGTCGGGCGCGGTCGCGATCGCCTGCCGACGCGCCGCGAGCTGCTCCGCGGTCACCACGCGCGTCCCCCCTCCCAGGCCCACCGCACCGGCAGCACCGTCGCGCCCGCTTCCCGCGCCGTGTCGATCGCCGCCGAACCCGGACGCGACGCGAGAAAGAACATGCATCCGCCGGCTCCCGCGCCCGCCGCCTTGCCCCCCAGGACGCCCGTTCCCTGCAGGGCGCGCTCGATCCGGGTCATTTCATCGGTGCGCATACCGCGATCCAGCTCCTGTTGCCGAGTCCAGTTCTCCGTGAGCAGCGTGCCCACCTTCGCGAGATCCGCCGCCCGCAGCGCCTCCGCCATCGCGAGCGCGATGTCCTTCATCGCCTCGAGGGCTCCCGTGACCGCGCGATCGCCGCGCTCGTAGGCGCCCATGACCCGCGCGATGGTGTCGCCGGAGACGCGCGAGCGCCCCGTGTAGCACAGCACCAGCTGTCGCTCCAGCGTCTCGGCGAACGCCGGATCCAGGGTGATCGGCTCGATCCCCACGTCGGGATCGTGGAAGCTCAGCCGGTGAAAGCCGCCCAGCGCCGCCGCCAGCTGATCCTGGCGACCACCGGGAATCCCCGCCTCGTGGGTCTCCAGCCGCCACGCCTGCTCGGCCAGATCCCGCGCATCGACCCGCTCGTGCCGGGCGGCGACGAGACAGGCGACGAGCGCGACATCCAGTGCGCCGGAGCTGCCGAGGCCGGAGCCCGGCGGCACCTCCGAGCGGGTCGACAGGGTGAGGCCCCCTTGCACCGGGAACATGCGCAAGCCGGCCTTGAGCAAGTTGAGCCGTCCGTCGAGCACCAGGCCGACGGAATTGACGCACTCCACCGTCTCCCCCAGGTCGTGGGAGATGAGCCGGACGAGCGGGCCGCCGAGCTGCAGCTCCGCCGTCACGTGGAGATTGAGCGCGGCATTGACGACGACGCCGCCGGCACGCGCCGAAAACGGCGGCACGTCGGTCCAGCCGCCGGCGAAGTCCAGCCGGACCGGCGCGGTCGCGCGGAACGCCGCTGAGAGATCGGTTCGCCTCACGGCGTCGTCCACCATCGCGCCACACTGACCAGGTCGCCGCGCATGTCCATCGTGACGCCGCGCACGCGGCGGTTCATGCCCGTCCCACCCCGCACGAAGAAGAGCCATGCGACGGCCTGACGCGTGGCGAGGTCGCGCTGGGCGGCGGCGGGATCGGCGGATACCGGGACGCCGGTGATGTTGCCGATCACGGCGAGGTAGCCGAGTCCCGGATCGCCCGGGATCCCCATCACAGCCGCCGTGAAGTCGTGTCGCGGGCCGTAGACGCGCGCCTGGAAGGCGGACAGCTCGAGCTGGCGGATGGACACGGCGAACCCGACCGCGGCGAGCCGCGCCTGCAACAGCTGCTCGAGCGCCGCTTCGCCGCTGCCCACGGTCAGCAGCACGACGCCCGGATGACGGCCGGCCAGCAGGCGGCGGGCCGAATCGGGCGCGAACGGCACCGGTGGCGCCGCGACGTACCCCGGCACGAACGGCGGGACAGGCCCGTCGGCCGGCTGGCCGAATCCGAAGAGAAAGCCCTGCACGATCTCGTTGCGGTCGAGGGCGAGGGCGGCGGCGCGCCGAATGCTCTCGTCGTCGAACGGCGGGCGTCTGGTATTGAAGACCAGGCCGTAGACGAAGATCTCCGGATACGACAGAACGGCCAGATCCGGATTCCGCCGCACGAACTCGGCGTGCGCCGGGTTGATGCCGGCGAAATCCAGCTCCCCCGCGGTCAAGGCGGCGAGCTTGGTCATCGGCTCGTCCACCACAACGATGATGAAGCGCTCCATCCGGGGTGGGCCGCCCAGTGCCGCGGGAAACGCGGGGTTGCCCACGAACACCCAACGGCGCTGTGGATCATGCGCCACGAACCGGAACGGTCCATTGCCCACCGGCTGCGCGTTCCAGGCCGCCTGGCGCAGCTGCGCGTGCGGGACGTCTTCGAGTAGATGGGAGGGGAGGATCGCGAGGTCCGTGAATACGTCGGGCAGGCGCGCCTGGGCGGTTCGGAAGTTGACGACGACGGTGCTGTCATCGGGCGCGCGCACCTCCGCAACGCCGGCCAGGTCCGCGAGTCTCGGGTAGCCCGTCGCCGGGTCGCGCGCCGCGTCGAGCGTCCAGGCCACGTCCCGCGCGACCGTCGGCCGGCCATCGTCCCATGCGAGCCCCGCGAACAGCGTGAAGGTCAGCCGCGTGCGATCGGCCGACCAGGTCCAGCGCCGGGCGAGGTAGGGCTGCGGTGTGAGCGTCGAATCGTAACGGACGAGCGTCGTCAGCAGCACATAGCGCTGGACCTGCCGGGCCAGGGGATGATCCGTCAGCAGCGGATTGATGCTCACCAGGTCGGCGCCGGCCGCGAACAGCACGGTGGCTCCGCGACGTGGCGCGGCGCCGGCGGCTCCCCGCCCGCACGCTCCCGTCCCCACGACGCAGAGCCAGCACAGGGTCCGGATCGCTCGACGTGTCACGCGCAGGATTCTAGCGGCGCCCGCCCGGCGGCGCGAGATTGCGCCATGCAGCGGATGCTCGCCCACCGCGCGCTCTCCGGGATCGCCGTTGTGGCGGGGGTCGTCACGCTGACCTTCCTGCTGCTGCACGCCGCGCCGGGCGACCCCGCCGAGCGGCTCATCGGTCCCACCGCGACATCGGAGCAGCTCGAGGCCGGGCGCCACGCGCTCGGGCTCGACCGCCCACTCATCGCGCAATACGGAAGTTGGCTGGCCCGCTTCGTCCGCGGTGACTGGGGCACGAGCTTCGCCACCGGCCGGCCGGTCCGGACGATGATCGGCACCGCCTGGCCCGCCACCGTCCGGCTGGTCGTACTGTCACTGCTCTTGAGCTATGGGCTGGGACTCGCGCTGGGCGCGGTCCAGGCCGCCCGTCACCGCCGCCGGCTCGACACCGCGCTGTCGGTCGCGAGTGTGACCCTGGTGGCGTTACCGGGCTACTGGCTCGGATTGATGCTCATGACGGTGTTCACCTATTTGCTGCGTGTACTCCCGGCCTTCGGCGCCGCGGGATACGACGCCGACTACTTGAGCGGCTGGGCACGGTTCCTGGACGGGGCGCGGCACCTGGCGCTGCCCCTCGCCACGTTGACGCTCATCGGTGCGGGGGCCGCGGCGCGGTTCGTCCGCGGGGCGTTGCTCGACGCCCTGGAGCAGCCGTTCGTCGTCGCGGCCCGCGCCAAGGGGATCACGACCGCCCGGGTGATGGTGCACCACGCCCTGCGGCACGCGCTGATCCCGGTCGTCACGCTCCTGGGGCTGTCGCTGCCGGCGCTCTTCTCGGGCGCGGTGTTCGTCGAGGCAGTGTTCGCCTGGCCCGGCGTGGGCCGGGTGCTGGTGGAAGCGGTTCAGGCGCGGGATTACCCGGTCGTGATGGCGGCCACGGTCATCAGCGCCCTGCTGGTCGTGACCGGTAATCTGCTGGCGGACGTAGCCGCGGGGCTCGTGGATCCCCGCCTGCGCGCGGCCGCAGCCGCGGCGGCGCCGTGAACGACGTCCTGCGCGACCGGCGCTTCACCGTAGGCCTCGGCCTGGTCACCGCCATCGCGGCACTCGCCATCGCGGCACCGCTCGTCACCACCGGCGACCCCAACGCCCCAGGCGACATCGTGGGCACCAGGTTCCTGGGGCCGCTCGCCCGGGACCTGCACGGCAGCTTCCACCTGCTCGGCACCGATCGCTTTGGACGCGACGTGTGGACCCGTCTCATCTACGGCGCGCGGATCTCGCTCAGCGTGGGGATGCTCTCCGTGTTGATCTCCGTGTCGGTGGGGGTGATGATCGGCGGTCTCTCCGGCTGGTGGCGCGGCTGGGCCGGGCTGGTGCTCCTCGGCACGACCGACTTCGTGCTGGCGCTGCCGCGCGTGGTGCTCCTGCTCCTGCTCGCGGCGCTGTGGCAACCGAGCGCACTGCTCGTCATCGTGCTGCTGGGCGCCACCGGGTGGATGCCGATTGCGCGACTGGTGCACGGTGAAGTGCGGGCGTTGGCCGTACGGCCGTTCGTCGAAGGCGCGCGCAGCCTGGGGGTGCGTCCGCTGCGCGTACTCTGGCGCCACGTTCTGCCGAACGCGCTGACACCGGTGATCGTGGCCGCGGCGTTGGGCGTCGGCAATGCGATCCTGCTGGAGGCCGGGCTCTCCTACCTCGGGCTCGGCGTGCAGCCTCCCACGCCGTCCTGGGGCAACATGATCGCCTCGGGACGCGACACGCTGGTCAACGCGCCCTGGGTCGCCGCGGCCCCGGGAATGATGCTGGTGCTGGTGGTGGTGGGCTGCACGCTGCTGGGTGATGCGGTGAGAGACGTCTTGAGCCGTCAGTCATCAGTGGTCAGCCGTCCGGGAGGCTGACCACCCGTCACTCGTCGACAGCAATTTGCCGCAGCACGTCCGCCCGGATCTCGTGTCCGCCCGCGAAGTGCTCTACCCGATAGGCGATGTCGTGCTCGCGCAGCCGCGCCTCGTCCCGCGCCAGCACCTTGGGCGTGATGTAGGGATCTTCGCTTCCCGCGACGAGGGTCAGCGCCAGATGCTCCCAGCGGGTGCGCGCGGCGGCGAGGTCGAGGTCGGGCGGCACTTCACCGCCATAGAGGATCAGACGATCGGCCCGCACCGTGCCCTGGGCGAGCCAGCGCGCCGCCGTCGCCGTCCCTTGAGAGAACCCCAGCACGCACACGCCACCCGTGCCGCCGTGCTCGCGCAATACCTCGGCGGACAACGCATCGAGGTACCGCACGTAATCGGCGATGTCGCTGAGCCGGTCCTCCCGGGTCATCCAGGCCGCGCCGACTTTGTCGTGCGCCCGTCCCCCGCCCCCGCTCTCCAGATAGAACCGCGAGAGCCCTTCGGGAGCGACCAGGCAGCGCGTCCCGTCGTCCAGCGGCTCGAAGGCCCGGAGGAACCGACTCGCCAGCTGGCCGTAGCCGTGGAGCACGAACCAGATCTCGCGGGCCGCCCCGGGCGAGGTACCCAGGGTGTAGTAGCGCGCGGTTCGAATGGTGCTGAGGTGATGCTCCTCGATGGTCACCGCACCACCACGGTTACGATCTCGCGGGGTCCGGCCGTGAAGCGCACCACCCGGCCGCCGTCTTCCAACACGAGCGGGACCGGCTCGCCCTCATCGAGTCGCGTGCGCCACGCCGACCGCACCGCGTCGCCGAAGCGCCAGGCCCCGGCTGCCGCGGTGTCGTCCGGGTTGTAACACCGCAACACGAGATCGCCACCCGATCCCTGCCCCGGCTTCACCGCCGAGCACACGAGCCCTGTCCCCTCCAGCGTGATGGTGGCGCGGGAGGGAGCGAGCCCCATCGCATCACGAATCCAGAGCGCCCGGATCGGCGTGAAGACGCTCTCCCACAACACCGGGATCGCGTCGCTCGCCGCGAGCGGCGCCAGGGCGAGCTCGACCCGAGAGACACCGAGGCACTGGGCGTCGGGGATCGCTGTCGGCCACGCCGCGTGGCCGGGCCGGGTCGGCAGATCGTTCCGGGACAAGGCGCCGACGGCGCGCAGCACGGTGAAGAGGACGTCCCCCGACGATGTGCGCTCGTATTCGAAGAAGCCCGGCGCGAGCAGCGCCAATCCGCTCCCCTCGTTCGTGACCGCCACGAAGCGGTGGGCCGGTGTCGTCGCGACCGGAGTTTCGAGCGGCACACCGCCCAGTCCGGGAGCGCCGGGCGCCACGTGCTCCTGCCCGAATTGCGTCCCGACCAGCGCCCGACCCGGGCCCATCGGCACACGGGCGCGCAGCCGGTGGTGCACCGCACGATTGTCCACCTCGATGATGCAGCGCACTACGGGACTGTCGGCGTGCAGGGAGACGACCAGGCGCACGCCGACCTTGCCGCGCGGGCCGCCGCCGGCGCGCATCGTCCACTGGGCCTCGAGCGCCGCCACCAGCGGACCGGCGGCCACCCGCCGCACGCGGATCGGCCCCTGGCTGCGCACCAGGCGGTCCCGCGCCACCGGACAGAACGTGTACGCGTCACCGGCGTCGCCTTCGCTCTCGAGCCGCAGCACGTCGAGCCAGCGCCCGCCCGAGCGGCGGTCGAACAGCAGCAGGGCCCCCGTCGGATCGAGGGTCGCGACCACGAACCGGTTCACGAGGGAGCGAGCCTGCACTTCGACCACTGCGTCGGCGTGCGCGGCGTGTGGCGCTCCGGGCGCGAGGGTGCCCAGTCCGAGCCCGGGAAGGAGCGGCGCCCGCACGGCGACGCGCACGACGTCCACTTCGTCCTGATCCGGGTAGTGTCGCATCGCGTCGAGCCGTTCCTGTCCGCGCCGCCGATCCAACACTTGGAGGGGCACCGCCTGCCCGTCGGGGCCACGCAGCGAAAACACACCGGCGCCTGGTCCCGCGCGGGGGGACCGCGGCCCCGGCGGGCCGATCGGGACATCGCGACGGAAGAAGCTGCAGTCGGCGAGGACGATCCCGCCGCGGGCACGCGGCACGGGATTCCAGAGCACCATGGCCGGGGTGTGGCCATCGGGCTGCTCACGGGCGCGGTCCGGATCGTGACTGACCAGCTCGAACGTGGCCGAGCGCACGACCTCGTCCGCATAGGCCTGCACGGCGTCGAGTCGGACCAGTGCCTCTTGCGCCACCGCATCGCTCGTCGTGCCGCAGATGGTGTCATGGAACTGGCACCGGACCAGGTCGCGCCAGGCGCGCTCGAGTGCGGGACGGTGGTCTCGGCCGCGCTGGTGGCCCGCCAGGGCAGCGAGCGGCTCGGCGGTCCGCGAGAGCCAGAGCTCCAGCATCGCGGCGCGGCGTTTGAGCGGCGCCCGGGTGCCCTGCGCTCCCTGCAACACCCACGCATAGCCAGGAGCGGATCGCAGGGCACCGGTCACGATCGGCGCGGTGGCAAACTCCTCGGCGGCGGCCGCGAAGAACTCGTCGAGCCGCGAAACCCGGACTGCGTTGGGTCGCTCGAGATCGGCCAGCTGCTCCCACAGGCGTGACACGCCGGCCGGTGCAGCGTGATGGTCGGCGCCGATGAACACCGGGATGTGACTGCCTCCCGCCCGGCCCACCAGCTCGCCCCGCACCCAGGCCCAGGCTTCCGCCAGCCGCTCCGAATCGGCGGTGAGCTCGACACCGATCTCGTATCCGGCGGGCGGCAGATGCCACAACCGCACCTCCGCGCCGCTCGGCCCGCGCCACCGGTAGCGATCGCGCTCCTGACCCGGGACGCCACCCAGGCCGCGCCACAGCACGCCGGATGGGATACCGGCGCCGCGCGCCAGCTCGGGCCACCAGGCGGGATGTCCGAATGCGTCCGGAGAGTACAGCACGTCCATCCGGCCGCCCCAGCGCGCGGCGTCCGCCGCGCCCAGCAACAGATTGCGCACGAGCGACTCGCCGGCCGGCACCAGCTCATCGGCCAGGACGTACCACGGACCGACCTGAAGTCGCCCGGCCCGTACCATCTCGCGGATGACATCGACGCGCTCCGGCCGGCCCTCGAGGTAATCCTCCAGCAGCACCGTCTGGCCATCCAACAAGAAACTCCGCAACCCGGCATCGCCTTCGAGGTGGTCGAGCAGGTCGTCCATGACGGTGATCAGCCGCGCGTGGTAGGTCGCGCGCGGCAGGTGCCACTCGCGATCCCAGTGCGTGTGAAACACGAGATGAAACGTCAGGGGCTTCACAGGCGCTCCAGCCCAGCCACATCCTCCGGCCGCCGCACGTGGACGTGACACACCCGACGGCCGCGCGCCAGCAAGGCGCGTACGTCCCCGATCGCCTGCGCCCGCTCGAGACGGCCGAACGTCGTGCCCATCGTGGGGATCTCGAGGTCCTGCGCGGGATCCGCCGTGACGACGAGGAAGAGGCCGGTGTTGGGGCCGCCCTTGTGCAGCTGGCCCGTGGAGTGGAGGTAGCGCGGACCGAATCCCAGGGTGGTCGCGACACCGAGGGCTCGGCCCCAGGCCCGGCGCACTTTTTCCAGGATCGCCACGAGATCCTCGCGCGGCGGCATGTAGGCCAGCAGGGCCAGGTAGTCCCCCGGTCGCGCAGCCCGGCGCAGCTCCTCCGGGCTCATGGTGCGAGGTGCCTCGCGCGGTGCTCCCGCCGGCGTGGCCAGCTCGGCCCGCGCCATCACCTTCGCTTCCTCAACGTCGGGTTGGTCGAACGCGTTCACGCCGAGCTGGCGACACAACTCCCACGTGGCGTACTCCCACCGCAGGAACTCGCGTCCCAGGTCGAGGGGATCGGCGGAGAAGTCGTCCACCACCTGCACGTCGCCACCAACGCCGTCGCCGACGAGGGGAACAACGCCCGACCCGTTCTTTCCCGAGCTCTCGGCCACGAGCTGCTCGACCCACGCTGCCAGCCCGGTGACCGGCGCCGGCGGCCGCAGGGCGAGCTTGTCACGGCCCGCCGCGGCGCCGATGGCGAGCGTGCGCCCGAATTCGCGCGCCGCTTCCACGTCGGTGTCCGCGGCGCGCTTGAGCAGCATCGCGCCGTCGATGCCGGCGAGGGCGGCGGGCAGCATTCCCACGACGGTGAGTGCCGCGTAGCGCCCGCCGACATCCGCCGGATGCGGAAACACGGCCCGGAACCCGCGCTCGCGCGCCAGCCGCTCGAGCCCGCTGCCCGGGTCGGTGACCGCGACGAACTGCCCCGGCTGGGCGCGGGCGGCGAAATAGTGGTAGGCTGCGAGCGTTTCGACCGTCGAGCCGGACTTGCTCACGATCAGGAAGAGCGTGCGGTCGAGTGCGTGTGCCCGTTCCGCGTGGGCGACCGCGGCGGGGTCGGTGCTGTCCAACACATCCATCCCCGCGGCACCGAAGGTCCGCGCCAGCACGGCCGGGGCCAATCCAGACCCGCCCATCCCGCACACCAGCACGCGATCGAGACCGTCGCGCCGGATCGACGTGGCGAAGCGCGTCCATTCGGGCCATAAGGCGAGAGAGTCCGGGACGGCCCGCGTCCAGCCGAGTCGGTTTTCCATGCAGCCGCTAAGCTAACGCGACCCCACGCGCGTCGCGCGCCCTCGCCGGAGCGTGCGCGCGTTACTACCTTGTCTCGCATACCAGCGTGAATCCCGGCCCTCGTGTCACCCGCAGCGTCGTCGTGGCAGCTGGCGTCCTGCTCGCTGCCCTGGTGCTGGCGTACCTCTTCATCCCATTGCCCCAAAGCCTGCTCACCGCGGGGAGCTGGTCGATCACCTCGCTGGCGCGCACCCTGGGCGTGGCACTCGCCTGGCGCGCGGCGACGGACCCGGTCCAGCGCCGGGGCTGGGCGTGGCTGCTCGCCGGCAGCGCGATCGATCTCGCGACCCAGGTCGTCGCGGATATCCAGCTCGCCCAGGGGATCGCGCCGGTGGGCATCTCCATCGTCGACATCGGCTATCTCGCGGTCTACCCATGCTTCTTCACCGCCGTGTGGAAGCTGCTCGCCATCCGGCCACGCCGGCAGTTCACCGCCGAGATCCTGCTCGACTCCGCGCTGCTGACCCTCACGGCCGTCGCCTGGGCATACGATCTGTTCGTCGCCCCTCTCGCGGGCGGAGCCAGCGGTCCGGCGGTCCTGGGCAGCGTCGCCTATGCCACCGGGGGCCTGGCGCTGCTCTGGCTGATCGGCATGCTGCTGCTGCAGCCGCATCCGTTTCCGCGCGGCGGGGCCGGGATCGCGATCGTGGGACTGATCTTCTACGGCATCGCCGATCTGGTGTTCGGCACCGTGAGCCTGCCGCGCGCCCAAGCCCCCGGGACGATGCTCGCCTTCAGCTGGAACGTCGCCAACCTGGTGCTCGCCTCGGCCGGCGTCATCGCCGCCGCCGCGCCCGCGCCACCGCGTCCCGTGTCCGAGGGGGGAGACGGCGTCGCGCCCCGTCTCTTCGCCGTGCTCGTGGGATTCGCCGGGCTGGTGGCGTTGCACGTCCACAGCATGCTGTCGGGTCACACGGACGCCATCGACGTGCTCCTCCCGGCGGCGGGTGGGTTGATCATCGCCGCCCGGGTCGGGTACTCCCTGCTCGCCGACCGGCGTTACGAGTCCACCCTCGAGCGCGAGGTCGAGCGCCAGACGCAGACGCTGCTCGAGTCGCTGACGAGCGCCGCATCCGCCGAGCGGAACCTGCGCCAGATCATGGAAGCGTCCCCCGATCCGATCGTCCTGCTGAATCGGGAGGGGCAGGTGCTGGATTACTCACCCGACAACCCCGCCGGGGGTCCGGCGGCAGCCGGCGCGCGGTCGGTCTTCGACCTCGTCGATCCCGATGGTGTGGCGGTGCTACGCACGCATCTGGAGGCGGCGTTCGCCGGGGAAGTGCGACGCTTCGAGATCCCGCAGCGACGGCCCGACGGCACCCGCATCGTGAGCTCCGTGGTGTACGCGCCGATCCGCGAGCACGACGTAATCACCCGGGTGCTGGCGATCTCGCGCGACGTCACCGAGCTGCGGCGCGCGCAGAGCCAGCTGCAGCAGGCCGACAAGCTCGCGGCGATGGGCCAGCTGGTGAGCGGCGTGGCGCACGAGATCAACAATCCGGCGGCCATCATCTCCGGCTTCGCCCAGACCCTGATGTTGGATGACCTTCGGCCCGAACAACGCGAGATCGTGGAGATGGTGCGCGACGAGGCGATGCGTATCGGCCAGATCACGACAAACCTGCTCGCCTTCGCCCGCATGAGCGGACCGGAGCGCTCACTGGTCGATGTCAACGAGCTCGTGCGCCGGACCCACACGCTGCGCGCCTACCATCTGCACACGCTGAACGTGGACGTGCAGCTGGAGCTCGACCCGAGCGAACCCCGCGTGTGGGCGAACGTGTCGGAGCTGCAGCAGATGCTCCTGAACTTCCTGATCAACGCCGAGCAGGCCCTCGAGGGGTTCACGGGTCCCCGCGGCATCGCCCTGCGCACGCGATCCGACGCCACCGAGGTGCGATTCGAGTGCCACGACACGGGTCCCGGCATCGCGCCCGATATTCGCACGCGCATCTTCGACCCCTTCTTCACCACCAAGCCCGAGGGCGTGGGCACGGGGCTGGGGCTGTCGATCTGCTACGGCATCGTCCGCAGCCACGGCGGACGCATCTGGGTCGAGTCGGAGCCCGGACATGGAGCCACGTTCCATGTCGCGCTGCCGCTCGACCTGCGGAGCCTGCCCCGCCCCTCGGGCGGCGTCGACATCCCGGGACCGGCCCCCGAGGAGCAGGCCGTCGCCGTGCTGGTGGTGGACGACGAGCCGGGGATCCGCCAGGCCACCGCCCGCTTCCTGAACCGCAGCGGCATGCAGGTGCGGGCCGTGAGCGACGGCGCCGAGGCGCTCCGCGCCCTGCGCGCCCAGAGCTTCGACGTGATCCTCTGCGATGTGCGGATGCCGGGCATGAACGGTCGCGACTTCCTGATCCGGCTGCGGGAGCAGGCGCCGGAGCTCATCGCCACCCTCATTTTCGCAACCGGCGATACGCTCGATGCCGACACGGCGGCCCTGCTGGCGGACGCCGGCGCGCCGTCGCTCGTGAAACCGTTCGATTTCGATGCGCTGGAGCGCCTGGTGCGGGACATCGCCGCGCGCACGTCCCGTCCGCCCAGCGCCTGAGCGCCGTCAGCGCGGGCGCAGCAGCAGATCGAGGCCGGAGCGTCCGGCGCTCACCGCCTCCGGCGTCATCGTGAAGCGCTGCGACGCGGCGGCCAACCCCACGCTCCCAAGCGAGGCGTCGTCCACCGTCAGCTCGTAGTCCCCGGGTTTGACACCCATCAGATAGAACGTGCCGTCGGAGAACGAAGCAAAGCGCCGGCGGGTCCCCGTGCGGCGGTCGGTCAGCACGAGCAGCAGGGCCCCCATCGGCTCGCGCGTCCCGCTGATCACGCGCCACACCCGGCCCTCGATGACCCCAGCCGCCACGATCGGGACATCCAGCGTGCGGAAGCGATTGGGGTTGGGGATGAGGGTGGCCGTGGCGAACGCGGGCACCAGCAACGGCGAATCGATGCTGAGCGAATCCACCAGCACGTCCACCGGCTCGAACGGCATCAGGTCCCACACCCGGAACGCACCACTCGAATCCGAAACGACCGGCTGCGAGCCCACGATCACCCGCACGCCCGGCACCGGCGGCTCGCCGGGGTCGTGGCGGCCGTTCTGGTTCTGGTCCAAGAAAACGCGGCCCGTCACGCCGGCGCGCTCGATCGACGGACCAGGCGCGGCTTCCAGCCGCCCGCCGGCGCGATCCCACAGCACCGAGCCCTGCACCAGCTGCGACACGGTCGCCGGCGCCCCGGCCGCCGCGCTCATCGTGGTGAAGGATCGCACCGCCGAGAGGTACGTGTTCAGCGTGACCTGGATCAGCGGCCCGCGGTTCCCCCGCTGCCACACGACCCCCGTCTCGAGACTCACGCCGCCCCACAGGGGACGCGACGCGTACACCGCCG
>JBGQHV010000025.1:0-25570 GCA_041498155.1 Gemmatimonadota bacterium | reverse complement strand
TCGGCGCGCACTTCGCCGACCATCTCGTTCGAGGACTCCTCGTTTTATGACGACGACCGCCCCGATGACCCCCACGACCCGTCATTTCTCGTCCCGCGCCCCGGCCAGCTTCGGATTTCGGGAAGTGTTGTACGACAAAGCTGACGGGATCGCCCGCATCACGATCAACCGGCCGCACAATTTCAACGCCTACTCCACGGCGGCGCTGGAAGAGCTCGCGACCGCCTTTCAGGACGCGACCTTCGATGATGCCGTGGGCGTGATCGTGCTTACGGGCGCCGGCGACCGCGCGTTCTGCACGGGCGGCGACGTGAAGGAGTACGCCGAGGCCTACGTCGGGACGCCGCGCGACTACTGGAAGTACATGGCGCTGTTCCGCGCCTACATCGAGAGCATCCTGAATACCGGGAAGCCGGTGATCGCGCGCATCAACGGCATGGCCGTGGGCGGTGGCAACGAGAGCCAGCTGGCCTGCGATCTCTCCGTGATCGCCCAACATGCGTATCTGAAGCAGGTGGGCACCCAGGTCGGCTCGGTCGCCTGCGGCGGGGCCACGCAGTGGCTGCCGATCACGGTCGGCGACCGGCGGGCGCGTGAGATGCTGCTCCTCAACGAGCCAATCTCGGCCGATCGGGCGCTCGCGTGGGGACTCGTGACCCGGGTCGCGCCGTCGGTGCGCCAGGGCGACACGTGGATCGAGTCGGCGAGTCCCGAGCAGATCGCCGCGGCCCAGAAGGGGCGGGACGGGTACCGTCTCGATCTGTCGCGGCTCGATTCCACCGTGGACGAGCTCGCCCGCCGCCTGCTCGCGACCTTCCCGGAGTGCACGCGCTACACCAAGCAGCAGACGAATTTCTGGAAGGACCTGGCTTGGCATCAGACGGTTCGGCACGCGCAGGACTGGCTGTCGCTGCACTACGCCTCGTGGGAGCCGGTCGAGGGAATGCGCGCCTTCACGGAGAAGCGCCCGGCGCGCTACGCCTTGCTACGCGAGCGCGCCGCCCGAGGCGGTTCATCCGAAGCGCCGTGGGGTGCACCGGTGCGCGACTGCCGAGCCTGCGGTGCCACGAATCTCCCGGCGTCTCACACCCACTGCGGTCTGTGCGGCGCACCGCTCTCGTAACGGGCGGCGCCCGCGGCATCGGCCGGGCGGTCGTCGCAGCCCTGGCCGGGGAGGCGTGGGTCGCCTCCCTCGATTGCGATTTCCCGGATGGGCCGGGGGCCGCGGCGGCCACCTTTCCCGCGGATGTGCGCGATGCGGTGGCGGTCGCGGCGGCCGTGGAGCGGATCACCCGGGAGCGCGGGGGGCTCGATTGGGTGGTGTGCGCCGCTGGGATCATCCGGGATCGCGTGAGCTGGAAGATGAGTGACGCCGAATGGAACGACGTGCTCGACGTGAACCTGACCGGCGCATTCAAGGCCGCGCGGGCCGCCGAGCCCTTCTTGCGCAAGTCCGACTCCGGCCGAGTGGTCTTCGTCTCTTCCATCAATGGATTGCGGGGGAGCTTCGGCCAGGCGAATTACGCGGCCGCCAAGGCCGGCCTCGTGGGCCTCGCCCGGTCGTTGGCGCAGGAGCTCGCGCGCGACGGGGTCACCGTGAACGTCGTGGCCCCGGGATTCATCGATACCGGGATGACCCGCTCGCTCCCCCAGGCGGTGCGGGAGCGCGCGGTGGCGCGCACGCCGCTCGGCCGGACGGGAACACCCGAAGAGGTGGGAGCGCTGGTGCGCTTCCTGTGCAGCGACGTCGCGGGGTTCGTCACCGGGGCGGTCGTCCCCATCGACGGCGGTCAACTGCTGGGCGGAGGAATGGAACGATGACGCTCGCGATCATGACGGAGCCGGGCATCGGACGGATCGAGCTGGACCGTCCTCCCTTGAACATCCTCACGCGGGACGTCCTGCGGGACGTTCGGGAGCAGCTGCGGCACCTGGCGGAGCTGCCGGACCTCCGCGTGCTCCTCTTCACGGCAACCGGTGACCACTTCTCCGCTGGCGCGGATGTGGGCGAGCACCTGCCTCCGCACCATCTCAGTCTGATCCCCGAGTTTCTCGACACGGTGGCGGCGCTCGACGCGTTCCCGCTCCCGGTGGTGGCGGGGGTTCGCGGCAAGTGCGTCGGCGGCGGATTCGAGCTGGTGCAGCCGGTGGATATGATCGTGGCCGGCCTGGGGGCGACCTTCGGGCAGCCGGAGATCGCGCTCGGCGTTTTTCCCCCCGCCGCCTGCGTCCTGCTCCCCGGGCGCCTCCCACCGGCGCTCGTGTCCCGCCTGATCTACTCGGGCGAGTCGATCTCGGCCACGGAGGCCGAGCGCTGGGGTCTGGTCACGCGGGTCGTCCCGGACGGGGACGTGGAGCGGGAGGCGCTCGCGGAGGCGCAGCGTATCGCGCGCCACAGTGCGGCCGCCCTCCGGGCGGCGAAGCGGGCGTTGCGCGGCGGCGGGGCCCTCACGCGCCATGCCGCGCTGCGAGCGGCGGGCCAGGTCTACCTGCACGAGCTCATGGAAACGCACGACGCGGTCGAGGGACTGCGTGCCTTCACGGACAAGCGGCGCCCGGTCTGGAGACACGCATGAGCGCGATCTTCGCCGAGTGGCATGGCCAGTCGCTCGAAGAAACCCTGCACCACTGTCGCGAGCTGGTGGAAGACACGGACTTTCCGACGATCCGTCGCTGGCGCGAGGGCGGCGGCAAGGTCGTGGGACACTTCCAGGTGTATTTCCCCGAAGAGATCGCCCACGCCGCCGGCCTGCTGCCGTTCAAGGTGCGCGGCGCGCCGATCGAGGCGACACACGCCGATTCCCGGTTCGGCTCCTACCTCTGCTCCATCATCAAGACCTCCCTCGAGCTGGCGCTGTCGGGGCGCGTGCAGCTCGATCTGTTCGTGACGCATCCGATCTGCGACGCCGCGCGCAATCTGGCCGGCGTGTGGGGCCGCAACGTCTCCTATCCGTGCCGGATTCTCTACCTGCCGCAGAATCCGAATTCGGGCTTCGCCGCGCGCTATCTGCGCGACGAGTACGACCGGATCCGCACGTTGTGCGAAGAGATCGCCGGCCGTCCGATCACCGACGACGACCTGCGGCGCTCCATCGCGGTGTTCAATGAGAACCGTGCCCTGCTGCGGCGGCTCTACGCGCTGAAGCGCGAGCGTCCGTGGCTCGTCCCGGCCGACGACGCCTACGTGCTCGTGGCGGTGGGCGGGCTCGTGCCGCGCGAGGAGCACAACGACCTGCTGCGCACGGTGCTGCCGTTGCTCGAGGGTCGCTCGCTCCCGCGTCGCGACAAGATCCGGGTGATCCTCGAAGGGGGCTTCTGCGAGCAGCCGCCGCTCGATCTGCTGCGGGCGATCGCGCGCTCCTGCTACGTCGTGGACGACGATCTCCTGATCGGATTGCGCTGGCTCGTGTCGGACGTGCCGATGGACGGTGACCCGCTGCAGGCGCTGGCCACGAGCTACATCGACCGCTCGGAGCACAGCCCGGTGCAACACGACCTCACGAAGCCCAAGGACCGGATGCTGCTCGAACGGCTCGCGCGCGCCGATGCCCAGGCCGCGATCCTGATGGCCGCGAAGATGTGCGAGCCGGGGCTCGAGGAGCTGGTGGTGCACACCCGCGCCCTCGACGGGAAGGGCGTGCGGTATTTCGTGAGCGAATTCGAGGAGAGCATGAACAGCTTCGATTCGCTGGAGATCCAGCTCGAGACGTTCGTCGAGAACCTGGTATTCGACTGAGGCGACCATGACGGACACGACGCGGGAAGCGGGCATCGTCGGGCGCGGCAACGAAGTGGGCGCCCGGCTGTTCCGCCAGTGGTTCGAGGGACTCACGGCGGCGGCCGAGGAAGGCCGTGGGGCGGCGTACGTGTTCGTCATGGGCAGTCTCTGCGAGCTGCTCCGGGTGTTCGACTTCCCGATCGTGTTCCCGGAGATCAACTCGCTCCAGGCGGCGGTGCGACGCGTGGCGGCCGAGTACCTGAACGAAGCCGAGAACTACGGCTACTCCCCCGACATCTGCGGCTACGTCAAAGCGGACGTCGCGACGCAGCTGCGGGGCGGCACGCACCCGATGGGCCGGATCCCCAAGCCGGCCCTCGCCATCGCCACCAACGCCTGCAACACCTACATCAAGTGGGGCGAGATCTGGGAGCGGATGCACGGGATGCCGCTGTTCACCCTCGACATCCCGGGATCGCGCGGGGCGGGTCTCGCCTCAGTCAGGGGCGGCGAGGACTTCGAGCGCGACCGACGCTACGTCGCGGCGCAGCTCGAGGAGCTGATCGCGCTGTGCGAGCGGGTGTCCGGGAAGAAATTCGACATCGATCGGCTGCGCGAGCATCTCGGGTGGGCCAACGAGCTGAACACGGGCTGGCGGCGGGTGCTCGAGCTGAACCGGAGCCGGCCCGCGGTGTTCAACGCGCTCTCCGACGGCACCATCTACCTCGGCGTCGCCAATGGATTCCGGGGCGCGCCCGAGGGCGCGGCGTTCTTCCGTGACCTGGTCGAAGAAATGACGCACAAGGCCGAGCACGGGATCGGAACGCCGGTCGACGAGAAATGGCGTCTGATCTTCGTGGGCGTCCCCTGCTATCCCATCTTCCGCCGCTTCTCCGAGATGTTCGGCGACTGGGGCGGCGTGTTCGTGAATTCGACCTACCTCTGGTTCGCATCGGGTGGGGCCAACCTCGGCTTCACCTACGACCTGCGGCACCCGCTCGAGAGCCTCGCCGAGGGCGTCCTGCTCGGCGTGCGCGACGCCATGGACAGCATGTTCTTCCAGACCCAGGCGCTCGTCCGCATGATCGATGACCACGCGGCGGACGGCATCGTGTATCACCCCATCAAGAGCTGCCGGACGGTTTCGACCGGGCTCGCCGATACCCGCCGGGCGCTCATGGCGATCCGCGACATCCCCAGCCTGTTCGTGGAATCCGACATGATGGACAAGCGCGTGGTCTCCGAAGCACAGATGAAGAACCGCATCGACGCCTTTTTCGAAGGCCTCGCGGCGCGGCGCCATCAGTCGGCCGCCGCGCCGGCTTGACGGAGGACGCCATGGCCTACGCGGCAGGGGTGGACGTCGGGTCCACGCAGACCAAGGCAGTGGTGATCGACGAGGCCAGGCGGATCGTGGGCCGTGCGTTGACCGACACGGGCGCCAACGTCATGCGCGCTGCCGAGACGGCATTCCGGCAGGCGCTCGCCGACGGGGGCGTTCCCGAGGAAGAGGTCGAGTTCGTCGTCGGCACCGGGTACGGTCGCTACAAGGTGACCTTCGGCAACACCCAAATCACCGAGATCAGCTGCCACGCCCGCGGAGCGGTCCAGTTGTTCCCCCGGACCCGCACCGTGCTCGACATGGGGGGTCAGGACACCAAGGCGATCCGGGTCCACCCCTCGGGCGAGATCGTGGACTTCTCCATGAACGACAAGTGCGCCGCGGGTACCGGGCGCTTCCTCGGTGCTGCGGCGGTCGCGCTCGATCTCCCGCTGGCCGAACTCGGCCCCACGGCGCTGCGCGGCGAGCGTGCGGTGAAGATCAGCACTACCTGCACCGTGTTCGCCGAATCCGAGGTGCTCTCGTGGCTCGGCAAAGGGAAGAAGATCGAGGACATCCTGCTCGGCGTCCACGAGTCCATCGCGGCACGCTCGATCGGGCTGCTGCGCCGCGTCGGGATCGAGGAAGAGGTGACGTTCACCGGCGGGGTGACCAAGAACCAGGCGATGGTCGAGACGCTGAACAAACGCCTCGGCCTGCGGGTCAACGTCAGCGACGAGGCGCATTACATCGGCGCACTGGGCGCCGCGCTGTTCGCGCTCGACCGGATCGTGACGGCCCGCGCGCCGGCACCAGCGAAGGGCGTCGCATGACCAATACCGCCGGCATCGACATCGGCTCGACCTACACCAAGGTCGTCATCGTGCACGAGGACGGCACGATCGCCGGTCGGGGCATGGAGCCGACCGGGTTCAAGCTCGTCCAGGCCGCCGAGCGGGCCCTCGCCCAGGCGCTGGCCGCTGCCGGGTTGACCCGGGAGGGCCTGGCCTATGTGGTGACGACCGGATTCGGGCGCCACCAGGCGGGGATCGGCGACGCGGCCGTCACCGATCTCACGGCCGCGGCGCGCGGTGCGAGCCATTTCTTCCCCAACACGCGCACCATCCTCGACGTCGGCGGGCAGACGATGAAGGCAAGCCGCCTCGGGGCGGATTCGAAGGTCCAGAGCTTCCGTTTGAACGACAAGTGCGCCGCCGGCACCGGGGCGTTTCTCGAGAAGACGGCGCGCTACATGGGGTATGGCACCGCGGAGATCGGGCCATTGGTCGCCACGTCGAAGGCGCCGGTGTCCATCTCCGGCGTGTGCGCCGTGTTCGCCGAATCCGAGGTCATCAACCAGCTCTCCGAAGGCGCGGCGCCGGCCGACATCATGCACGGCGCCATCGTCTCGCTCGTGGACCGCTCGGTTCAGCTGATGAAGCGCGTGCGCATGGAGCCGGAGTTCACGCTGGTCGGGGGCATCCTGCGGTTCGAGCGCATGATCCGGGTCGTAGAGGGCGCTCTCGGCACGAGCGTCAACGTGCTCCCTGGCGATCTCGTGCAGTACACGTCCGCGTTCGGCGCCGCGCTGTTGGCCCAACGCCGCCTGCGCCGGCTCGCCGAAGCCGCCGCTACCCATGCCGGCTGACGGCTGGGAGCGGCGCTTCGTGGCGGATCCCGACCGCGCTCGGGAAGCAGTCGAGCTGTACCGCCAGGCGGGATTCGAAGTCCGCGTGGAGCCGGGCCTCCCGGAAGGACTGCGAGAGGAATGCGGGTCGTGCTGGCTCGTGAAGGCGGGCTTCTTCCAGGTGATCTATACGCGTCGCGGTGAAGGGGAGGATCGATGAAGGCGGCGGTGTTCCACGGCACCGGGCCCCGGCTCGTGATCGAAGACGTGCCCGCCCCCGAGCCGCAGGCGGGAGAGATCGTGATGCGGGTCGCGGCGTGCGGCCTCTGTCACACCGACCTGCACTACCTCGACCATGGCGTCCCGACGTTCAAGACCCCACCCATCATTCTGGGCCACGAGGCCGCCGGGACGATCGCGCGGCTCGGCCCCGGAGTGACCGGATTCGCGGAAGGCGACCGGGTGCTGGTGCCGTCGGTGTGGGCATGCGGGCACTGTCGGTTCTGCCGGGCGGGCCGCGAGAATCTGTGCAGCGACCTGGTGATGCCCGGGAACCACAAGAACGGAGCCTTTGCCGAGCTGCTCGCGGTCCCCGCGAAGGAGCTCGTACGCTTGCCCCCCGACATGCCGCTTGAGCGCGCCTGTGTCATCGCCGACGCCGTCTCGACCCCCTACCACGCCGTGAAGGAGCGCGGCCGGGTGCGCGCGGGAGACACTGTGGCCGTGGTCGGCTGCGGGGGCGTGGGGCTCAACGTGGTCCAGTGCGCCGCCGTCGCGGGGGCGACGGTCATCGCCGTGGACCTGAACGACGCGCGGCTCCAGCTCGCCCGGAGGCTGGGAGCGCGCCACACGATCAACCCGGCGGCGACCGAGCGTGTGGACAAGGAGGTCCGCAAGCTCACCGATGGAGGTGTGGACGTCGCCTTCGAAGTCGTCGGCAGCCCGAAGACGATCGATCTCGCGTTCAACCTGATCCGCAAAGGTGGTCGCCTCGTCGTGATCGGCTTCTCGCACGACCCCGCCCCGATCAACGTCGCGAAGCTGATGTTCTACGAGCTCGAGCTGGTGGGGAGCCTGGGCTGCGGCGCCGGTGTGTACCCGGAGATCGTGGCGCTGGTCGCGTCGGGGCGCATCACCCTCGAGCCCATCGTGAGCGGCACGCTCCCCCTCGACCGCATCAACGAGGGGTTCGACCATCTGAGGCGGGGTGAGGGAGTCCGGTGGGTGGTGACGCCATGACGCCCGATCCGATCCGGCGATTCGAAGAGGAGCACACGGTCGCGTTGGCCGCCCTCGACCGACTCGAAGCCGCCGCTGAGATGCTGCGAACCGGCGGGCCCGCCGAGCCGCCGCTCGCGATCGCCCGCGAGGTGCACGGGCTGCTGTGCGGCGCCGTCCGGCAGCACAACGAGGACGAGGAGCGTGCCCTGTTCCCGCTGCTGGGGGAGGACGCGCCCATCGGCCCGTTCCTCGAGGAGCATGAGACGCTCTGGAAGCTCGAGGCGGAGCTCCTGACCGCCATCGACCGCGGCGCCCGCGACCAAGTCGCCCGCCAGGCACTCGAGATCGTGGATTTGCTCCGAACCCACATTCGACGCGAAAACGACGTGCTCTTCCCCATGGCGCGCGCGCTGCTCGGTGCGGAAGGGCTCGCGATCGTCGCCGAGAACCTTGGCCTGTAGGGAATGCGATCATTCGATGTTGGATCGTTATTGTAAATGATTATGTAACAGCGTGTTACGAGTTAGTCCAAATATCTTGTGTTTTAGTTGACAATCTCCCTTCCGCGCTCTACGATTGCCAGTCATGGACCACCCAATCTCATCCACCGGGGCGCACAAAGGCCTGCGTGGCGAAGTGCTGCTGGAGCTGAAACGCTCCCAACCGCTCACGGCCAAGACGCTCGCGGATAAGCTCGGCGTCTCACCCAATGCCGTTCGACATCACCTGAAGGAGCTCGAGGCCGAAGGACTGGTGACCTACGGCCGGGAGCAGCGCGGGGTCGGGGCGCCGACGTTCGCGTACCGCCTTTCGACCCAGGGAGAGGCGCGCTTCCCCAGGCGCTATGAGGAGACGCTGACCAACCTGCTCGATCACCTGGCGGAGAAGCAGGGCCGCGAGGCGGCGGTCTCCGTGTTCGAGGACCACTACGCCGACCTGACGCGCCGGCTGCAGGCGGAGCTCGTGGGCGTGGCGCCCGAGCGGCGCCTGGCGGCGGTGGCCCGGGTGATGAACGAGGCGGGCTACATGGCCGAAACCGACGCGGGTGCCGGCGGCTTCCGGTTGGCCGAGCACAATTGCGCCATTCGCTCGGTGGCGGAGCGCTATCCCGAGGTGTGCGCCGTCGAAGCCAAGTTCCTCCAGACCGTGCTGGCCGCGAGTGTGGAGCGCACCACCCACATCGTCAGCGGCTGCAACGCCTGCGAGTACGCCATCACATTCGGCGTTTCGGCGGCAGAATGCGGAGAGTCGGTATGACATCGATCGAAGCACAGGTTCTCCAGCCGTACAAGTACGGCTTTGTAACCGACATCGAATCAGAGTCCGTCCCGCCCGGTCTGAGCGAGGATGTCATTCGGCTCATTTCGGCCAAGAAGGGCGAGCCCGAGTGGATGCTCGACTGGCGGCTCAAGGCGTACCGCCACTGGCTGACGATGACCGAGCCCACCTGGGCCAATGTGAAGTACGGACCCATCGACTACCAGGCGATCAGCTACTACGCGGCCCCGAAGCAGCGGCCCAAGGTGGAGAGCCTCGACCAGGTCGACCCCAAGCTGCTCGAGACGTTCGAGAAGCTGGGCATCCCCATCGCCGAACAAAAGCGGCTCGCGGGCGTCGCGGTGGACGCGGTGTTCGACTCGGTGTCCGTCGCCACGACGTTCCGCGCGGAGCTGGCCAAGTTTGGGGTGATCTTCTGCCCCATCTCGGAGGCGATCCGCGAGCACCCCGATCTGGTGCGCCAGTATCTGGGCACGGTCGTGCCCACCAACGACAACTATTTCGCCGCGCTCAACTCGGCAGTGTTCACCGACGGGTCGTTCGCGTTCATCCCCAAGGGCGTGCGCTGTCCGCTGGAGCTCTCGACCTACTTCCGCATCAACGCGTCCTCCACCGGGCAGTTCGAGCGCACCCTGATCATCGCCGAGGAGGGGAGCCATGTCTCCTACCTCGAGGGCTGCTCCGCCCCGACGCGCGACGAAAACCAGCTGCACGCCGCCGTGGTGGAGCTCGTGGCGCTCGACAACGCGCAGATCAAGTACTCCACTATCCAGAACTGGTATCCGGGTGATGAAGAGGGGAAGGGCGGGATCTACAACTTCGTGACGAAGCGCGGCGCCTGCCGCGGCAGGAACTCCAAGATCTCCTGGACCCAGGTCGAGACCGGCTCGGCGATCACCTGGAAGTACCCGGGCTGCCTGCTCCAGGGCGATGGCTCGATCGGCGAATTCTATTCAGTGGCTGTTACCAACCATCGCCAGCAGGCCGACACGGGGACGAAGATGATCCACATCGGCAAGAACACGAAGAGCACCATCGTGTCCAAAGGGATCTCCGCGGGCCACGGGCAGAACACCTACCGGGGGCTCGTGAAGATCATGAAAGGCGCCGAGGGCGCCCGGAATTACTCGCAGTGCGATTCGATGCTGATCGGCGACCAGTGCGGGGCGCACACCTTTCCCTACATCGACGTGCGCAACAGCTCGGCGATCATGGAGCACGAGGCCTCCACCTCCAAGATCGGCGAGGACCAGATCTTCTACTGCAAGCAGCGCGGCCTCTCGGCCGAGGACGCCGTGTCGATGATCGTCAACGGATTCTGCAAGGAAGTCTTCAAGGAGCTGCCGATGGAGTTCGCCGTGGAAGCGCAGAACCTGCTGGGCATTTCGCTCGAGGGGAGCGTGGGATGACCGACCCGTTCCTGCTCGAGATCAAGGACCTCCACGCCACCGTCGAAGGCAAGGAGATCCTGCGCGGCGTGTCATTGCAGGTGCGCACCGGCGAGGTGCACGCGGTGATGGGACCGAATGGCTCCGGGAAAAGCACCCTTGCCCAGGTGCTGGCCGGCCATCCGGCCTACAAGGTGACGGGCGGCTCCGTACGCTATGACGGCAAGGACCTGCTCGAGCTCGAACCGGAGGCGCGGGCGCGGGAAGGCATGTTTCTCGCGTTCCAGTATCCGGTCGCCATCCGCGGCATCACCAACTCCTACTTCCTGCGCTCGGCGGTCAACGCGATCCGCAAGCACAAGGGAGAGCCCGAGCTCGATCCCCTCGATTTCCTCCAGGTGCTCGAGGACAAGCTCAAGGCGATCGGCTGGGACGACAGCTTCATGAACCGGGCCGTGAACGAAGGGTTCTCGGGCGGCGAAAAGAAGCGCAACGAGATCCTGCAGCTCGCGGTGCTCGAGCCGCGGCTGGCGATTCTTGACGAGACCGATTCCGGCCTCGACATCGACGCCCTCAAGACCGTCGCCCAGGCAGTGAACATGCTGCGCTCGCCCCTGCGTTCCTTCGTGGTGGTGACACATTACCAGCGGCTGCTCAACTACATCGTCCCCGATTACGTGCACGTGCTGGCCGAGGGCCGCATCGTGAAATCCGGCGGCAAGGAGCTGGCGCTGACGCTCGAAGAAAAGGGATACGATTGGGTGAAGCCGGAGGGAGCGGCGGTCTCGTGACGGCCCACTTCGTCGGGCAGTACGAAGCCTTCGCCGGGAACGGCGCCGCGGGCGCGCCGCCCTGGGTGCGGGAGCTGCGCGCGCGGGGCATCGCGCGCTTTACCGAGGTCGGCTTTCCTTCCACGCGCTCCGAGCAATGGCGCTTCACCAACGTCCAGCCGATCGCCGAGATCGCGTTTCAGCGGCAGATGGTGCGGTGGGAAACGGGGCCGACGCCGACCGGCGCCACGGTCCTGCCGTTGTCCCAGGCCCTGCAACGGCAACCGGACCTGGTGCGGGCCCACATCGGGCGCTACGCCCTGCTGGAGGAGAACCCGTTTACCGCCCTCGCCACGGCGTTTCTGGCGGACGGCGCCGTGGTCCACGTTCGGGCTGGCGCGGTGGTCGAGGAACCGATTCACCTCACCTGTCGGATTCCGCCGGGCACCGCGCGGCCGATGGCACACCCGCGCCTGCTGATCGTGGTGGAACGGGGCGCGCAGGTCAAAGTCGTGGAAGCGTACGAGGCGGCGCCCGCCGGTCTCTCGCTCACCAACGCCGTTACGGAGGTCGTCCTGGAGGACGGCGCCCAGCTCGAGCTGTGCCGGGAGCAGCGCGAGGGCGAACGCAGCTATCACATCGCGACGACGCAATCGCATCAGGGTCGCGACAGCCGGCTCGTCTTCACCACGGTCGCGCTCGGCGGCGCGCTGGTGCGCCATGACATCAACGCGGTGCTCGACGGGACGGGGGCCTACCTGATTCTGAACGGCCTCTCCGTGCTGCGCGGCCACCAGCACGTGGATCACCACACGACGATCGTGCACGCCAAGCCGCATGGCGAGAGCCACGAGTACTTCAACGGCGTGTTCGACGGAGAATCGCGCGGCGTCTTCAACGGCCGGATTATCGTGCGGCCCGGAGCGCAACGGACCGATTCGAAGCAGACCAACAACAACCTGCTCCTCTCCGATGTGGCCCGGGCGGACAGCCAGCCACAGCTCGAGATCTACGCCGACGACGTCAAATGCACCCACGGCTCGACCGTCGGACCCCTCGACGAGACGGCGCTCTTCTATTTGAAGAGCCGGGGCATCGGCGCGATGGAAGCGCGGGGCCTGCTCACCTACGGGTTTGGGGCGGACATCCTCGACCGGGTGGCGATTCCGGGAGCACGGGCGCGCCTCGATCGGCAAATCCGGCACCGCCTGGGCGTGCCCGACGTGGAGACGAGCGCGGCGTGACGAGCGTACGGCAGACACCGGCGCCCGGTGTGTCCCCGGTCCGGGACCTCGCCCGCCTTCGAACCGAATTCCCGATCCTCGCGACGATGGTGCACGGTAAACCGCTGGTGTACCTCGACAACGCGGCCACCAGCCAGAAGCCCCGGGCGGTGATCGAGCGGATCGAGCGCTACTACGCGGCGGAGAACGCCAACGTGCACCGGGGTGTGTACGACCTGAGCGAGCACGCGACGGCCGAGTACGAAGCGGCGCGGGAGAAGGCCAGGGCGTTTCTGAATGCGTCTGCGACGCGCGAAATCGTTTTCGTGCGCGGCACGACCGAAGCCATCAACCTCGTGGCGTCGAGCTGGGGGCGGCCCCGCCTCCAGCCGGGAGACGAGGTGCTCGTCTCCGCCATGGAGCACCATTCGAACATCGTCCCCTGGCAGCTCGTGTGCGAGGAGCGCGGGGCGGTGCTTCGGGTGATCCCGATGAACCGTCGCGGCGAGCTGTTGCTCGATGACTACGCCCGCCTGCTCTCCGATCGGACGAAAATCGTAGCCGTCGCCCATGTGTCCAACTCGCTCGGGACGATCAACCCGATCGCCGACATCGTGCGGCTGGCCCACGCCCGCGGCGTCCCGGTCCTGGTCGACGGCGCCCAGGCGGCGCCGCACCTCAAGATCGACGTGCGGGAATTGGACGCGGATTTCTACACGGTGTCGGGCCACAAGATGTTCGGACCGACGGGCATCGGCGTGCTCTACGGCAAGGCGGAGTGGCTCGAGGCGATGCCGCCGTATCAGGGCGGCGGCGACATGATCAAGACGGTGACCTTTGCGCAGACCACCTACGCCGACCTCCCGGCCAAGTTCGAGGCGGGGACGCCGCATATCGCCGGGGCCATCGGTCTCGGCGCGGCGATCGACTATCTCGGATCACTCGACTGGCCGGCAGTCGCCGCTCACGAGCGCGACCTGCTGGCCTACGCCACCGCTCGGCTGCGCGACATCCCCGGCGTCCAGCTCGTCGGCACGGCGGCGCACAAGGCGGGCGTCGTGTCCTTCGTGGTGGGCGGGGTGCATGCCCACGACGTCGGCACCATCGTGGACCAGGAAGGCGTCGCGATCCGCACTGGCCATCACTGTACCCAGCCGGTGATGGACTTCTTCGGCGTTCCCGCGACCGCGCGCGCCTCGTTCGCGTTCTACAACACGCGCGCCGACGTCGATGCGCTCGTGTCGGCGCTCGCCAAGGTCCGAAAGGTCTTCTCCTGATGGCCGACCTGAGCGACCTCTATCAGGAGATCATCGTCGAGCACAACCGGAGCCCCCGGAATTTCAAGAAGCTGCCTCATCCCTCTCGTGCCGCGGAGGGCTCGAACCCGCTGTGCGGTGATCAGATCCGGCTGGAGGTCACGCTGGACGGGGACCGGATTACGGATATCGGCTTCCAGGGTTCGGGGTGCGCCATCTCCCAGGCGGCCGCCTCCCTGCTGACCGGCGCGGTCCTGGGGAAGACCCGACCGGAGGCCGAGGCGCTGTTTCAGGAGGTCCACACAATGCTGACGTCCCCACCGGGCGACCCGGTGGACACGGCTCGGCTCGGGAAGCTGGCCGCGCTGGCCGGGGTGCGGCGTTTCCCGGTGCGGGTGAAGTGCGCAAGTCTCTCCTGGCATACACTCCATGCCGCGCTGCAGGCGGCGGCGGAGCCCGTCACGACCGAGTAGCTTATTCCCCGCTGAAACCCGGAGTTGCGGAATCCGTTCTCCAGCGGGAGCTATGACCACACCCATCCTTGTCGTCGATCGTGTCACGAAGCGCTTCGCGGGACACACTGCCGTGGACGCGCTCTCCCTCGCCGTGCCGCCCGGCGTGATTTACGGACTGCTCGGGCCGAACGGCGCGGGGAAGAGCACCACCATTCGCATGATCATGGGCATCTATGCGCCGGACGCCGGTACGGTCCAGCTGTTCGGTGACAGTCGTGGGGGCGTCGAGCAGTCGGAGCGCATCGGGTACCTGCCAGAGGAGCGCGGGCTGTACCCCAAAATGCGGGTGCTCGATGTGCTCTTGTTTCTGGCGGAGATGAAGGGGATGGACCGTGGGACGGCGCGCACGAAATCGCTCGCCTGGCTCGAGCGGCTCGGCCTGAGCGACTGGCGGGTCCGCAAAGTGAACGAGCTCTCGAAAGGGATGCAGCAGAAGGTTCAGTTCATTTCCACGATCATCCACGACCCCGATCTCGTGGTGATGGACGAGCCGTTTTCCGGGCTCGATCCGGTCAACGCCCAGGTGTTGAAGGACACCCTGTTCGACCTGCGGGCGCGGGGGAAGACGATCCTGCTCTCCACCCACATCATGGAGCAGGCCGAGAAGATCTGTGATCACATCTGCATCATCGCCCGGGGCAAGAAGCTCGTGGACGGGACCCTCGCCGAGGTGAAACGTTCACATGGGGGTCAACACGTACTCGTGAGCTTCGATGGCGCCAGGGGTGACGCGGATCGGATCTTTGCGGACCGGCGCCTCGTGGCGAAAGTCGACGGATCGGCACAGTATGCCGAGCTCGAGCTGGCGTCCAAGGCCGATGCGCAGGAGATCCTCAAGGGTCTCGTGAGCTCTGGAGCCCGGTTGTCGCGATTCGAGCTCGCCGAACCCTCGCTCAACAAAATCTTCATCGACCTTGTGGGCCCGGAGGCGGCGACGGCGGCGGCGCTGCCGGGGATGGAGGTGGCCCGTGCGTAAGGTCTTCGCGGTGATCCGGCGGGAGTTCGTGGAGAGGGTGCGGCAGCGGTGGTTCTGGGTCATGGCGCTGCTCGGGCCCGTGATCTTCGCTGTCATCTTCTATCTGCCGACCCTGCTGGGTCGCGGCGGTGGGGTGAAACACATCGCGGTGGTCGATGCGTCGACGTCGGTCTTCGGCGCGGAGATCACCGAGCGGCTGAACCAGGCAAGCGCGGTGTTCGCGGCCGTACGGGTGCCGGGCGGTCCCAACGTCGTCGACTCGCTCACCGCCGAGGTGGGGGCGAAGCGGCTCGACGGGTTCTTGCTGGTGAGCGATGTGACCGTGGATTCGGGGAAGGCGGAGTATCGCGCCTCCAACGTCTCGTCGTTTGTGGCGACGGGAACACTGCAGCAGGTCCTCCGGGACCTGGTCAGCACAACGCGGCTCGAACGCGAGGGAGTGAATCCCGAGGTCGTGGCCCGGGCTCGCGTACCGATCGCGCTCGATACCAAGAAGATCTCCGGGGGAAAGACAACGGGAGAGAGCGGCGCGCAGTCGTTCACGCTCGCCTACTTCATGGCGTTCATCCTGTACTTCGCGATTCTCGTGTACGGCATCAATGTCATGAGCTCGGTGCTGGAGGAAAAGACCAGCCGCATCGTGGAGGTCTTGGTGAGCTCGGTCACCCCCTTCCAGTTGATGCTGGGCAAGGTTCTGGGCGTCGGGGCAGTCTCGATCTTCCAGTTCGCGATCTGGGGTGTCTCGGGTCGGATCCTCGTCTCGCAGCGCCGCCGTCTCATTGGAGAGGGAGGTGTGGGCGACGCCGGACAGGTATGGCAGCTGCCGCACATCTCCGCCGAGACCCTGCTGCTCTTCATCGGCTGCTTCATCTGCGGCTTCCTGCTGTACTCAGCCATGTTCGCCGCTGTCGGGGCCATGTCGTCGAACGAGCAGGAGGCGCGTCAGGCGCAACAGCCCGTCATGTACCTCGTGATGATCGCGTTCTTCAGCATGTTTGCCATGATCAACGATCCAGGATCGAACCTCGCCGTGACATTGTCGCTGGTCCCCTTCACGGCCCCGATCGCCATGCCGGTGCGCTGGGCCGCGGGCAATCTCCCGGGCAGCCAGATCGCGCTGTCGTTCGCCATCCTGCTCCTGACGATCGTGGGAGTGACCTGGGTGGCGTCGCGGATCTATCGGGTTGGGATCTTGATGACGGGAAAGCGGCCCAGCGTGAAGGAATTGGTGCGGTGGGTTAGGGCGGCATAGGACAGGCGACCGGCTAGACGTACAGACGTTTGGCCGTTTATGGGCTGGAGTGCATGGGCGGGGTACGGAGCGCGTAGAAACGGCTACCGACCCCGCCTTCGTTTGTCCCAGGTTCCACTCATGCCAAACCACCACACCCTCAAGGCGTGGCAACACGCCCAACGACTGGCCGTCGACTGCGCCAGAATCGCGCAGTCATTCCCCGACTATGAGCAGCACAGCCTCGCCGACCAGCTGCGTCGCGCCGCGTATAGCGTACCAATGAACATCGCCGAGGGCTGCAGTCGAAAAGGGCTGCGCGAGTATCGCAAGTTTCTCGACATCGCCTGGGGATCGCTCGCCGAGGTGGAGACCGCGCTCTCCATGGCGCGCGACGTCGGGTACCTGGAGCCTGCGGAATTTGGCCGCCTCGAAGCCCTCGCCACGGAGACGAGCAAGACGTTGTTCGGGCTGCTACGAAAAGTGACCCAGTCTGTCCCGAAACCCCCTCGCTCCGGTTGACTATTCCCCGCCGTACGTCTGTACGCCTAGCCGTAGCTTGGCCTATTATTCCTCAATGCCTTATGACTATGACGTCCTCGTCGTCGGCGGCGGCCACGCCGGCACCGAAGCCGCCGCCCTCTCCGCCCGCCTCGGCGCCGGGACGCTCCTGCTGACGGCGAACCTCGAGACGATCGGGCAGATGAGCTGCAACCCCGCGATCGGCGGGATCGCCAAGGGCACCGTCGTCCGGGAAGTGGACGCCCTGGGCGGCATCATGGGCCGCGCCGCCGATCGGGCCACCATTCAGTTCCGCATGCTCAACCGCTCCAAGGGCCCCGCCGTCTGGGCGCCACGCGCGCAGTGCGACCGCGGGTTGTACCGGCGCGCCGTGCGGCTGCTGCTCGAGCGGCTGGACCGCTTGCAGATCACCCAGGGCATGGTCGCGCGGCTCCTCATGGAGGGCCAGGGCGTGCGCGGCGTCGAGACCGCGGACGGCCGGCGGTTCACCGCGCGAGCCGTGATCATCACCGCCGGGACATTCTTGCGCGGCAAGATCCACCTCGGGACCGACACCCAGATCCCGGCTGGCCGCGCGGGTGACCTCCCCTCGGTGGAAATGGCACAAGATATTGAAAATATTGGACTTACAGTATCGCGCTTCAAGACAGGGACGCCACCGCGCATCGACGGACGAACTGTCGATTGGTCCAAGGTCGACCGGCAGGACGGTGAAGACGGAGGCTTCCGATTCTCCTTCTACGAGCGCGGGGACCTTCCCCGCCAGCTCCCCTGCTGGATCACGTGGGCAGGCGAGGAGGTGAAGCAGATCATCAGCACCCACCTCCAGGAATCGGCGCTGTACGGCGGGGCGATCAGCGGGCGCGGACCCCGCTACTGCCCCTCCATCGAAGACAAGATCGTCAAGTTCCCGGGAGCGACTCGTCACCAGATCTTCCTGGAGCCCGAGGGCCTGGACACCCACGAGCTGTACGTGAACGGGCTGTCCACTTCCCTGCCCGTCGGCGTGCAGCTCGAGTTCCTGCGAGCCGTCCCAGGGCTCGAGCGGGTGGAGATGACGCGCCCGGGTTACGCGATCGAATACGACTACTATCCTCCCGATCAGCTCACGCCGTGGCTCGAGACCAAGACCGTCGAGCGCCTGTTCTTCGCGGGTCAGATCAACGGGACAACAGGGTACGAGGAGGCCGCGGGCCAGGGGGTGGTGGCCGGCATCAACGCCGTGCGGCGCGCACGGGGGCTCGAGCCGGTGGTATTCGGCCGGAGTGATGCCTACGTCGGGGTCCTGGTGGATGACCTGGTCACCCGGGGAGTGGACGAGCCATACCGCCTGTTTACGTCGCGCGCCGAGTTCCGGCTGCTGCTGCGTCAGGACAATGCGCTCCGTCGACTTTATCCCTTGGCCGCTCGGCTCGGCCTGCTCGACGATGCTGAGCGGCGCACGGCGGAGTTGCGTCTCGCCGAGGAGGAGCGTGCGCTGGAAGTCGCCCGCGCGACAACGATCACGCCGGCTCAGGCTGCTGACGCGCTCGCATCGGCTGGGGGGAGCCTGTCATCTTCGGAGCGGATTGCGACGGTGGCGAAGCGCCCGCGCGTGTCGCTCGCGGCATTGTTCCTGGCGGCGAACGTGGGCCAGGACATGAGCGAGACAGCGCTGACCGCGGCGGAGATCGAGTTGAAATACGATGGGTACCTCGCACGAGAGCGGGAGGCGGCCGACCGGCTGGAGGAGCTGGCTTCGTTCACCCTGCCCCAGGATCTGCGGTACCTGGAGCTCTCCAGCCTCTCTACGGAGGCGAGACAAAAGCTCGAGCGCATTCGGCCGGCCTCCCTGTCGCAAGCGTCCCGGATCCCCGGCGTGTCTCCCAGCGACCTACACAACCTCGTGATGGAAGCCCTGCGCTGGCGGCGACGGGTCGCCTAACCTCCGGATGGCCGAATTGTTTCACGTGAAACTGATTGTCGGCTCCAGTTTCACGTGAAACGGCGAGGTTCTTTCCTGATCAACGGCAACGCAGTAGATTAGGGGACAACACGTTACGCGTGGCTCTAGTTAACTCATTTTAAATCAACGAGTTACGGTGCAATCTCGCGTTATCGCGATCGCGAACCAGAAAGGTGGCGTCGGCAAGACCACGACCGCGGTGAACCTCGCCGCCTCGTTGGCCACCGCTGAGCGGAAGACGCTGCTGATCGACGCCGACCCGCAGGGGAATGCGACCAGCGGCGTCGGTATCGATCGTGCGACCCTGGAGCGCTCACTGTATGACGCACTGCTCGACGGCATCCCGCTCGCGGACGCCCGCGTGAGCGCGGTGCACTTCCCGTTTCTCGACGTCGTCCCCGCAACGCAAGATCTGGTCGGTGCCGAGCTGGAGCTCGTCAATCGACAGGGTCGCGAGACGACGTTGCGGCGGGCATTGAGTGATCTGCGTGACGACTATCAGTACATCATCATCGACTGCCCGCCGTCCCTGGGCCTCTTGACCCTCAACGTCCTCACGGCCGCCGACGGCGTCCTCATTCCGATTCAGTGCGAATACTACGCCCTCGAGGGCCTGTCCCAGCTGCTCAACACCATCAAGCTGGTGCAGCGGAATTTCAATCCGGCCCTCGCCATCGATGGCGTGCTGCTGACGATGTACGACGCCCGGCTCAACCTCTCCCGCCAGGTGGCCGAGGAGGCGAAGGAGTACTTCGGGGCCGGCGTCTTCGCCGTCACGATCCCCCGTAATGTGCGGCTCGCGGAAGCACCGAGCTTCGGCAAGCCCATCCTCTTGTACGATGTGCAGTCCGTCGGCGCGAAGAGCTACCTCGCCGTCGCCCAGGAGTTGATCCGGCGGGTGGAGCGCGGTGGAGGAGTTCCCTCCCCTGCCCTGCCGGCGACCGCTGAACCGGAGGTGCCCGCATGACGGAGACAGCTGCTGGTCGCCGCCGGCTCGGCCGGGGGCTCGAAGCCCTGCTCGGCCCCACGCGCGAAGAAGCCGAGCGCGAAGGGAGTCTGGTCGAGCTGCCGATCCAGGATATCCGTCCCAATCCCCTCCAGCCCCGCCGCGACGTGGATCCTACAGCGCTCGAGGAGCTCAAGTCGTCCATCAAGCAGGCGGGCCTGCTGCAGCCGGTGGTGGTCCGGCCGGCTCCCGGAGGACACGGGGTCTTCGAGCTGATCGCGGGCGAGCGGCGCCTGCGCGCGTGCCAGGCGCTTGGGTGGGAGAAGATCCCCGCCGTGCGGCGTGATGTGGACGACCGCACCGTACTCACGCTGGCGCTGATCGAGAACCTGCAGCGCGACGACCTGTCGCCGGTCGACGAAGCGCGCGGCTACGAGCGACTCATCGCGGAGTTTGAGCTGAAGCAGCAGGATGTCGCCGACGCCGTGGGTCGCGATCGCTCGACGGTGGCGAATGCGCTGCGGCTGCTCAAACTCCCCGACGCGGTCCTGCAGATGCTGCACGATTCGCAGCTCTCCGTTGGACATGCGCGGGCGCTGCTCGCCCTCGACGACCCGCGCACCGCGGCGACCCTGGCGCGGGAGGCGGTGGCGCAGGGGTTCTCGGTGCGCGACGTTGAAGACCGGGTGCGCGGCGGCCGGGCGCCGGAGCGCCGGCCGCGGCTGAAGCGGGGGCAGCCCGGCGCTCCCGAGGTCCGCCGCGTGGAGGATGCACTGCGTCGGCGGCTCGGCACGGACGTCCGCGTCTCGCTGCGCGCGAAGGGAAAGGGGCAGATTCATGTCGCCTTTTATTCGAACGATGACCTCGCGCGCATTCTCGAGCTGATCCTCGGCGCTCCCTTCGACGGATGAAGCCGCGCGGCGTCACCATCGTCGTCCACACCGACGGCGACGTCGACTCGAAACAGTACCGCCTGCCGTTGTGGGCGTTTACGGCGGGGAAGTGGGGCGCCCTCGTCGTGGGACTGCTGATGGTGCTGTTCTTCGCTTTCGCGGGTCCGGTCACGCGCGCCGCGGCCCGCCTCCCCGGCCTGCAGCGGGAGCTGTCCCGTCTGCGGGAGGAAAACGGCCGGGTGCAACAGCTCGCCGCGGCGTTGAACCGTGCCGAGGAGAACTACCAGGCGCTGCGAAAACTGCTCGGTGGGCCGGCAACACGGGATACGACCGCCGCGGCCGGATCGCTGGAGCTCATGCGTGCCGTTCCGGTCCGAGCCGCACCGGCCGGCACGCGACGCTATGAGACGACGCCCTCGATGCCCAGCCACTGGCCGCTCGACCTGCAGGGCTTCGTGACGCGCGGCCAGGTGGGGGAGGGGACCGGCGGAGACGGTGAGGCCCACGAGGGCATCGACATCGCCGTGCCGGTCGGAACGCCGATTCGCGCCTCCGGGGGTGGGACAGTGGAAGCGGCCGGCGCCGATGCCGATTACGGCATGTTCGTCCTCTTGCGCCACCCCGGCGGGTATGAAAGCATGTACGGACACGCCTCGCGGGTCCTGGTGCGCGAGGGGGACTCGGTCGTCGCCGGACAGGTGATCGCTCTTACCGGCAGCTCGGGGCGATCCACGGCGCCGCACCTGCACTTCGAAATCCGCCGTGAGGGTCAATCGCTCGACCCGCTCACGTTCGTGAAGGAGGGGAACTGACGATGGCGATGTTCACCGAGAAATCCGGTGCCCAGACGGGGGAAGCGGGGCTGTCGATCATCGGCTCCGGCATGCGGGTCGTGGGCGACATCAGCGCCGAAGGGGTGGTCAAGATCGAAGGCACGGTCGTGGGCACGGTCCAGGCCGGCCGCCAGGTCCTGGTGGCCAAGGGCGGACTCGTGGAAGGCGACGTCGTGACCCGCGAAGCGATCATCGGTGGGGAAGTGCGCGGGAGCATTCAGGCCTCCGAGCGCGTGGAGCTGCAGACGACCAGCGCGGTGCACGGCGATATCGGTACCAAGCGGTTGTTGGTTCAGGAGGGCGGGGAGATCAACGGAGTGTTGCGCATGGGCGAGGGGGCGGCTGAGCCAGCTGCCGCAGCAACTGTACGCTAACCGATGGGAAATTTTGTCCACAGCTTGTCTACGCGCGGATGTGGATTGCGCAACTCAAATAGAAGCAGCGCTTTACGGTACTGAGTGAGCATGCCGACCCAGCTATACTGCTTCGATGATGTCTTGATATTGTTTTAATACTGTCCGACTCACAGGATCCCTCCCACCCTTCGTCCGGTGCGTCTCGACGACCTCGTCCGCTACTGCGACGAACTCCTCGATGTCCGAAACATCCGGGACGCGCCTGACGCCTGGAACGGTCTCCAGGTCGCCAACGCGGGGACCGTCAGCCGGGTTGCCGCGGCCGTCGACCTCTGCGCCGCCACCATCCGGATGGCGGCCGAGCAACAGGCTGACCTCTTGCTTGTCCATCATGGGCTGTTGTGGGGTGGTGCGAGACCCCTGGTGGGGCCCCAGCTCGTCCGCGTAGCCGGTCTCCTGCAACACAACATCGCGCTCTACGGCGCCCACCTGCCGCTCGACTGTCATCCCGAGCTCGGAAACGCCGCGATCATGGCGCGGGAGCTCGGCGTCGAGATTCGCGGCTCGTTCGGCACCTGGCGGGAGCAGCCTTTCGGGGTGTGGGGTGAGCTCGAGGTGAGCCGCGAGACCCTGGGAGACCGTCTGACGAGGGCCCTGGGCATCGCCCCGAAAGCGATGTTGTTCGGTCCCCAAGCGGTGCGGCGTATCGGCATCGCCACCGGTGCCGGTGGCTCGCTCATTCCACAAGCCGCCGAGGCCGGGCTCGACAGCCTGATTACCGGCGAAGGAACGCACCACACGTATTTCGATGCGGAAGAGCTGGGGCTGAACGTCTATTACGGCGGGCACTACGCCACGGAGACGTTTGGTGTGAAAGCGCTCGCGCAGCACGTCGGTACGAAGTACGGTCTTCACTGGGTCTTCCTCGATCACCCCACAGGATTGTGAGCCCTAAGCGGGTCCTCGCGATTCTCGCGGTCGCGGAGCTGTGCGCCATGGCGCCGTGGTTCAGCGCTTCGGCCGTGGCCCCCGCGCTGGCCCGGGAATGGGGACTCGGCACCGGCGGGACCGCCGGCCTCACGATCTCCGTTCAGCTCGGGTTCGTCGCGGGCGCGCTCATTTCGGCGATCCTCACCCTGTCCGATATCTGGTCCGCCCGGCGGCTGGTTGCCTGGTCGGCGCTCGCCGCGGCGCTCGCCACTGTCGCCGTCGCACTATCCTCCGGTCCCGGCTGGGGCCTTGGCTTCCGCTTTCTCACCGGCGCCGCGCTGGCCGGCGTATATCCGCCGGGGATGAAGATCGCGGCGGGATGGTTCCGCGAGGCGCGCGGCTGGGCCATCGGCATCCTGGTGGGGGCGCTCACGCTCGGCTCGGCGTTCCCCCATCTGGTGCGCTGGGTCGTGCCCGGAGAGGCGTGGCGCAGCGTCGTCCTCGTCGCCGCAGGGTCGGCGCTCGTCGGGGGCGGCCTCATCCTGCTGGTTCCGCATGACGGCCCGTTCGCCGCTCCATCGCCGCCGTTCTCCTGGTCGGCCGCGCCCCGTATCCTCCGGGACCGGGCCGTGCTCCTCGCCAATCTCGGTTACTTGGGACACATGTGGGAGCTGTACGCCATGTGGACCTGGATGGCGGCGTTCGTGGCGGCGAGCGAAACGGCTCGGTTGCAGGACATCGGCTCCGCCCGTGCGACGGCGGCGCTCGTAACGTTCGGTGTGGTGGGAAGCGGGGCAGTGGGATGCTGGCTCGGTGGGAAGTATGCCGATCGGATCGGCCGAACCACCGTCACGAGCGTCTCCATGGTCGTTTCCGGGGCCTGCTGCCTCGCGATCGGATCGCTGTTCGGGAAGCCGCTCGTCTTGCTCGTCCCCGCGCTGCTGTTCTGGGGTGTGGCAGTGGTGGCTGACTCGGCGCAGTTCTCGACCGCAGTGAGCGAGCTCGCTCCCCGGGACTATGTCGGAACCGCCCTGACGCTCCAGACGAGTCTGGGGTTCCTCCTCACCACCGTGACGATCTCGTTGCTGCCGCTGGTGGCGCGCACCGCGGGATGGCGCTGGGTGATGAGTCTGCTCGCGATCGGCCCGGCGTTGGGGGTGTGGGCGATGCTCACGTTGCGTCGCCGGCCTGAGGCGGTCAGCATGGCTGGCGGCCGGCGGTAACCCGCTGACTACGGAACCCGCAGGAGTCCGACGTCACCGCCGAACTCATCGGCGAGACGCGGCACGCCCGCCGGCACGATCCAGTCTCCCCCATCGATGCGAATGTTGAACCGGTAGGTCCCACGCGAGAGCCCCAACACAACCATCCACGCTCCGGCATCGGCGGGAGAGAGTCTGACGGGCTCCCAATTGCTGAAGTCCCCGGCCACCTCCACTGCGGCGGCCCCCGGCGCGTGCACGACGAACGCAACGCCGTCGCAGCTGCAGGGGCGGAGCTCGACGGTGGTGGGGACCGGGTCCACGGGATCGGGCGCAGAGTGGTGCGACACATGGGCCGGCCGGGCGGGCAGGGTGAGGCGTTGGCGGCGGGGCAGGGCGCTCATCCGCACGGCGAGCCCGAGGTAGCGGCCGGAGATGCTGCCCCGGGTAGGATCGGTCGGGTACCGCCCGCCGGACATGATGATGGAGAACCAGGGGCTGACGATGAAGCCACCACTCACCTCGCCGTACACGCCGTGTCCGCCGCCGCGACTCCAGGCGCGCACGCCCAGCGACCCGTCGAAGGTGAATCGGCCGCGCTGCGCGTGTGAGGCGGCCTGGAAATCAGTGTAGGTGGTATCCCCCACATACGTGTTCGTCGCGCTGACGAGCCAGGTGACGCCGAGGCGACGTGCCCAGGCGCCCACTTCGGCGCCGGCGACCGGGCGGCCTGCCCCCCCGAGCCACGTCGTTCCGAGGGTGCCCCCCATCCAGCCGCCCGCGCGGTCTCCCAGAAGATGGACGCGTGGAGTGGCGAGGACGTGAGAGAAGCTCGCGAAATCGGCGTACTGGCTGATCCCGGTGTGACCGGCGACCTCGGCCCGGAGCCCTCTCCATGGTCCGCTGAGCAACGACCCGGCAGCGTTTGCCTGGATACTGTGACGTCCGCTCTCGAAGTGGAGGTATGTCCCTCGAGCCCACGCGAGCAGGTGTGGCCGCTCGAGACGGAACTCGGGAGAGACGGATGCGCCGGCGCTCGGCAAGAAGCCGTCGTAGCGCACGTCCATGACCCCGAGGTCCATGGTGGCCCCGGTTTGCGCCGCGAGGGTGGAGATCGTAGTGAGGGAGCTGGCGACGACGGCCGTGGCCGCCCACACGGGGCGACCGTACTTCACGCGCCGGATTTCATGCGGTCACGGTCTCCGGGGGGTTCCGGTGGTCTGTCGTACGGCTGCGTCAACGCGAACCGACGCCGCAACGGCCGGGGGCGCGCCGAGTGCGATGTCCCGTTCGACGGCGCGGCGGAATTCCGCGATCTGATCGTCTCGTGCCGAGCCGGCAAGGGCGATGACCGCGGCCGCCGCGGAATCGGGGGGGACGCCGCTCGTGACGAGGTCGGCGAGGGTCGCGAGGGCCACC
>JBGQHV010000024.1:0-26287 GCA_041498155.1 Gemmatimonadota bacterium | reverse complement strand
CGGCCGACCAGTCGGCCAGCGCGGCGTGCTGCTCCATTGGGAGGTGTGTATTGCCCTCGAAGAAGAACAGGTCCTCGCGCACCACATCCGCCTGCGCGAACCCCTCCTCCACGTCGCCGAATTCGAGGTTGATGAGCTTGTGGAAGTTGCCCGTGTCGCCGTAGTCGTGGATCCGGGGCTCCGGGTGCGCGATCGCGTCCTGCGGTGAGCCGATCTCGCGCAGCAGCTCGTATTGGACGTCGATCAGGTCGAGCGCCGCCGTCGCGGTCTCTTCCGACGTCGCGGCGACCGCCGCCACCGGATCGCCGATGAAGCGCACCCGGTCCCCGCACAGGGCATGCTCGTCCTGGCTGACCGGGAGAATGCCGAACGGAATCGGGAAGTCTTTGCCAGTGAGGACGGCCTTTACGCCCTCGAGCCGCAGGGCTTTGGCGATATCGATGGCGACGATGCGGGCGTGCGGATGCGGGCTGCGCAGCAGCTTGCAGTAGAGCATCCGAGGCAACGCGAGGTCGTCGGCGAACTTGGTCGCGCCGGTGACCTTCGCGACGGCGTCGACCTTGCGGTGCGCCTTCCCGACGACGCGGAGCTTGGGGACCTTAGCGTCGTCCATACATCGCTTCTTCGCCCGGCGTCGCGTCCTCGCCGCGCATCCGGGCCCCGGCCAGCTCGACCGCTTCGTAGATCTTGATGTAGCCGGTGCAGCGGCACAGGTTGCCGGCAAGCGCCTGCTTGATGTCTTCGCGGGAGGGCTTGGGATTCTGCTCGAGCAGGGCCTGGGCGGCGAGCAGAAACGCGGGCGTGCAGTAGCCGCATTGCGCGGCGCCGAGATCGGCGAACGCCGTCTGGAGCGGGTGCAGCTCGGCGCCCCGAGCCATGCCTTCGATCGTGGTGACGCGGCGCCCCGCGCACGCGAGGCCGAGCACCAGGCAGGACAGCACCGGCCGGCCGTCCAGCAGCACGGTGCAGGTGCCGCATTCGCCCAGCTCGCAGCCGTGCTTGGTGCCGGTGAGTCCCAGATCCTCACGCAGCACTTCGAGCAGCGTCTTGTGGGGCGCGAACGCGGCCGCGCACGGCTCGCCGTTGAGCTCGAAGCCGATCTGGGCGCGCGGGTCGGGCATGACGACCAAACTAACCTTGCCATCGGAGTGACGCAGCGCCAGCTTCCGTGCGACCTTCACAGGATCGACCATGGCTGTTCGTCTCTGCCTCGCCGTGCTCGCGCTCCCCACCGTGCTGACGCTCCATCTGCAGGCTCAGGCGGGCGGCGCCGCCGCGGCGCGCGACTACCGGGCGGAGGCGCTCCGGATACTGAAGACCGTGCCGCTGGTGGACGGGCACAACGACATCCCGGACGCGATCCGCGGCCGCGGCGGCGTGGATTCGGTGGACTTCTCGGCGACGCAGCTCGGGTTGATGACCGACATCCCCAAATTGCGCGCGGGAGCGGTCGGCGCCCAGTTCTGGGCGGCGTATGTCCCCACCACCACGATGCACAGCGGCGAGCACCCGGCCGTGTATGCGCTCGAGCAGATCGACCTCGTGCGCCGGCTGTGCCGGAAGTAGCCGGGCGACCGGGCGATGGCGTATACGGCGGAAGACGTGGAGCGGAACTTCCGCCTCGGCAAGATCTCCTGCCTCATCGGCATCGAAGGTGGGCACGCGATCGAGAGCTCGCTCGGCGCGCTGCGGATGTTCTACGCCCTGGGCGTGCGGTACATGACGCTCACCCACTGGGAGACCACCGACTGGGCCGATGCGGCCACCGATTCGGCGAAACACGGCGGGCTCACCGCGTTCGGCGAGCAGGTGGTGCAGGAGATGAACCGGCTCGGCATGCTGGTCGACATCTCGCACGTGTCCGACGGCACCATGATGGACGCGCTGCGGGTTTCGAGCGCCCCGGTGATTTTCTCCCACTCCTCCGCCCGGTCCATCTCGAATCACGTGCGCAACGTGCCCGACTCGATCCTGAAGCTCGTGCCGGCCAACGGCGGCCTCGTGATGGTGAACTTCAACCCGGGCTTCGTCTCCGAAGCTGTGCGGGTGTACGAGGACAGCATGCAGACGCGGGCCGCCGCGCTGAAGGCCGCGGGCGCCGATTCAAACGTCGTCAATGATTCGACCAAGGCGTGGGCCAAGCGGGCGCCGCACGCCACGCTGCAACAGGTGGCGGACCATATCGAGCACATCCGGGACGTGGCCGGCGTGAACCACGTCGGTCTGGGCTCGGATTTCGACGGCATCACGAGCGTGCCCGACGGATTGGAGAATACGTCGAAGTTTCCCGATCTCGTGGCGGAGCTGCTGCGGCGCGGCTGGAAAGCGGACGATATCAAGAAGCTGGTCGGGCTGAACGCGCTGCGGGTGCTGCGGGATGCGGCGAAGGCGGCTGGGCGCTCACCAGCCTCGCCGGTACCGCAGTCCTACTGACCAGTACCGATAGGTTGGGGTCGAAGCGCTGGCGGTGCGGGCCGCGGCGCTGTTGGTGTAGGTCCCGACGAGCGCCAGCTCGTCCAGCGCACGCCAGTTGTGGGCCAACGTGAGATCGCCGTGCCACTCGCCCTGCGTGGGGCTTCCGGTGCCGACCTGCTGCGCGCCCAGCCCACCGTTGGCCCGCAGCCACCAGCCGTGGCGCCGCCAGACGTAGGCGGCGCGCGCCTCGCCCAGCGTGAACCGGTCCGGCGAGAAATATCCGAATCCGCGGTTGGGGAGGCGGTAGCCCATCACGCGGACGTACGCCCCGACGTGCAGCCCCTTCGCCACTCCCACCATCGCGGCCACAGCGCCGAGCAGGCGGCGGTTTCCTTCAGACAGCCAGGCGCCGTTCGCGATCGCGGAAAGATCGAGGTTGGAGCGGGGCGACACCTCCGCGTCGACGTCGAGTTCGTCCCAGACGAATCCGCTGTCCACCAGCACGATCGTCTCATCGAACGGGGTGTGGCTGTAGCCGACCGTCACAACGGTGTGCTTGCCGGGCCGGACGGCACCGCCCAGCTGCGCGGTCAGATCGCTGTGTGTCGGGCCGCTCGTCGGGTCGAGCCGGCGAGCGCCCAGCCCGCCGCGCAGCGACGCTCCGCTTCGGAATGACTTGACGAGCCAGCCGTCGACGCCGCTGCTCCGGTCGGTATTGATGCCGTCGTCGTTCTGCCGCCAGGTGCCCTGCAGCGTGCCTCGCAGGTCCGGGCGCGGCGACGCGCTGAACGCACCGGTCAGGAGCACGGAACTGTTGTGCTCGATGTCATCGGCCGCGTCCATCGAGACCGAGACGACCGGCCGGCGCTCGGAGCGCACCTGATCGAACAGATCTCGGGCCGTCTTGTCGGCCGGGGCGAGCTGGCGCGCCCGCGCCGCGTACCCTTCGGCCAGCGCGGGCTCGCCTTCCCAATACAGTGTCTGCGCCAGCCCGACCAGGATCTCGGGCTCATCCGGGTGGCGCTCCAGCGCCTCGCGCCACAGCCGCTCGGCGCGCTCGAGGTTCCCGTCCCACGCCTCCGCCCGGGCCCGGCCGGCCAGCGCGTCCACTCGATCTGGCGCCGTCGCCAGGACGGAGTCGTACAGCGCCTCCGACCAGCGCGTCTGGCCGGCCCATGAGAGCACCTTCGCATGCGCCACCATGATGTCCAGATCGGTGGGCTCGACCCGCCGCAACGCGGCGAAGCGCGCCAGCGAGCGGTCCAGCTTGCCGTCCCAGCTGTCCAGCACGGCGAGCCGGTAGAGCGCACGAGGATTCAGGGAGTCGAGCGACAGCACCGAGTCGTACAGCTGCCGGGCGATGCGGTAGTCCCCGCGGGCGAACGCGTCTTCGGCCTCGGGCAGCTGCGCGGCCGCCGGGCCGGCGAGTACGACGAAGAGGGACAATGCGACGAAGAGTCGGTTCACCAGGAGCCCCACAGGTCACGCATGGCGAAGTACGCCGGCTTCAATCGCTCGTGCCAGGTCGGCTCCTCCCAGCGGCGCCAGGTGTAGGTGGCGGACGCCGGCAGGAAGGCGACGATGTCGTTGCTGCCGCGGGCCAGCCGCGCCACCACGAAGCGGAACCCGTCGGTCGTGTCGGTCTCGATCACGCCCCCGTCCCGCACCGCGGTGAGCACGGTGCGCGACGATGGATCGGTCACGTTGAGGAGCCCCCAGGGAAGGCGCACTTCCATGAGACCCGCTGCCCGGTCCACGAACCAGTCGGACAGCGAGGACTCCGCCGCCCGCCCGTAGCGCAGGCGGCCCCGGTCCACGCCGCGCGCGGAAATCGGCCGGCCGGTGCGCGTCACGCGGAACCGGTTGGTGGTGACGAACAACGAGTCGAACTGGGCATCGTCGCTCTGCTCGTCCGCCGCGCACTGGAAGTTGTAGAACGGATCGAGACCCGTGGGCCCCATCCCCGGACGGGGCACGATGTAAGGGCTATAGCTCCGCGCGACGAACAAGCGACCGGCGGCGGTGTCGGAGACGTCGAGATAGAACTCGACCCCAGTGCCGATGCCGGGGACCCCCGGCAGCCGGAACTCGCCCCGGTTGCTCCGGTAGGTGTCGATGCCGATGAGGGTGCGGACCGAGTCGACTGCGCGCCCCCCCCCGGACGTCTGCAGCGCGAGGTAGAGGTAGCTCTCATCCGACCCGACGCGGAGCCGCAGCGAGTCGGCCCCTTCGAGCGGGCGCAGTGCGCGCCACCGGGCGGGATCGCCACCCAGTACTGGCGGGTCGGCACCCGCGTATTGTCCCAGCAGCCCGTAGTTCTGCTCGGCATCCATCGCGTTGTGCCAGAGGCGCGTGCGCTCGAGCGGCACTTCGAAATCGATCACTACCCAGTTGTGCTTGAACCACTCGTCGATCCAGGCGAACAGGATGCCCCCGGCCAGGCCCGCCTCGCGGATTTCCTGCGTCAGCCGGACGTCGACCGCCGCCATCTGGACTTCGTCGTGGCCGCCGTGGTGCATGCCCTCCGGCTGGAGGTGCGCGAGGCCGCGTGAAGAAGGGACGCCGTACTCGGCGATGATCAGGGGCCGGCCGGCATGATGCTGCTTCAGGTCGAGCAGGTAGCCGTAGTAGTGCGACAGGCCCTCGGCGGAGCGCGCCGCACCGTAGGTCGAGTCGTAATCCAGGAAGTCCGGATAGTAGGGATACGCATGGAACGACGCGAAGTACCCCGCTTGGTTCTGGCGCGTCGTGTGCACCAGCATGGCGTCGAGCGACTGATCGTCGTTGTTGTACTCATGCACGCCACGCAAGCGCGGCAGTCCCAGCCGTTCGCGCAAGGCGCTCTCTTCGTCGATCGTCGGCTCGGTAGGGTGATGCAACGGGTCGAGGGTCGGCCAGTTCGTGTACGCGATGGGGCGCTGGGCGTGCCAGGTAGTCCACTCGTACTGCATCAGGTAGTCGCATTGCTCGGCCATCCACACGTCGGCCGGGGTGCCGCCGGCGAGCGTGAGGAACGTGCCGCGATACGCCGTCCGGTCCGACCGGATCGTGTTGTAATGGTGGATCGTGAACGGCTCCCACTCGCGTCCGATGATGAACGCCAGCACGTGGTCCGACACGTCCACGGTGTAGCGGCCGAACGCATGGCCCGGCCGTGGCGGGATCAGGGCGTGGCCATGCAGCAGGTCCACCACCCGCCGCATCTCATCCCGGAACTCGGTCTTCCACCCCCGGTCGTCGTAGTCGTCGTCGGGCGGCGCCTCGGCCCAGACGCCGTGCACCACCCACAGCGCTTGGTCGGGATGCGCGTCGTTCCACCGCTTCAGGGCGCGGTAGAACGCGGGTGGCAAGATCGTATAGAGCCGCACCACGTTGGCGTGCGCCGCGGCCATGAGCCCGAGCCAGGCGGTATAGGTAGAATCGTCCGTGGGGAACTCCGAGGGAAACTTCCCGGGCCGCGCGGCGCCGAGGTTGATCCCTTTCACGTAAAACGGCCGCCACGTGCCACCCTGCAGGATCTCGAAGCGGTCGCCGTGCGTGCGCGCCGGCATCTGGGCCGCGCGCGGGCGCCGCACCGGAGCGAGCGGGCCTCCGAGGTCGCCCAACAGGGTGAGCTGCTGCCGCGCGTCGCGGTAATCGGGCGCGATGGTGAGGGCATGGCGAAACGCGGCGATCGCGGCGTCGCGTCGTTCTTGCCGGGTCCGCACCAGCCCCAGGCCGTACCACCCGTCGGCGTTCGCCGAGTCCGCGCGCAGCGCCGCGGTGAAGCGTCGCTCGGCGTCGTCGACGGTCCCCTGGCGCAGCGCGACGAACCCGAGGCCGATCTGGACCTCGGGGAGGCCGGGACAGAGCGAATCGGCCACGGTGAAGCGGGCGGCCGCGACGGCGATCCGGTCCGCGCGGTAGGCCTGCCAGGCGCTGTCGGCGACGGCTCCCGCGCGTTGGGGGCAGGCGACCACCTGGAGTGCGAGCGTCGCCGTGAAAAGTGGCGTCATGACGCGGTGCCGCCGCCGGCGGGCGCGAAGCCGGTGCGGGTCATGCGGCCCCAGCCGCTCCGGTCGCGCATCGCCGACCAGAACGCGCGCAGGCGATACCACACGGTGATCTGGCGATACCCGAAGTTCTCGAGCGCCGCGAACAGCAGCAGGCGGCCGAGGTCGCTCCAGCGGCGATAGCGGCGAAAGCCCACTTCCTCGAGGACGATGCCCCAGATCGACAGGATCATCCCGTAGCTCAAGGCCACGAGGAAGAACAACACGGCGAACGGCACGTCGACCACGCCGAGCCAGAGTCCGGCCGCCGTCACGGCATATCCGAGAACCTCGACCAGGGGGGCGAGCATCTCGCCGAATGTGAAGAACGGCATGCCGAGGAATCCGATGCGTCCGTACCGGGGCCGAAACAGCATGCCGCGGTACTTCCACATGGTGAGGATGAGTCCGCGGTGCCAGCGCTCACGCTGGCGGCGCAGCACCGCGAGCGACTCCGGCACTTCCGTCCAGGCGACGGGATCCGGGACGAACATGATCACATAGGGCGTACGGCGGTCCCGCAGGTGGCGATGCAGCCGCACCACGACGTCGAAATCCTCGACGATGCTGTCGGTCCGATAGCCGCCGATCTCCAGCAGAAACTCCTTGCGGAACAGTCCGAAGGCCCCGGAGATGATGAGGTTGCCACCCAGACGATTCCAGCCGAGCCGCCCGTAGAGAAACGACCGGAGGTACTCCACGACCTGCACGCCCGGGAGGAAGCGGGGAGCGACACGCGGCTCGAGCACGCGCCCGTCGCGGATCACCGAGCCGTTGGCGACGCGCACCGTACCGCCCACCGCGGCGACCTTGAGGCCCATGAGAAACGGGCGGGTGAGCCGCAGCATGGCGTCCGGCTCGATCAGGGTGTCGGCGTCCACGGCGATGACGAGCGGCCAGCTGCTGGCGTTGATCGCGGCGTTCAGGGAATCGGCCTTGCCCCCGTTTTCCTTGTCGATGACGACCAGCCGCGGCCGGGTGCGCGACCGGAACAGGGCGCGGATCGGCTTGGCGGCCAGCACTTCGGGGTGGATGCGCGGGACTTCGTACAGATCGAACGCCTCGTGCAGGCGGTCCATCGTGCCGTCGCGCGATCCGTCATTCACGACGATGACCTCATATTGCCGGTAATCGAGGGTGAGGATCGCGGTCACGCTCGCCTCGATGGTCGCCTCTTCGTTGTAGGCCGGCACGAGGATAGAGATCGGCGGCGGAGCACCACTCTCCTGCAGGCGGAGGAGGTTCTCGTCCTCCGCGAGACGCGTCTGCCCCCAGATCTCCGGGAGCGCCAGCACCAGGAGCAGGGCATAAAAGGAGTTCAGCACGATGAAGTAGACGATGACGCTCGCATCGGCCGCGCGCAGGAACTCGGTCATGCCGCGAACTCCGTGAGCGCCTGCGGGGTGAGGCCAAGGATCAAGCGGGCCACGAAGCGGGCGTCGGGCTGGGCACCGACCTCGGCGCTGAGGAGCGCATCGCGCCCGCCGGCTCCGAGCCGGGTGAGCGCGAGCGCCGCCCGCAGCCGGACCCACCACACCGAATCCCCCAAGCGCGCCACAAGATCCGTCAGCGTGACAGGGTCGGCGATACGACCCAGGGCGCGCACGGCCTGCACGCGCACCTCCCACGCCGAATCCGTCGTCAGCGTCCGCAGCGCCGCGACCGACGCCGTGTGCGGGAAGTCGCCCAGGGCCCGGGCCACCTGCACCCGCACCTCCTGATTGGGATGAGCGGCGAGCGCGGTCACTGCTTCCCGCAAGCCCGCGTCGCCCAACCGGCCGGCGAATTCCACGAAGCGCGGCAACCCGGGATCGTAGACCTGGCCGAGGCGCTCAAGGAGGAGCGGGACGACGACGCCGTGCGTTTTCCGCAGGACCGAGGCGTAGTGTGCCTGTACCGGGGCGGCCATCTCCGGCATCCGCCCGAGCACGATGCGGACGAGGTGTGGGGTGGCGATGCGCTCCAGCGCCGCGCCCGCGGCGATGTGCACGGCGGGCTGCGGGTCGCCCAAAAGGCGCGCGACGAGCTCGGCGTCGGCCGGGGTCGCCGCGACCGACAGAAAGCGCGCCGCCTGGAGCCGGCGCCACCAGGGCCTGGCCCGCACCGCCGCCCGCAGCCGGGCCGTCCAGGGCTGCTGGTCGAGCGCGTGCGCCAGCGCCTGCCAGCGCTCCCCGCGGAGCCGTCCGGCCCAGCCCACCAGGGCCTCCACCGCGTCGGCGGTGGGCAGATCGTCGAGGGCGCGCGCCACGAGGTCCGGACCGATCTCTCCCAGCGCCCAGCCGTTCATCGCCTGGTCGAGCACCACGCGGCGCGGCAGGACTCGCGTCCGCCGGCGCTGGCGGATCCAGCGGTTGACGAGGATCGCCGCCATCAGGGCCGCGAGCGTGATGCACTGGCCCACGGCGACGACGACCAGCAGGTCGCGACTCGTCACCGGCCGACCCAGCGGCGGATCTTCTCCAGGGCGACGCGCAGACTCACGGGTTTCACGAGGTAGTCGATCGCGCCCCCTTCGAGCGCGCGGAGCTGCTCGTCCTCACCGCCGTGCACGGTGAGAAACACGACGCGAAACACGCCGGGCCGCTCGCGCTGCAACAAGTGGAAGAGGGAATACCCGTCCATGCCGGGCAGGTCCACGTCGAGCAGCAGCAGCGGGTGCGCGTCGCCCACCGGGAGGGCGCGGAGCAGCTCGAGCGCCACGCGTCCATTGCGGAGCACGCGGCTCTTGTAGCCGCGCGAGCCGAGGCCGTACTCGAAGAGCTCGATCAGGGCGCCGTCGTCCTCGATGATGAAGACGTCGGGCAGGGTGGAGGGGCCGAGGCTCGAGCCGAAGGCGGCGCGCAGCCGCGCCACGAGCACCTGCGCGAGGCCGCCCCGATCGGTGGCCGCCGCGCCTGCGCCGGTGCGCCACGCCTTGGCGGCCTCCTCGATCTCCGCGGCGACCAGGGTCGCCTCCCCGAAGCCGTAGGAGCCCGCCGAGCCGCGCACTTTGTGGGCCTCCCGGCGGAGCTCGTCCAGCGCGTCCTGGTCGTCGCCGCGGATGGCGAGGCGGTCGGCGATCCCCCCGAGCAGATCGATCTGCCCCTGCGCGCTGCGGAGGTAGCCTGCAATGAGTTCGGGTGGGAGGAGCCCGGGGTCGAAATCGCCGGTCACGCCCTCAAGATAGGACCGGTACCGGGGTAAGGGCCATAGAGTACAATCCAGTGTGGATGTCGGGCTCTGTCTGACCTGCCGGTGGATGCGCGCCGTGACGAATCGCCGCGGCTCGGTGTTTTCCCGGTGCGCGCTCGCCGAGACGGATCCCCGGTTCGTCCGCTATCCGCCGCTGCCGGTGCTGGCATGTCCGGGATACGAAATAGCAAAGGAGCGGGGAGGGGGGAGCGGGGAGCGGTAAGTGCACCGCCTCCGACCGCTCCCTGCGCCCCGCTCCCACTTCCCAGACTTACTTCTTCCTGACCAGCCCCACCCCGATTGTCAGGAACGCCAGCGCGTCGAGCACCTCGGCCACCGTATGGGCCAGCAGGAAGTGCGTGACGTGCAGGTGGTAGGTGATGTAGCTCAGCTCGGCCAGACAGAACAGCAGAAAGCCGCCCGCAGCCGTCCCGTATCCCGCATTGCGCGCCCGGCGCGACAGCACGAAGGCCATGAGAATCAACGTGCTGTGGATGATGATGAACGCCCAGTGCGGCACCGCCTCCATGAACTGGCCGACGGGCGGCGCCACGTCGTCGTCGGCCTGGAGGGCGAGGAGCAGCGTCAGCATCGACCTACTTCCCGTACACGCCGATGCCGTACCAGCACGGGTTCGTCTTGCACGTGGCCATCATGACCTTGACGCGATAGCGCTGGGTCTCGCGCGGCGTGACCTGCACGATCGGCACATCGTCGGTCTGGACGTCGGAATCGACCTGGCTGCCGTCGGCGTCGTAGAGCACCATGTCGAGGTCGCTGCAGTCGTTGTCGCACACCCCGACGAGCGCGTAGGTCGTGCCGGCATGCAACGTGAGGTTGAAGGACTCGTTGTCATCGTCGGCGAGGGAGCCGATCTGGGTCTCGTGGGTCTGCTCGTATCCCTTGTCACTGAGCGTCTTGGAGGCGCGCTTCAGATACCCCTCGACCTGACTGCGCCATTGGTTGTCCTGCGCCTGCGCGGTCGGCGCGAGCAAGGCCAGCGCGACCGTGACGGCGACGGCGACTCGATGCATGTCGAACCCCCTGCTGGAGCTGAGGTGGAGCGTGACGAATAGTGGACGGAACGCGGACCCGTCATCGGCGAAAACTGTGCCACTTGTTGGGCCGGACTAAGGTAGTGAACTCGGGCGATTTATACGAGCGGAGGGAGCGGAGTATGAAGACACCAACGGCGCATTGTGCGACGGCGCCGCAGCTTGCGGGAGGTCACGTCTCCGGTGGGGCCTTCTGACCGCTGGCCCATCCGGTGCCGACGCCGATCCCAAACAGCACGCCCATCGGGACGGTGATGATGGGCAGGGCGGCGACGACGACTCCGGCCGCCGTGGCCACGATGCCGGCCACGACCGGCGCCGCGCGCTTCTGGGCGCCGTCCACATAGCGCAGCCGGCGGCGCACGAAGTTGCGCGTGGGGATGAATCCGCCGCCCAAGGCGGCCGCTCCGAGCAGCAGTCCGATGATCATGGTGTTCCCTACGCAACTTGCACCGGGACGGTTTCCGCCGCAATCTCCCGGCGGATGACAGACCCATGAGCGTCGACGCCGCCGACCGCGCGCACCTGGTCAAGATCGCCGTCTGGTTCGGGCCGGCGGCCTTCATCATGCTGTCCGGCCTGTGGTTCTTCCTCGCGAACCAGGGGACGATCCCCGCATGGGTCGCGGTGGCGATGACCGTGGTGGACATCCCCCTCACCGTACTCGGAGTGCTGGCGATCCATCACGCGACGAACCGGGCCTCAACCGGCTTGGTGAACCTGCTGTACGCGGTGGGGGACATCGCGCCGCCGCGCACCTACCCGCGCCAGGACGTGATGATCGTGCGCGGGCAGTATCGCGAGGCGGCGGAGTATTTTCGGGACCACCTCACCGTCGAGCCGGATGACAACGAGGCTCGGCTGCGGCTCGCGGATCTCGTGGAGAAGCACCTCGACGATCCCGCGGAAGCCGAGCGGCTCTACCTGGAGGTGCGGCGCCTCCAGCCGGAGCCGGGGCACGAGGTGCGGGCGGCCAACGGTCTCATCGATCTGTATCGGAAGCGGGGTCGCCGCGACCGCCTGATGGTGGAGCTGGCCCGGTTCGCCGAGCGCTACCGAGGCACCCCGGGCGGTGATGCGGCCGGCCGACTCCTCAAAGAGCTGAAGGCTGACGGCTGACGGCTGTCGCTACCAGCGTACCGCCGCACTCCCCCACGTGAAGCCCGATCCGAACGCCGTCAGCATCAAGAGGTCGCCGCGCGCGAGGCGCCCCTGCTCCAGCGCTTCGTGCAGCGCGATGGGGATCGACGCGGCGGTGGTGTTGCCGTACTCCTGGATGTTGTTGTAGACCTGGTCGTCGCGCAGGCCGAGCTGCCTCTGCACCATCTCGGAGATTCTCAGGTTCGCCTGGTGCGGGATGAGGAGCTTGATGTCGGCGGTGGTGCAGCCGTTGGTGCGCAGGGCGAGCTGCACCGACTCGGGCATCTTCGTGGTCGCATGCTTGAAGACCTCGCGTCCTTCCATGCGGATCCGCGCCCGACCGTCCTCCAGCATCTGGCCGTCAATCCAGGGAACGTGCACCAGTCCCGGGGCGTCCATCCAGAGCTTTTCGGCGTAGCGGCCGTCGCTGAACAGGTGGGTCGAGAGGACGCCCCGCGTGGCGTCCTCGGTAGGACCGAGGATCGCGACGCCGGCACCGTCGCCGAAGATCACGGCTGTGTCGCGTCCGGCGGTGCTGCGGTCCAGCCCGGGCGACTGGATCTCGGCGCCGACGAGCAACACGCGCTTGTATTGCCCGCTGCGCACCCAGGCGTCGGCCACCGACAAGCCATAGATGAAGCCGGTGCACTGGTCGCGCACATCGAGGGCCGGGATGTCGGTCAGGCCGAGCAGGCGCTGGAGAAACACGCCGTTGCCGGGGAAGAAATGATCCGGGCTGGCGGTTGCGAAAATGATGCAATCCAAATCGCTCGCCTGGAGCCCGGCGCGCGCCAGCGCGATCTTCGTGGCCTCGGCGGCCAGCGCCGAGCACATCGTCCCCGGCTCGACCCAGTGCCGCCGCCGGATCCCGGTGCGCTGCACGATCCACTCGTCGGAGGTATCCATCAGCGCCGCCAGGTCGTCGTTCGTCACGACGCGGGGCGGGACATAGAAGCCGGTCGCGATGAACTCGGTGCGCGGCATGCGGGCCTTTCCGTGCGCGTCTGGCGTTTCCAGCGGGAGGAGGGAAGATTTGGCCCGGACCAGCGTCTCGCAAGGGAGCCAATGGATCTCGCCATCACCCGCGCGCAGCTCGACGCCGTGCGCAACGCCAAGCACCTTCCCGATGTCCTGCGGCGCGTGCTGGACGGCGCGAAGCCGTCCGGCGAAGGCGTCACCCTCCATCTGACGTATGAAGAAGCGACGGCACTGCAGGAGCTCGCCGCCTGGAGCGTGCACACCAACGATGCCGGGGATGTGACCCCCGAATCCCGTATATTCGACGATCTCGTGAAAGCCATCATCACTCACCCGGATTACTGACATGCGCGTTCTGCGGTTCGTCGTGCTCCTCACCCTTCCCGCCTCCCTCGTCCCTCGTCCCGGCGCCGCGCAAGCGAAGCGCGCGATCATCTTCGACGACTTCATCAACTTGCCCATCGTCTCGGACCCCCAGCTCTCGCCCGACGGCAGATGGGCGGCGTACACGGTCACCACGCCCTCGCTGAAGGACAACCGCGGGATCGCGCGCGTCTGGCTCGCCGAGGTCGCCACGGGGAAGACGCGGCAGCTCACGCAGGGACCGGGGTCCGACCGGTCGCCGCGCTGGTCGCCCGACGGCCAGACGCTGGCGTTCATCTCCTCGCGCCAGGGCGGACCGCAGATCTGGGTGATCGCCACCGCGGGTGGCGAGGCGCGCAAAGTCACGAGCATCGACGACGGCGTGGGAGAGATCTACTGGAAGCCCGACGGCCAGGGGTTGCTCGCGGTGGTCGACCTCAAGTGGCCCCCCGACCAGGAGATCGACCGGCGCAACGGCGAATACCCGACAGATGCGCGCCTGTGGACCGAGCTCTTGTGGCGGCACTGGGACGATTTCCGCGCCGGACACCGGCAGCACGTCTTCGGCGTGAGCCTCGCGACCGGCAAGGCAACCGATCTCACGCCGGTGGACCACGATGTCCCCACCATCGCCACGAGCGGCGACGGGGACGTGGCGGTGGCCCCAGACGGGCGCGAAATCGCGGTCGCGATGCACGGGGACGACGTCGTCGCCACGAACACCAACGTGGACATCTTCACCCTGGGGCCCGACGGTGGAGCGATGCGCAACGCCACCGCCGCGAGCCTGGGCGCCGACAACACGCCGCGCTATTCGCCCGATGGGAAGTGGCTCTCGTACCTCTCCATGGAGCGGCCCGGCTTCGAGGCGGACCGCCAGCGCGTGATGCTGCTGCCGCGTGCGGGCGGCGCGCCGGTCGAGGCGACCGCGGGGTGGTCGCTGTCCGTCGGATCGTACACGTGGTGTCCGGACGCGAAATGCGTGTACGCCGTGGTCGAGGAGCGGGGGCGGGAGAACATCTACCGCATCGACGTGCCCGGCTTCCGGCGCACCGCGGTCGTCGCGGTCGGCGGCATGAACACGAGCCCCACCGTCTCCGGGGACGGGAAAACGCTGGTCTACGTGCACCAGAGCAATACCCAGCCCCCGGAGCTCTGGATGGCCGGCAAGGCGCTCACCCACCATACCGATGCCGCCATCGCATCGCTCGACCTGCGGCCCCTCGAGGAGTTCGGGTTCGTCGGCGCGCGCGGGGATTCGGTGTTCGGCTGGCTGCTCAAGCCGCCGGGGTTCGACCCCGCGAAGCGCTACCCCGTGATCGATCTGTTCCACGGGGGACCGCAAACCGCCTGGCTCGACTACTGGGGCGCGCGCTGGAACTACCAGATGTTCGCGTCGCGCGGCTATGTGGTCGTCGCAGTCAACCGCCACGGCTCCACCGGCTTCGGCCAGGCGTTCACCGACGCCGTCTCGCAGCATTGGGGCGATTGGCCCTACGAGGACCTCATGAAAGGCCTCGACGTGGTGACGCGGCTCCCCTTCGTCGATTCGACGCGAATGTGCGCCGCGGGCGCGAGCTACGGCGGCTATATGATCTACTGGGTGGCCGGCCACACCGACCGCTTCAAGTGCCTGGTCGCGCACGACGGCGTGTTCAACACGGTGAGTATGGGCGGGTCCACCGAGGAGCAGTGGTTCACCGACTGGGACTTCGGCGGCACGCTCACCGCGGCCCGCGATGAGTGGGAGAAGTTCTCCCCGCTCACCTTCGTCAAGAACTGGAAGACGCCGATCCTCATCGTACACTCCCAGCTCGACTACCGCGTCGATCTGTCGGAGGGGTACCAGGCGTTAACGGCGGCCCGGCGCCTGGGCGTTCCGGCGAAGTTCCTGTACTTCCCCGACGAGGGGCACTGGATCCTGAAGCCGCGCAACCGGCGGATGTGGTGGGGCGTGATGCTGGACTGGATGGATGAGCACCTGAAATAAGTGTCAGGTGTCGGGTGCCGGGGGTTGAGAAACCTGGCACCCGACACCCGACACCTCCCTCACGGCTGCTTCACCCACACATTGTTCCCCCGCCGCACATCCGGAATCTCGTGCGCCGCGTCGATCTCCACCTTTGCCACGTCGCCCGGCACCGGCCGCTCGTACACATAGTGATTGCCCAGGAGCCAGATCTCGACGGGGAGCCGCACCGTCTCGCTCGAGCCGTCGGCGTAGGTCAGCGTGAGATCCAGTGGCATCGGGAGCTGGCCCGGGGAGGAGAGCCAGACGCGGGCGGTTCTCGCCCCGGTGCTGTCAGTCCGCGTCGTCGCTGAGTCCACGGCCAGATCGATCACGTCCGAGCGGTAGAACCACCCGCGCCAGAACCACGACAGATCTTCTCCCAGGCCGTCCTCCATCGAGCGGAAGAAATCGGCCGGGGTGGGGTGCTTGAACGCCCAGCGGCGGATGTACCCCTGGAAGGCGGCGTCGAAGCGGGCTGTATCGGCGAGGATGTGGTGGCGCAGCAGGTAGAGCCCGGTGGCCGGTTTGTTGTACGCCGCCTGGCCGAGCAGCGGCGGCGGCACCCGGTCGGCGGGGAGGATCGACGGCACGTCGCGTCCGCTCGCGGCGAAGCGCGCCCATTGGTCACCGGTCACCCGCACCGTGTCGTGGTAGAACGCGCGCTCCGAGTAGATGTTGATGAAGGTGTTGAAGCCCTCGTCCTGCCAGGCGAACAGCCGCTCGTTCGAGCCGACGACCATGGGGAACCACTGGTGTCCCAGCTCGTGCGTGGTGACGCCGAACAGGCCGCGACCCCCGGCGCGCGCGCCACAGAACACGATCATCGGGTACTCCATCCCACCCACCGGCCCCGCGATGTTGATCGCGGTGGGATAGGGATAGCGGAACCACTTTTCGGAGTAGTGTTTGATCGTGTGCCGCACGTACGCTGTGGAATTCGCCCAGTCGGCGTTGGCCTCGGGCGGATAGTAGGACTGCATCAGGACGCCCTCCCACCCGCTCGCATCCCAGACGAAGCCCGGAGACGCCGCCCAGGCGACGTCGCGCACGTTCTTCGCGGTGAAATGCCAGGTCAGCGTGGGCGCGGCCCCGGTGGGACGGGTGGACGGCTGCCCGGCTTCCTCGCGCGCAACGATGGCCACGGTCGAGTCGGCGGCGCGGGCGCGCGTCAGCCGCGCCCGCTCGGTGGCGGTGAGCACCTCGAGCGGATTCACCAGCGTGCCGCTGGCCGCCACGATGAAGTTGCGTGGCACCGTCAGCGTGAAATCGATGTCGCCGTACTCGAGGTAGAACTCGCCCTGACCCAGGTACTGCTCGGTATTCCAGCCGCGCACGTCGTCGTACACGGCGAGCCGCGGATACCACTCGGCGATTTCGTACAGCCAGCCCGCGGGAAAGTGCTGGCGGCCCATGCGGTCGGAGCCGTGCTCGGGGACCTGGAAGGAGAAGGTGAGCTCCAGCGTGACCGAGCCGCCGGGGGGGAGCGGGCGATCGAGATCGGCCCGGAGCATGGTGCCGTTCGCGGTCGTGGCGAGCGGCGTGCGGCGCAGCGGCGTGTCGCCGTGCCCCGGCTCCGCCCCGCGCACCGCGCTCAGATCGGTGATCGTGTAGCCGCCCTGGAACCCGCGCGCCGACCAGCGGGCGTCGGCCGGATTGATGAAGCTGCCGCGACTGTCCTCGCGGTAGATGTTCTGGTCCGTCTGAAACCACACATAGCGCAGGCTGTCGGGCGCGTGGTTGGTATAGCGGATCGTCTCCTTCCCCGACACCGTGTGCGTTCCCGTATCGAGCGACGCCCGGATCGTATAGTCCACGCGCTGCTGCCAGTAGCGCGGTCCGGGCGTGCCGGCGCCGGTGCGATACTCATTCGGCGTCGGCAGGGCGAGTCGCCGGAAGGGCGACGTGTCCCCGATTCCGACGGGAATCGGGGCGGGCGCCGCGGCCGGCGGCGCGGCGGGGACGGGCTGTTGCAGGACGGCGGCGAGGAGCAGAGACACAGGCAACATGCGGGGATATCCTCGTGGGAGAAGTCCGACCTAGCGCACTTCGATTTCCACTACGTCACTCGCCCCATGACCGTTGACCGCGCGCACGGTGTGGCGACCTGGCACGAGCCGCCAGCGCGCGTCGCGCCATTCGCGGCCGTCCACAAACCAGCGCACTCGGGATCCTTCGCCGCCTTCCGATGCGCGCAACGCGATCGTCGCGTAGCGCGGGTCGCCGCCCACGGGGAAGGTGTAGCCGTCGCCGTCCTGCGGAGAGAGAATCCGGAAAGCGTCCGCGCCCGCCGCGGCACCGATCGCGGGACCGGGGCCGGGGGCGTGCGGCGCGTCGGCCGCCCAGTCCGCGTATTCCGCCGGCAGCTCGACCCGGCCACCACGATGCCAGTCACAGGAACGGACGGGCTCGGTCCCGGGAACGAACCACTCGGTCATGGGGGAACATTCGGGTCCCGCGCGGAGTCCCGAGAGCCGACAGATACGCACCGCAACGGCCCCCGCCTGCGCGGGCGTCGGGAGCACACCCGGCGGATAGCGCTGCGCCACGAGCAGCGCCGCGCGGTGCAACAGTGGACCCGCGCCCGTGATACCGCCGACGCCCTGCATCGGGCGGCCGTTGAAGTTGCCCACCCATACCGCGACTGTGAACCCGGCCGTGGTGGCCACGGCCCAGTTGTCGGTGAAATGGCGACTGGTGCCGGTCTTGGCCGCCGCCGGAAACGGCAGGTCGAGCGGCGTCTCGACGCCGAAGCTCGGCAGCCGCGCCACCGGGTCGCTCAGAATGTCGAGCACCAGCGCAGCGGCCTGACGGGACATGATCCGCCGTTCCGCCGGTCTTCCCGCCTGCGCTTCACCTTCCGGCGCTTCGCCTCCTGCCGCCTTCCATCGAACGGGCTTCCACACGCCGCCGTTCGACAGCGCGCGGTACGCGTTCGCCAGCTCGAGCAACGTGACGTCGCCGTTGCCGAGCGACAGACCGAGGCCGTAGTACTCCGGGCTGTGATCGAGCGAGGCGAAGCCGGCGTCATGCAGCGTGGCGAGCAAACTGGACACGCCGAGCCGTTCCGCCAGCTCGACGGCCGGGACGTTGTACGAGCTGCCCAGGGCGTCGCGGGCGCGAACCGGCCCGTGGAACTGGCGGTCGTAGTTGCGCGGCCGGTAGGGACCGAGGGTCGTCTGATACGTGCGTGGCAGGTCGGGAAGGACGGTCGCCGGTGTGACGCCCCGGTCGAACGCGAGCCCGTACAGGAACGGCTTCAGCGCCGACCCCGGCTGGCGCGGTGACACGACCATGTCGACCTGGCCGCTCGTGTCGGCGAAGAAGTCCGGTGACCCCACCCAGGCGAGGATGTCGCCGGACGGGTCGTCGAGGACGACCACGGCCGCGTGCGCGACGCCCTTGTCCCGCAGCACATCCACGGTGTGCCGCACTTCCGCCTCGAGCGCGGTCTGCAGCCCGAGGTCGAGTGTGGTACGCCATTCGCCGCTCGGCGGCACGCCGTCGCCCCCGCTCCATTGCAGGATCCGCGTGGTGAAGTGTGGTGCCAGGAAGGGGGCCCCGACGTCGTGCTGCAACAGCGGCTCGACTGCCGCGCGCGCCAGGTCCTCCGGTCGCGCGTACCCGAGGGCGCGCATCCGGGCGAGCGCGGCGCCGCGCCGTATCCGGGCGCGCTCGGCGGCGACGAACGGATTGTCGCGCGACGGCGCATGGGCCAGGGCGGCGAGCAGCGCCGCCTGACCGAGGCTCACACTGCGCGGATCGGCGCCGAAGTAGAGCTCCGCCGCCGCGGTGACGCCCGCCGTTCCCTGGCCGAGGGGGACGCGGTTCAGGTACTGCTCGAGGATCGTCTGCTTGGCGAGGTGCGCGTCGATGCGGAGGGCCCAGAGCATCTGGCTCAGCTTGCCCGGGAACGTGCGCGGGGTGCCGCGCAGCAGCCGGGCGAGCTGCATCGTGATCGTCGAGCCTCCGGATACCACGGCCCTGGCCCGCAGGTCGTCGCGCAGTGCACGGGCCAGCGCGCGGAGATCGACGCCGTGGTGGTCGTAGAAGCGTCGGTCTTCGACGGCGAGAAACGCCTGGAGGATCTTCGGATCGAGATCGGCGAGCGGCGTCCACCCGCCGCGGCTCCCCTCATCAGCGCGCGTGGCCCGCAACGGCAGCCCGTGGCGATCGAGCAGCACGAGCCGCGGGATGGGCCCGGGCGAGGCCACGGCGTCCGGCAGCGGAAGGGCGATCCAGATCGCCGGCACGATCACGCCCAGCGCCACGGCGGCGGCGAGCCACAGCCGGGGGCGACGGAACTTCATTGGAGCCGGGCCTCGGCGATCTGGTCCGCGGCGGCCGCCGGTGTGATTCGCTCGGCGGCGGCGCGCGCGAAGATGTCGCTCAGCGTCTGGAAAATGGCTTCCACCGCCGCGCGCGAGCGTTCGAGGCTCCAGCCGCAGATGTCGCGGGCGCCGTCGATGACGCCGCCCGCATTGGCGACGTAGTCGGGCGCGTAGAGGATGTCTCGCTGGGCGAGCCGGTCGGCGTCCTCGGCGGTGGCGAGTTGGTTGTTCGCGGCCCCCACCACCAGCGCGCAGCGGAAGCGGGGAATGGTCGTCGCGTTCAGGGTGCCGCCCAGCGCGCAGGGCGCGAAGATGTCGACGGCGGCGTCGTAGATCCGATCGGGGGCGACGACCTCCGCCGCCACGTCCGTCGCGCAGCGGCGCGCCCGATCCTCGTCCACGTCGCAGACGACGAGCCGGACGCCCGCGGTATTCAACGCCCGCGCGAGCTGACTCCCCACGTGACCGCAGCCCTGCAGCGCGACCGAGCGGCCACGGAACCCGTCCTTGCCCCAGCGATGCCGGGCCGCCGCCTCGAGCGCACGAAACACGCCGCGTGCCGTGACCGGCGATGGATCCTCGAGCCCGGCCACGTGCGTCGTCTCGCGCCGCACGATCGCCATATCTGCAAAGGAAGTCCCGACGTCTTCGGCCGTGATATAGCGGCCGCCGAGCGTCTCCACGAACCGGCCGTGGGCGGCGAACAGTCGCTCGCGCGAGGCAGCGGCGCCGTCGGCCATGATGACCGACTTGCCCCCGCCCATCGGGAGGCCGGCGACGGCGTTCTTGTACGACATGCCGCGCGAGAGGCGTAAGGCGTCGGTGAGCGCGGCGTCGTCCGAGCCGTAGCGCCACAGCCGTGTGCCGCCGACCGCCGGCCCGAGCCGGGTGTTGTGGATCGCGATGATGCCGCGGTACCCGGCCGCATCGTCCTCTCCCAGCAGCACCCGCTCGTGATCGGTGGAAGGGTGGAGCTCGGTAATGCGCATGGGTTCGGAGTATAGCGCCCTGGCGGTCACCAGCCGACGGGTTAGCCTAGTGCGCCATGCCCGTGTCCGGCACGCCCACTCTTCTGGGTGCTCCTTACGATGCCGCCTCGTCGTTTCGCCGCGGTGCGGCGGCGGCGCCACCGGCGATCCGCGCGGCGCTCGCCTCCCCGCGCGGCAACACCTGGACCGAGGGATTGGTGGACCTGGGCGCGCCCGGGGTGCTGGACGATCGGGGCGACCTGTCGCTTCCCGAGGGGTCGGAGGCCCGCGCGCTGATCGAGCGCGGGGTGGCCGCGGTGCTGGAGTCGGGTGGCCGGCCGATCGTGCTGGGCGGCGACCACTCGATCACCTACCCGGTGCTGCGCGCGATGCGGCGACGCCACACGCCACTTTCAGTGCTGCATGTGGACGCGCACCCCGATCTGTACGAAGATTTCGAGGGCGACCCGTTCTCGCACGCCTGCCCGTTCGCGCGGGCGCTGGACGAGGGGCTCGTGGACGAGCTGGTGCAAGTGGGAATCCGGGCGATGACGGGGGCACAGCGCGCCCAGGCCGAGCGGTTCGGAGTCCGGGTGATCGACATGGACGCGTGGGTTGCGGGCCGCCGGCCCATCGTCGCGCATCCGGTGTATGTGTCAATCGATCTGGACGGCATCGATCCGGCGTTCGCGCCGGGCGTCTCGCATCCCGAGCCCGGCGGGCTGTCGGTGCGCGAAGTGCTGACGATGCTGCATAGTCTGGAGGTATCGATCGTGGGGGCCGACGTGGTGGAGCTCAATCCCGAGGTCGACGTGCAGTCGCTCACCGCCACCGTGGCGGCCAAGCTGGTGAAGGAGCTGGCGGGACGGATGCTCACGTGACATCGCCGAATGCGCGGATGCGACGCGCGCTCGCGGTCGCGCTCGCCGTCGTTTCCTGCGCGCACGAAGGCCCATTCACACCGGCGAGCTACACGCCGGGACAGCCGGCCGGGTCCGGCTCGTTGGTCCGGCTCACCTTCAACCTCGGCCAGGACCTGGCCCCCGCGTGGCTGCCGGACGGCTCGGGCTTCCTCTATACGATCGAGCGGCGCGACCGGCCTGACCTCGACCGGTGCCTCGCCCGGATGCCCGCGGCGGGCGGATCGATCGAGCGCGAGATCTGCAACCTGACGGCGGCATCGGGCGATTCGGTGGATGCCTACAGCGCAGCAGTGGTGAGCGCGGCCGGGCGGCTCGCCTACGTACGGGCCAGCGCGCCGATCGGCTTCTCCTGGCCGCTGTCCCCGCGCCGCCACGATCTGGTGCTCGCCACGCTCACCGACGCGCGACGCGTCACGGTGCTCGAGTCATTTCCCGTCGCGGCGCCGAGTGGACACGACCACGATGAAGCGGCGCAGATTCGCTGGCTGAGCGACCAAGCCTTGATCTATCTCGCCCAGAGCGTCAAGTACGTCGCGCCGTGTCAGACGTGCGGCCGGGACACCATCACCATCGGCGTCGAAATCGCGCGGCTCGATCTCACCGGTGCGGTGCCCGCGCTCTCGATTCTCCCTGGCACCGATTCGGCGTCGTCATTCACCACCGTGGGCAGCGACACCGTGTACTTCACCGTGATCGGAGACTCGCGGGTGTTCCGCCTGGCGCTCGGGAGCGGCGCGCTCGACGTGGCGCACGATTTCGGGGCGGGCGCGCTGCCGCGCGACGTGCAGGTGGCGGGTAATCGCCTCGTGGCCGTGGTCGGCGGTCACATGGAAATCGGGGTCGACTCGGCGCTCGGGCCGATCGTGCGGGACCGGGGCGGCGAAGTGCACGTCGTCGATCTGCCGAGCGGCGTCGATCAGGTCCAGTCGGTGACCGACATGCTGTTCCGCCACCTGGCGCTCGATCCCACCGGCCACATCCTGATCGCCGAGGGCTATCCGATCTTCGTCTTCCCGCCGGATACGACGTTCTCCACCGTGAGCGACCTGTGGCGCTTCGAGCTGCCGTAAGGCGCGCACTCGTGGCCGCGCTACTGTGCGGCGCGCCCGCCGCGGCGCAGACCAGCGGCGCCATCGCCGGCCGGGTGCGCGACGCCGTTTCGGGGCAGGGCGTCGGCAACGCCATCATCGCGGTGGACGGCGGACGTCAGGGGGCGGCGACCGACACCGGCGGTTTCTTCCGGGTGCGGGAGGTCCGCAGCGGCTGGCACCGGGTGCAGGTGGCGCGGATCGGCTATCGCCCCACGCTGTTCGATAGCGTGCTGGTGCGCAGCGGCGAAACGGTGACGTTGAATGTCTCCCTGCAATCTCTCGCCCTCGAGGTCGAGTCCATCGCGGTGACGGCGGCGCCCGACCGCGTGCTCGACCCGATGGTGCCGCAGGATCTGCAGCGCATCACTGGAGAGGAGATGCGCCAGCTTCCGGTCACGAGCGTCGAAGAGGCCGTGGCCCTCTCAGCGGGGGCGGTGGGCGAGAGCTATCGCGGCGGGCGGCTGGGCGAGCAGGCCTTCGTGCTGGACGGCATCGGCGTCAAGAACCAGCTCGACGCTTCCACCGGGTCTCTGGGTATCCGGATTCCGCCCGACATCCTCACGGAAGCATCGCTCGTCACCAACGGGTTTTCGGCACGCTACGGGCAGGCGATCTCGGGGCTCGTGAATGTGGTGACCAAGGACGGTGGCGAGCGCTGGGAAGGCCGCGCCGCCTACGAGAGCGACCGGCCACTGCCGCAGGGTTGGGACTACGGCATCGACCGGCTGGTGGTGGGTGGATCGGGCCCGTTCGGACACGGCATCGGGTTCGCGGGCGTGCTGGACCTCCAGGGGCGACTCGATGCCGATCCGGTCAACGCGCCGGCATCCCCCGACCCCCACGATCCGCGATTCCAGAATCCGTCTCTCTTGCCGCACAACGGCGGGGAGCGCTACGACGGAGCGCTCAAGCTGAGCGTTCCCCTCGGCACGCGGCAGACCCTGCGGCTGTTCGGACTGCAGTCGGTGGAGCAGCGCCTGCTCTTCGACCCGGCGTACAAATACGATCCAGCGGTCGCGCCGGCGCAGCGCGTGCGCGGCACGCTGCTCACGGGGCAGCTGCAACACACCTCGGGTCCAGGGTCGCGGAACCCACTCACGATCGACCTGCGCGTGGGATACTTCGACCGCGTGTTCCTGCGCGGCGCGCTATCGGATCAGCCGGCGCAGCGCTTCGGCGCCTTCACCTTTGAGACGTTCCATTTCCTGGGCGAGGATCTGGCGCGGCGGCAGGACACGGCGGCGGCCAGGGGCGCGCTGCCCGGGTTCGACGCGCCGGACTGGAGCGATCGGACGCCGTGGGGCGTGCCGGCGTTTTTCCTCGGGACCGGCCCGCGCGGCGATATCGTCTGGAACCGCTTCCGCGAGCTGCGCACCAAGGTCGACGTGACGCTCGGAGCGGGACGGGACGCCGATTTCTACCTCGGCGGGGAGCTGGCCGGCCAACACGTGCAGACCTTCCAGCGGTCGTCCGCCTTCCTCCCGGCGGACAGCACCGTGCCCGGACCCACCGCGGCGGACTTCCGGCCCGTGAGCGCGGCGGCCTACGCCGAGACGCAGCTGCGCATCGAGGATCTCGCGTTCACCGTAGGGCTGCGCTACGACCAGTTCGACGGCAAGGTGCCGGTGGCGCTCGGCAGCCGTGGCTTCGGGGCGCAGCGCTCGGTCAATCCCCGCTTCGCGGTTTCGACGGTGCTGCGCGGCGCCACCTTCGTGGCCAGCTGGGGGCGATTCAGTCAGGCGCCGGATTTCCAGTATCTGGTGGACGCCACCTTCGACGATACCACGCGCACCGGCCGGTTCCGCCGCGGCAACCCGGCGCTCGGGTTCGAGGGGGCGATGCAGTATGAGTTCAGCCTGCGGCTCCGGCCCACCGAGGTCACGGCGGTGCGGGCCAATCTCTTCATCAAGCGGCTCGACGGGCTGGTGGCCTCGGTGCCGCTGGGGCTCGACCCCGATTCGTCGATCTTCGGCAACGCCGATTTCGGGACGGTGAAAGGGATCGAGCTGATTTACGAGAAGGAGCCGGTGCACGGGTGGGGCGTGCGCGTGGTCTACACCTTCCAGTCGGCGACGGCGACGGCCACCAACGCGTTCCAGCTGCTGCGCCGCATCCGGATCGACACGCTGGGCGACACCATCAATCCCGCGCGCGTCGAATTCCCGCTCGATTACGACCGGCATCACAGCGTCACCGTCGTGGGCCAGGCGCGGGTGAGCGACGGCGCGGGACCGCGCGTGTTGGGGACCACCCCGTTCGGGGGGCTCGAAGCCGCGGCGATTTTCCATTTCGGGTCGGGGCTGCCCTACTCCCGCACCAACACCACGGGGGATACGCTGATCGGGTTGCCCAACTCAAGCCGACTGCCGCCTGAATACTCGCTCGATGCGCTGGTCCGCCGCCCGATGCGACTCGGGAGGCTGCGCGGGGGCGTGTACATCGACGCCCGCAATCTCCTGAACCGCCGCAACACGGTCGCGGTCCGGCGCGACACCGGCGAGCCCGCTGCGACCGACGCCACACTGCAAGCCTTCGCGCAGGCGGCATCGACGGCCCACCCCGAACCGATCCCCTACGAGTCGCCACGGTACCGGCAGTGGGCGGATCTCGACGGCAACGGGTTCATCGAAGGACCGGGCGAGCTGATGCCGCTGTATCTCGCGGCGGCGCGTGATTTCCTGCAGCCCCTGTTCGCCTACGGCCCTCCGCGGGTAGTGCGCCTGGGTATCGAGCTGACCTTTTGAGCGGCTAGGGCCGCGGCAGCCGCAGTTCGTCCCACCCCACTCGCTTCTCGAGGATCGCGTCGCGGATCTGGCGCTCGCGGCCGCTCAAGACGGCGTTGCCGGTCTTCACCTCCAGGAACCACACGCCCCGCAGCTCGCCCTCATCCAATCCGTCGAACACCACGAGATCGACGGGGCTGCCCAGGAAGCGGGCGTCTTTCGGGTTGAACCGGAAGCCGGGGAGGTAGGGCAGTAGCTGTTCGGTGACCTTGCCGACGGTCACCGCCTGGCTGCGCTGCACCGCGTCCTGGCGGATCGCCCCGGTGTGCTTCGCCTTCCACGTCAGGAAATAGATCATTCCGACGAGCCAGCCGATCACGAGGCCAGCCGCCAGGGCCAGCAAAATGTTCGCCACCGAACGACCTCCGGAATCAGCGGGCGGGGAGCACGGCGAACGCCCGCACCGGGAACGATCCCATGCCGCGCACCTTCGGCGGCACCGCGAAGAACCGGAACCCGGCATCGGGCAGCCGCTCGAGTCCCGTCAGGTGCTCGACGATGGGGATCCCGGCACGGAGCAGCAGTGTGTGGGCGGGGCGAGTGCCGTCGGAGGCGTCGTCGATGTTCAGGGAATCGATGCCCACGAGTTTGGCCCCGTTGCGCACGAGTGCCTCGGCGGCCGAACGAGTGAGGAACGGATTCCCGACGCCGTACGCGGGGGTGCCCCAATGCCGGTCCCACCCGGTGTGCACCAGCACGGCGCGGCCGCCCACCGCAATTCCGTCGAACGCGCGCTCGTCGATCGCTGGACCGGCGCGCCTCGTGCTGCGGACTACTACCCCGTCGAGATCGGCCAACACGTCGAGCTCCAGGCCGGCGAGGTCGGCGCCGTCGGCAAAGCGGTGAAACGGCGCATCCACGTACGTCCCCGTGTTCGCGACCATGTCGATCCGACCGATCTGGAACTCCGTCCCGGGCGCGTACCGCGCCTGGGAGGCGTCCCGGCTGAGGTGATCGCGGATCGTGGGCGCGGGGAGGCCGGGATAGGTCACCAGCCCATCCGCCACGACGTGGCTCAGGTCGACGAAGG